>JAPORB010000144.1 GCA_026710425.1 Gammaproteobacteria bacterium
TCAGAATCATGTCAGTCACCGCCTTCTGGACAATCTTGTCTTCCAGTGCCGCGATCATCACCATACTGGTTTTGCCCTACATTCATTGCAAACTTTTTAAAGTTTCTCTCTCGTGCCTGCCTTGCGATTGATGTGCTCAAAATCCAAGTAGGCATTGATGCCAATCAAAACTACCTATAGCCAAATGGACAAATGAACACAACTTGGTGGAAATTGGCCCTACTATAGCCACAGTGTAAATCCAAGCAACACAAGAAGGGTTAACTAGCCGATCGCTGATAGCATCTTATTGCTAGCTTGTTTCAACTGTGCCTGGTGACGAAGCGACTGATTGCTCGACAATGCAGGCAGCCACAGGTCCAAAAGACCTGCGATGCACAGGTGACGGACCTAGATACCGTAGTACCTTCAGATGATGTTCAGTCGGGTAGCCCTTGTGTCTGGCAAAACCATACCCCGGATACTGTTGATCCAACGCGATCATCTCCCGATCGCGGGTCACCTTGGCCAATACCGATGCAGCAGCAATAGCTGCAACTCTGGAATCCCCTTTAATCACTGCCTGGGAGAGATAGGACCACTTGGGACAATGATTGCCATCCACGTAGACAAACTGTGGCTGCGGAGTCAATGCCTCCACAGCACGCTGCATGGCCAACAGGCTGGCCTGAAGTATATTGAGACGGTCTATCTCTTCCACAGTGGCTCGCTCAATGGCAAAAGCTTGAGCCTTGTGCCGGATCTCTCGAAAACAGTTTTCCCTCTGCAGTGCAGTCAGCTTTTTTGAATCATTCAGCCCGGCAATGCTAATACCGGAATCCAGAATCACAGCGGCAGCAATGACATCACCAGCCAGTGGTCCCCTCCCAGCCTCATCGGTACCAGCAACAAGTCCATACCGTGCACTAACCTGAAACTCACTGAACAGCGGAGGCATTTGCATTAGACTGATTTCATTCTTATGGTAGCTTCAAGACAGAGACTTCGAACCGCCTCATCCGATTGAATTTCATGGCGATTGCGCCAGCAACCCTTCAATGGCCCTGGCCGCCGTCATGGAGGCATCCTTACGCAATGAGAGATGTAGCAACTCAAATCTCGCCATCAGTTCAGTATTCACCCCAGATCCCTCAAAAAAACTGATGATTTCACGACATAGGTTCTCGCATGTGACATCGCTCTGAATATATTCGGGCACCAACCGCTGACCAGACAACAAATTCGGCAAAGCAATGTGGGGCACCTTCACCATCCTTGAGGCCAACGCATAGGTCAGCCTGGCCAGCCGATAGCACACCACCATGGGCCGTCGCAGCAACATGGCTTCCAAGGTGGCAGTACCACTGGCCAGCAATACCAAATCCGCCGCAGACATTGCAGCTCGAGAATCCTCAACCAAGGTGAATCTTTCCTGCCCACTCACACCCGCTGCCAGTAGCTGGTTTTCAATACAATCCCTTGCCTCTACGCCACTTGAAGGGATTAAAAATCTTAGCCGGGGTAATTTGTCAATGACCTCCATCGCCGCCGAAAAAAAGATTGGTGCCAACCGAACAATCTCGCTGGTCCGGCTGCCCGGCAGCAAAGCCACTACCGGCTCATCTATCGCCAGCCCATACTGCTTGCGGTGCTCGTTTCTGCGGTCTTCAAGGCCAATCTGATCAGCTAGCGGATGACCAACACATCTTACCTGCACCCCATGTTCCTCGTAAATCGCTGTCTCGAAAGGAAACAAAGTCAGCATCAGATCTACAGCAGTACGAATTCTCAGAATTCGCCTATGCCGATAAGCCCAAACACTGGGGCTAACATAATGGACAGTTGGAATACCCAGCCTTTTAAGTGCAGCCTCAAGTCGAAGATTAAATTCAGGGGAGTCAATGCCAATGAAACAAACAGGCGGGTTATTGGCAAACAAGGACAACAGCTGTCGCTTTATGGCAAACAGTTCCGGAAGGCGGCCAATAGGTTCCACAAAACCCATCACCGACAATCGCTCCATGGGTGCCACGGATTCGCAACCGACAGCCACCATGTCCTTACCGCCGATGCCTATGAACCCGACATCAGGGCGTAGTTCGCGCAGTGCCTTGATTAGGCCTGCTCCCAGAATGTCACCTGACTTTTCGCCGGCAACAATACCTATTCGAAGCTGGTCAGGCATGCCATGGGTTGCACCCGCCAGCTCACAGGGGCTAACGAGTTATGCCTTTTTTCGACAATTCCAGCGAGTTGACCAACACCTGAAGTGCCTCACGCTTTTCTGCCATGACTTTCAGCTGATCAATAGCTTCCTGCAGGCTATAGTTGCGCCGGTATAGGATTTTAAAGGCTTCTCGCAACTGCCCAATGACTTCATTATCAAAACCGCGCCGCTCCAAGCCTATGGTATTGATACTGCGCACCGTGGCCGGTCGGCCACTCACCAGCATGAAGGCCGGCACGTTGCTGATGATGTGAGTCATGCCACCAATATAGGCATGGGCACCTATGGACAGAAACTGATTTACGCCAGCATACCCTCCAAGAAAAACCCAGTCGTCGACCTCCACATGACCGCACAATCCCACATTATTGGCAAAAATTACATTACTGCCAATGATGCAATCATGGGCGACATGGGTATAAGCCATCATCAGATTATTCGAACCGACCCGGGTGATTCCTCCACCTGCACCAGTGCCGCGATGCAGAGTAACGCCCTCTCGAAATACATTGTTGTCACCAATTTCCAACCAAGTTTCCTCGCCCGCATACTTCTTGTCGGCAGGTTCTTCACCAATCGAAGAAAATTGGAAAATATGATTGTTTTTGCCAATATGGGTATTGCTGCGAATCACCACATGAGATTCAAGCAAACTGCCTGCACCAATTTCCACATTGGGACCGATAATGCACCACGGTCCAATAGAGGCATTAGGGTGAACATTGGCACTGGGATGAATACGGGAGGTGGAATCCGGTGAATTCCCTGACACATCCTGCGACAGAGTATCTTTAAGGTGACTTGCCCTAATATCCATTACCCTGCCCTTCGCATCAATCGACATCACCCTTCCTTTCTGCACAAAGAATATTCATGGTGCCAACCGTCTCGCCATCCACCGAGGCCTTAGCCGAAAACCGATAGATCCCGCGACGATTAGTGATTACATTGGCTTCGAGCCGTAATTGATCTCCGGGCACTACCGGGCGTCGGAGACGGACTTCGTCGGCACCCACAAAATAGTAAATAAAACCATCCTTGGGTTTCTTTTCCTGACTCTTGAATCCTAGTACACCTGCTGCCTGGGCCAGTGCCTCAATGATCAGCACACCCGGCATAATAGGCTTGCCAGGAAAATGGCCCTGAAAGAAAGGCTCATTATTGGTGACGTTCTTGTAAGCAACGATGGATTTACCAAGTTCTATTTCAACCACCCGGTCCACAAGCAAAAACGGATAACGCTGAGGCAGATATTCCTTGATTTGTTCGATGTCCAGAAGCATGTATTTTGCCTTATTTTCAGGGGCTAGAGTGAGCCACTGTACCAAGTCATATCCAGTGGAACATCGTACGTGTCGAAGCTTCGATCTTTAATCTTCTGCATTGCACTTTTCAGTGCATGCTGAGTTGTGCCTACCGCTATTTTTCCCAGCTTTAATCTCTTAAACACCAGTGAAATTGTCGGTACTCTGACAATGGTCTGTTGCCACAATGCTACCTCAGTTGTCTTCGAGTGATTTTTCAATTTTTCTGAGTCGGTGCGCCATGCTATCCAGTTGCTGGAACCTGACCACTGCCCGTTTCCAGTCCGATGTCTTCATCTGCCCTGTACCTGAAGAATAAAGTCCTGCCTCGGTAATGGACTGACTGACCAAAGACATGGCAGTCACTTCAACACCATCGGCAATATGTAGATGACCGACCATGCCACTGGCTCCGCCGAGAACGCAATGTTTTCCAATCATGGCACTACCTGCAATCGCCGTGCACCCACAGATCACTGTATGTTCACCTACCCGTGAATTATGTCCGATCTGTACCTGGTTATCTATTTTAACCCCATGTTCTATAACTGTGTCATCAATAGTACCCCGGTCAATGGTGGTGCCCGCACCTATTTCCACTTCATTGCCAATGTCTACACTGCCCAATTGATGGATTTTCACCAGACGTTCGCCATCAAAAGCAAATCCGAAGCCGTCGGCACCAATTACCGCCCCACTGTGAATGATAACATGATCACCAAGTTTTACATCGTGGTAAAGGGTGACGCGACTGTGTAACCGACAATTACTGCCAAGGCGGCTCCCCCTACCAACAATGCAACCAGCCTCAATAATCGATCCCTCACCGACTAACACCCCTGACTCAATGACCACTTGGGGACCTATGCTGGCCGATTCCGATACGCTTGCACCACTATCGACCACTGCACTGGGGTGAATGCCTGGAGCAAGTGCGGGGGCGACCGCAAACAGAGAACTGGCTCTCGCAAAACACACATAAGGTTGGTCTGACACCAGGAGATTGGCTGTACTGCGGTCAGCAAATTGTTCTTCGAGGATAATGGCCGAAGCTTGCGAGGTAGCCAGCTGGTCAAGATATACTTTGTTGCTGAGAAAACTCAGTTGACCTGGGCTAGCTCCACCCAGGGTACCAAGGCCGCTGATTTCACAACGACCGTCACCGACCAATCTGGTACCCAGGAAGGAGGCTATCTCACCGAGTGTGTAAGGCTTTATCATGGTCAGCTGTCACGTCCCTCAACTGTGTCACCTGACACATTGATGGTAGACAGTATGACAACTGCTACTGCTCAGCGGGCTGCGATCTTTCATTCAGCTTGGCGGTCACCCGAGCAGTAATATTTAGTACTGGCGCAAAATACGGCGCACTCTCCGCATTCAGGATTAAATCATAGCCTCCCTCGGCCACCACATCGGTTACCGCCTCAGCCAACTCGTCCTGCATAGAGGCAAGAAACTCCTGGTTTTTCTCCTGCAAGGCTTGCTGTACCCTTTCCTGGATGAGTTGTAATTGTACCTGCAGATCTTGGGCATCGGCATTCATGCGACGAATCTCGTCCTCATCCATGACCGCTTCATCTCGCTGAAACTGCTCCTGCAGTGCCTGCAACTGTGCGGTAAGCTCGGAGGCTCTGGCCTCGTCGATACTGAACTCTTGCTCCAGTTCTTCCTGTACGACGCGGGCAGCATCAGAATTAAACAGTGCCTGCAAAGGATTAATTATACCGATCTTGGTGTCTTGACCAAATGCCGCAGGACTCAGCATGAGCAATCCCAGCAACGTGCCGGTCGCAAATAACCTGCCTGACAAGCAGGTAACCATGACTCTTAATCTATTCACACATAACCTCCATCTGATTCAACACTATTCTTCTCTTCTTGCATCTTTTTGAGCTTGTCGCTTTCGAGAGACAGCTTGACACACCTTATTGGACAGTACTTCTCCACCTGTAGTTTAACACCATGAAGTTTTTGAATCCTGATATAAACTTTCAGGGAAGCGATCCAAGCACTCCTGTAATAGAGTATTCCCTAGTTAAAATACCCAGACTGATTCTTATTTGTCCGAAATTAGCAGAATAGGATTTACCAGTTTCTGTAGCTAATCTCCACTATGCATTGCTGGTCCACCAGTTTAACTGTAATCAGTCAGCAGTTATCCCGATCCATCTCTAGTATGATCCTTGGCTCGGGTCTGCAACCTGCTGGCTCTTTTCGCTATAGTCATCACACTGGCAACCCAACTGGAACCAATCCTGCGCCGGGGATTAAAAACCCTGTCCTACTGTAAAATCAAAACTCTTGGTGTCGTCCCCCTCTTTTCCGAATGGCGCAGCAAGGTAAAAGCTTAACGGTCCAAAGGGCGACAGGTAGGTTACCGATAGCCCCGCTGAGTAGCGTATCTGTCCTAGATCAAAATCCGAGCAGTTCTTGAACAGGCGTCGCCTCTCAGAACAGTTTGAAGAGAACACATTCCCGGCATCGACAAAAAACGAAGCCCTGACTTGATTCTGATTGGGCACAAATGGCACCGGAAAGATAAGCTCCAGAGTCGCCGTAGTCAGTATGTTACCACCGAAACTGTCAAAATCCTCATCCAAAAAGAAATTTTGTACCGACAATGCCACCTCCGGATTGCCTTCCGCATCCAGCACCACATTGCCATTGTCATCAGTCAGCTGCATGGTCTGGTAACCAAACTCATTGCCGAAGCGTGCATTGCCGTTTTCATCCAGCAAAATTTCCCCGTTTTCGTCCCGCATCAGGGAAATCGGCCCTTCGGTCAGATAGCGGGCTCCGGCGGTGCTCTCCGGGCCAAGACTATTCTCCTCAAAACCGCGGACCCGACCACCGCGAAGAATCAGGCCGCCGGCAAAGAAATTGTTGAAAAACGGAAATTCCCCAGTACTGTCGCCATAACCAAAGCCATACCCGAGGTTGGTGGTCAAGCCCAGGGCCCAGCGACGGTCTGCGCTCAGTGGCCAGTACATCTGGTTGTTATAAGTCAGCCTTACATATTCCAGATCACTACCCGGCAAGGTAACCTCAAGACCTATGCGGTGCAGGGCTCCATCATTCGCCAGCTGACCACGATTCAAGGTATTCCTGAACCAGTTGCCAGTAATGGTGAAGTTGTCAAATGTATCACCGAACTTGTCCACAAAGCCTGGCTCAGGAGGAGCCTGCAACTGATCCGATCGCAGGTCAGCCACGTTCCCGAGCAGTGCATCCTGAATCGGCCCCAGACTGGAATCAGGGTTGGCGGGCCGTATCACATAACGGTCTATGCCATCGATCAGTGTCGGACTGGCAATGATTTCTTGGACCGAGCCAACCCCGGTCCCGAGTTCTGTGTGCGTATAACCCAGATCAAAGCCCAGTATCTGTACCTCACTGAGCGGATAGCTGAAACTGACACTGCCGCCAAATGAGGTGGTATTGAAATTGGACACATTGAACGGGGAATCAATTTCCCGGGCAAAGATATTGAAGCCACGGCTGACCCCATCGGGGGTATAGTAAGGGTCCACATACTGCAGGTTTAACCCGCTTTGAAACCGGCTCCGGTTTACTCCGATCCCCACTGTACGTCCGGTACCCAGAAAGTTTTGTGCTTGCAGGGAAGAACTGAGAAAAAAGTTTCCGCCACCTCCGGTACCCACTTGAAAACTCACGGCACCGAAATTTTGCTCATTGACCTCGTAATTCACATCAATCTGGTCTTCCGTGCCGGGAACCTCCTCAGTCTCCACTTCTACCGTTTCAAAATATCCGAGTCTTTCCAACCGCACTTTCGATTGCTCAATCTGCAAGCTGGAAGCCGGGGCACTCTCCAACTGCCGCATCTCGCGGCGCAGCACCTCATCAGCTGTTGACAGGTTGCCGGTGAAATTGATGCGATTTACATAGGTGCGATTGCCTGGTTCTATGAAGAAAGTGATATCCACTGTCTCATCTTCTTCATTAACTTCCGGAATCCCGGTGGCCTCGGCAAAGGCATAGCCAAGATTGCCCAGGAACTGCACCATAATCTCCTCGGTACCGGTCACCAGGCTTTGGGAATAGATCTGACCTGGTCGAACAAAAATAGCCGCCCTGAGCAGGGCCTCCGCATCCACCAAATCTCCCGCCAGATCTATGTTGTCCACCGTGTAGCGCGTACCTTCGGTGATATTGATAGTGATATAGACTTCCTTGCGGTCAGGCGTAATGGAGATCGGGGTGGAGTCCACAGTGAATCCCACATAGCCATTGTCCAGATAGAAAGATTCCAGCCTTTCGAGGTCGCCAGAGAATTGCTCTCGGGAGTAACGATCCCTGCGACTAAGGAACAAATACCAAGGCTTGGTACCCAACTCCAGCAAGTCCAATAGTTGCTCCTCTTCAAAATTTTCGTTGCCTATGATATTGATATGGCGGATACGCGATTCTTCCCCTTCATTGATATCAAGGCTTATCGATACCCGGTTTCTCGGCAGTTCCTCTACCTCGACTTCAACCGCCGCACCATAACGACCTCTTGAGGAATACACATCCTGAATGCCCTGTTGAATAGCCTCTAGGGCAGCCCGGGTAAATATCTGGCCCTCAGCAATATCAGCATTAGCCATATTGTCCAGAATATCTTCGGTCTCCAGAACACTGTTGCCCTCAATACTGATTTCAGCTACAGAAGGCCTTTCCAGTACGCTGATGATTAGCACATTGCCCTCGCGGGACACCTCAATCTCGTCAAAATACTCCGAGGCCACCATTTCACGAATGATTTCTGCCGCTGTCCCCTCGGTCATCTCATCGCCGATTCCCACTGGTAACAGACTGTAAATGATGCCCGGAGAGATGCGTTGGTAGCCGTCTACAATGATGTCGGCGATCTCGAAACTTTGGGCGAATGCGGAATTGTGCAGTCCTGGACTTGATAACAGCAACAGCGGCATCAGGTGAAAAAAAAGCAGTTTCTTCATCAGGTAACAACTAACGGTGACTGCCTGTCAGCTCCCAGCGTGGGTATTGCAGCAAGACCAGGTTGGCACTACGTGCCAGGAATAGGGAAATACGGGGTAAATCACAACAGGGCAGATTTAGAGCAATCGGGTCACATCATTATAGAACGCCAGCACCATGATCCCGGCGATAATCAAGAGTCCAAGCTGCAGCCCCCAGGCCTGGATTCGTGGCGGAACCGGACGGCGAATCACCGCTTCGATCAGATAGTACAACAGATGACCTCCATCAAGTACCGGTATCGGCAGCAAGTTCATCACACCTAAAGAGATACTGAGCAGAGCCAGGAAACCCAGATAAATTTCCGGCCCATAGGTTGCCGTCTGTCCGGCTACCTGTGCAATGGTGATCGGTCCGTTGATATTTTTTACAGAGATAAGACCAATAATCAATTTCTTCACCGAATCCAGCACAAAGACCGATTTTTCCCAGGTCTCCTGCATGGCGGCACCAAGGGCCATAAACGGTCCGTAGCGAACCTCTCGCCGGTACTCGGGAGGCACACTCTGGAGCAGACTGGTTGACTGGACATAGGCACCAATGCTGCCCTCAACTCTGCCATCCTCCAACTGAACAACCTTTGGACGCAAATCCAGAGTCCGGATCTGTCCATCACGGCTAACCTGTACTTCCAGAGAAGTGTCCGGGTTGTTGCGAATCACCGAGACCCAGTGCATCCAGCCGTGAATTTCTTGCCCGTTGACACTCTCTATTTGATCACCGGGGCCCAATCCGCTGACTTCGGCTGGCTGGCCAGGTACCACTTCGGCAATCAAGGCCGGAATATCGAATCGTAGAATACCCAACTCAGACAGCAAATCAGGCTCAGTCTCCTCCCCCATCCAGTCCTCAATAGGGATACTGACCTCACGCACTACAGAAGAATCCACCGGATCAATGGTCAATACCAGTTCACCAGTTTCTCCAAGCCGCGTGAACAGTTGCATTAGAACCTGTTGCCAAATGAAAGTGTCCTCGCCGTCCACGGCCAGAATCTGGTCACCAGTGGCAAGACCGGCCATCTCGGCCGGAGAATCATCAACAACAGCGTTGACCACTGGGGCAATACCATGAACTCCCCAAGTTAGATTAATAATCCAGAACACCACAATGGCCAGCAGAAAATTGGCGGCTGGACCGGCTGCCACAATGGCCATGCGCTGCCACAGAGGCTTGTAGGCAAAGGAATATTGGCGCAGCGACTCTGGAGTTTCCTCGGCAACATCCAAGTCCTCCTGCCCCAGCATTTTGACATAACCGCCTAAAGGAATTGGTGCAATGACGTACTCAACACCATCTTTACCAAGCCATCTGAATATGGCCTTGCCAAAGCCGACCGAAAAGCGCAATACCTGGACACCACAGCGACGCGCCACCCAAAAATGACCAAATTCATGTATGGTCACCAGAATCCCTAAGGTCACGAGCAGGGCTATAATGCTGATCAAAATCTCAAGCATGGTGATTACCACAGAATCCTTAAAACCAATGGACCAAATCTGAATGACTGGAAATCATACCACCTACTAGTCAATTGACTGCAATACTCCAACTTTGATTTCCTTGGCAGGCTGATCCTGGACCAAAATAAATTGCTTTCATTGATTTTGCTTTTATCAAATCTGAAGACTATGCGTATCACAGGGATAATTTCAGATGTCCTGACTTCATGTATTTTTTTCTGCTAATGTCATGACAGCTTCAAGCCGAATTTCGTCTATCTTCAGGCAGCCAGTAAGCCATGTGAAGCAAGATCGCCAGTCGAGAAACTGTCATGGTAAATTAGCAGGAATTAGCAATGTTAACATCTGCAAAAATTTCGGTAATCATTCATAACTATATAATAGTACAGTAAGTATTCAGAATTTCACTGCTGTCGAGCAACTATTAAGGTCAGGACATCTGAGTTCACCTGTTCCCCACCAATTCCCTAGCCAACTTTCTTGCCGCCCCGTCGATTTCCAGAATACTTTCCAGACGAGGTGCCGCCTCACTCGGAATTTCCGCAAGAGCTTGCTCAATAACCTGTGCTATCTCCACAAATCCCAGCCGCCCCTCCAGGAAGGCCGCCACTGCGACCTCGTTGGCTGCATTCAGTATAACCGGTGCCGTACCTCCTTGTTGTGCAGCCTCCCTACCCAGTCGTAGACAGGGAAATCGCTCCGTATCCGGTTCCCTGAAGTCTAGCCGCCCAATCTCGGCCAAATCCAGCGCAGTAGTACCCGAAGGCATGCGCTGCGGCCAAGCCAAGCCATGGGTGATAGGCACCCGCATGTCCGGGTTGGCCATCTGCGCCAGCACCGATCCATCCAGATAATGCACCATGGAATGTATGATTGACTGCGGGTGGATCACCACATCAATTTTTTCCGGAGGCAGGTTGAACAGTAAACTGGCCTCAATCAGTTCCAGCCCCTTGTTCATCATGGTGGCCGAATCCACTGAAATCTTGCGGCCCATGGACCAGCGCGGATGCTTACAGGCCTGAGCCGGGGTGACCCCGGTCTGCTCTGCCAACGGCAAATCCAGAAACGGTCCACCCGAGGCAGTAAGGGTAATCTTCTCAATGTCGGCATGACTGCGATCCCCAATATGTTGCTGCAAGGCAGTAGGAAGACACTGGAACACGGCATTGTGTTCACTGTCAATCGGCAGCAGGGTCGCCCCATGTGATTGGGCCGTCTCCATAAACAGTGATCCCGACATCACCAACGATTCCTTGTTGGCCAGCAGAAGATGCTTACCGGCCTCCACGGCTGCCAGGCTGGATTCCAGACCAGCTCCGCCAACAATCGCTGCCATAATCATGTCAACATCTGAGTGCGATGCCACGCGACAAAGTGCCTCAGTTCCTGTCAACAACTCCGTGTTCGGTGCTGTCTGCTGTAATGCCTGGGCCAGGTCCCCGGCAGCATCCGGCTCCACCAGTACCGCAAAGCGGGGCCTGAATTGCTGACATTGCTCAAGCAAACGCCCACGGTTAGTGTGAGCGGTCAGGGCAAAGACTTCGATATCTTCCGCCTCTTTTACCACCTGAAGGGTACTGGTGCCCACCGAGCCGGTGGATCCCAGGATGGTAAGCTTGCGCGAATCTGTCATAGCTACTCCATTTCAAAAAGCGTGAACATCACGGTCAGCACATAGCCCGGCGTGACCGCCATCAAACTGTCCACCCGGTCCAGCAGACCGCCATGGCCCGGCAGCAACTGCCCGCTGTCCTTTACATGAGAATGACGTTTTAACATGCTTTCCACCAGATCCCCCACCACCGCCAGCCAAGCTATTAGTAGACATAGCAACATCAACACTACTGCCTGCCACAGACTCAAACTGACCACAAATCTCCCAAAGCACCAGATAAACAGCAGTCCTACAGCTATGGTTGCAAAAAGTCCACCCCACACTCCTTCCCAGGATTTATTGGGGCTGAGTTTTGGTGCCAGCTTGCGCTTGCCATAGCAGGTCCCAGCGAAGTAGGCACCAATGTCCACCGCCGCCACCAGAGTCACCAGAGATATTATCAGATACCCTTGGGGAGCCAGGTATTTCAGCATCACCATGCCTGTCCAGGCAGGCACAAGTGTCAGCACTCCCATCAGACCAATTCGCGAACGATCTGCCCAGTAACGAGTATTCCCCGGGAAGCCCAGTAACATGATAAAGGCAAGCAACCACCACAACAATCCCAAAACGAGAATCATGCTGCCATGCAGTGCATTGATGGCGGTAGCACATGGACGCACTTCGATCAGGAAAAAAGTGCCGACCAGCATCAGGGCCACAGTGCTCTGATAGGCGACTCGGGAACGGAAATTATCCAGCCCCACCAGCCCAGCCCATTCCCAAGTGGCCATCAGTACCAAAAATGCCATTAGGAAAGCAAAAAAATAAGGTGGCACCAGAATACTCACCAGCACCAAAGAAACCATTAGGGCCACGGCCGTAATAACACGGAGTTTCAACCCCTCAATCAAAGCAGCGATCCTTGCTGTTGTTCATAACAGGCTCTGCTGGCTTGTCATGGCTACCAAATCGACGCTGCCGACTGGCATAATCATCGAGGGCCATCTGAAGATGGAATTTATTGAAATCGGGCCAGAAACAGTCGGTAAAATACAGCTCAGTGTAGGCAAAGTTCCATAGCAGGAAATTGCTGATCCGATGTTCACCCCCGGTACGAATGCATAAATCGGGATCAGGGATCTCTCCCAGACTGGTGTGCTGGCGCAGAATTGAATCATCAATTTCATGACTGGTCAGTTTGCCCGACTCAACTTTCCTGGCCAGAGACCTGGCAGCCTCGGTAATATCCCAGCGTCCACCATAGTCAGCGGCCACAATGAGTCGGGTACCGGAGTTGCCATCAGTGAGAGCCTCAGCCTCCTGCATACTGCGAAGCAGTCTGGGCGAGAAGCCGGAGCGCTTGCCAGCGAACATTATTCTGACATTGTTGCTGTGTAGCTGCCTGATCTCATGCCGCTTGAGCACCATGACAAACAGGGCCATCAGAGACTGTACCTCAACCGTAGGGCGTAGCCAGTTTTCATTACTGAATGCAAACAGCGTCAGGTAGGGAATGCGTTGCTCTACACAGGCATAAACAATCTCCCGCGCCGCCTCAGCTCCGTAACGATGCCCTTTCTTGGTCGGCAGCCCTTTTGATCGTGCCCAACGGTTGTTACCGTCCATAATGATGGCAATATGACCGGGCAGTGCTGACACTTCGCTTGTCGACATTCAGAATGACAGCAGATCTTCTTCTTTGATCTGGTAGGCTGCATCTACCCCACTGATATACTTCTCGGTGAGTTTGCCGATTCGTTCCTCGGCCCGACGCTGTTCGTCCTCGGAAATCGCCTTTTCCCTCTGCAAATCCTTGAAGTCTGTATTCGCATTGCGACGGATATTGCGAATGGCAACGCGGGAATTTTCGGCTTCCGTTCTGGCCTGTCGGGTGAACTCGCGGCGGGTTTCCTCGGTTAGTGGCGGCATTGGAACACGCAGGGTATCGCCATTATTGGATGGATTAAGACCCAAATTTGATTTCAGGATAGCTTTCTCAATTTCGCCGACGAGCTGCTTTTCCCAAGGGGAGATTATCAGCGATCGGCCTTCCTCAACCGTGACATTGGCTAATTGCCTCAGGGGAGTCTCGGCACCGTAATAAGATACAACGACGCTGTCCAGTAAACCAGGATGGGCCCGACCGGTACGAATTCGCTTGAAGGCTTCGTCCAGTGCAACCAGACTCTTCTGCATTCGCTCCTCGGCATCTTGAATAATGTCATCAATCATTGATCAATCCCTCTGGTGCGCTCTCTTCAGCTGCACATTATTGCTTGCTCAACCTAGTCACTTGTCTCTTCTTGCCTCTACCCGATTCTCCTGCCGGATTTTCGAAAAACTCAGTGCAGCAGAAACCTGCAGTCGCTATCCTGAAACTATGGCTCTGCTGTCTCACCAGGATTGCTAATCAAGGTGCCATCGGGCTTGCCCATGACATTGTCCAACAACGCACCATGTCTGGTCATGTTGAACACCTTGATTGGAATCTCATGGTCCCGACTTAGACAAATGGCGGTCAAATCCATCACCCCAAGACCCTTACGGATTACCTCGTCATAGGACAGGCTGTCGTACTTAACTGCTTCGGGGTCTGTTTCTGGATCGGCTGAGTAAACTCCGTCAACCCTGGTTGCTTTCAGGATTAAGTCAGCATCTATTTCGATGCCGCGCAGGCAGGCCGCCGAGTCGGTGGTAAAAAACGGGTTACCGGTACCGGCGGAAAAAATCACCACGTCGCCGGCATTGAGATGCCGAATGGCGGTACGCCGATCATAATGTTCTACCATGCCACTCATTTGCACAGCAGACATCACCCGAGTTGGAATACTGGCCCGCTCCAAGGCATCACGCATGGCCAGTGCATTCATCACGGTAGCCAGCATTCCCATGTGATCACCTGTGACCCGTTCCATGCCAGCTGCATGCAGCAAGGCACCACGGAACAGGTTACCGCCGCCAATGACCATGCCGACCTGCACACCCAGCCCCACGAGCTGCCCTACTTCCACCGCCATGCGGTCAAGGACCTTGGGGTCAATACCAAACTCAGCCTCCCCGGTAAGTGCCTCGCCTGACAACTTCAGCAGGATGCGGTCATACTTGCGGCTTCTTTGGGGCATCGTTTTATCCTGTTGCTCCCGTTCACCTGAAGAGAACTACCAAAGACTAAAAGGACGAGCAACTGCCTAACTTGCCAGTTGTGCTGCAACTTCTGCCGCAAAGTTCCCTTCTTCTTTTTCGATGCCCTCACCGACCTCATAACGCACATAGCGAATGACGGCGGCACTGGCCTGCGCCAGCAACTCGCCGACTTTGGAATCCGGATCTCTCACAAAAGGCTGATCCAACAGACTGACCTCAGCCTTGTATTTTCGCAATCTTCCCTCAATTATCTTGTCAACAAATTTTTCGGGTTTGCCACTTTCCCTGGCCTGCGCTGCATAGATCTCCGTTTCTTTGGCAAGTACCTCAGCGGGAATATCCTCAGCCCGCACTACCAACGGGTTCACTGCCGCAATATGCATGGCAATATCCCGGGCCAGGGTCTCATTGCCCCCTTCAAGGGCAATCAGTACCCCGATCTTGCCGTTATGAATATAGCTTTCCACCACGCCGTTGCTGGCACCGTTAATATCAATACGCTCAACTCTTCGCAGATTGATGTTTTCGCCGATTTTCTGCACCAATGCCTGCCTCGCATCTTCCAGTCCACTGTCAAGGATGGCCATGATATCGGCTTCCTTGTGGGAATAGGCGGCTCCCAGTGCCTGTTCGGCAAAATGCAGGAAATTGTCATCGCGGGCGACAAAATCCGTTTCGCTGTTGACCTCCAGAATAACCCCATAATTGCCTTCCTCGGCGATACGGGTAAGAACCACTCCTTCGGCAGCTATACGACTTGCTTTTTTGGCAGCTTTGAGTCCACTGGCCTTACGCAAATCCTCAATCGCCTTCTCCATATCACCTGAGGTCTGAGCTAGCGCCTTCTTGCAGTCCATCATGCCAAGACCAGTGCGTTCGCGCAGCTCCTTCACCATGCTTGCAGTAATTGTTGCCATTTTTTGCCTCGTAAATCTCTTCCGGTTATTCGGTGACTGATTTCGTGCTGTTTTTTGCCAACTCGCTTTCACCTACTGCTCTGGAAAAATCCCTGAGAGTCAGCCAGTGCGAACTGCACTGGACAACAAACTTATCGGGTCAGGTTGCCAAAAAATAATATTGTGGCTTGTTTTATGACGCTGCCACAGCAACCTCAGCATTGCCTGTTTTGACAACAAGTTTTCAGGCATGTTGCAAGCGGCAGCGACATTACCCGGACCACATAAATTGCTGATCCAAAAGCTGACTACCGGGCCTTAAATTATTTATAAGCCCAGATCAACCGTCCAAAACTGACAGAAGTTGTTTAACCTTCATCTTCGGCTGATGCCGTTTCCCCGCTGGGAGTCTTCTTTTTGGCTGCGGCTTTCTTTTTGACAACCACTTTTGTCTTGGTGGTCACTTTCGCTTCAGCCTTTTTCTCAACCACGGCTTCAGCTTCCTGCTCCGGTGCAGCCTGGGGTGCTTTCTCCGCCGATTCGGCATCAGTCTCCTGTGCTGCCTCTGTTAAACTTTCCTTTGGCTCGGCTAGCGATGTCTTGGCTGCTTCTGCTGAATCTGACGTACCACCGTCGACCTTATCTGCCATCTCAACTTCAGATATCGGTGTTGCCAGGGTCTCTCCTGCAGTTTGAGCAGTGGATGCAGTCTTCTCACCCGAAGACGGAACTGCGGACTCTTCCTCAACTTCCACAAACTCACTTTCTAACCCTGCAGGGTCATTGCGCTTTTGCCCATTGAGGCAGGCATCAGCCACGGCTGTCGCATACAAGCCAATGGCACGGATGGCATCGTCATTACCCGGAATTACATAATCCACACCCTGAGGATCACTATTGGTATCGACAACACCAATCACCGGGATTTTCAAGCTACTAGCCTCAGTGACGGCGATGCGCTCATGCTCCACATCAATTACGAACAATGCATCGGGTAGCCCACCCATATCCTTGATCCCGCCAATACTGCGCTCAAGCTTGTCCCTGGCCCGACTTAGCATCAGAGCCTCCTTCTTGGTCAAGCGATTAAAGGTGCCGTCCGCCTCTTGGGTTTCGAGTTCTTTGAGACGCTTGATGGAACCGCGGATAGTTTTGTAGTTGGTGAGCATGCCCCCGAGCCAGCGGTGATTCACATAGGGCATACCTGCCCGCTCGGCTTGCTCTCGAACAATCTTGGCGGCAGCACGCTTGGTGCCGACAAACAGAATCTTTTTCTTTTTCTCCGCCAGTTCGGCCACCTCATCCAAAGCGGCCCGAAACGCAGGAACGGTTTTTTCCAGATTGATGATATGTATCTTGTTGCGGGCTCCAAAAATGTAGGGTTCCATTTTCGGATTCCAGTAGCGACACTGGTGTCCAAAATGCACCCCTGCACGGAGCATTTCTTTCATGCTTACAGTCATGTTGTTACCTTTTGGGTTAAGCCTCCACACACCCCATAGTTCAACCCGCAGCTGCTACCAGTCACGGGCACCCGGAACACATGTGTCGGTGTATGTGCGACGTTGATTTACTTTAAAGCCCTCAGGATCCCGAAGGGACCTTTGGACGGATGTTTTATACCACAAACGGCTGATTTCTGAAATAAAATTTCACCTGATCTCAGCAGTTTTTCTATCAGATCATTATGAAACTGAAGCCAGTATTGCCTGTTCTTTGGTTTCAGAGAATCCTTATGAAATATCTCTGTAAGCAGCTCTCCTGAGTGAAATCTTCAGATTGTTTTTGGCAAAGTACCAGCAATCCCTGCTAAAAATTCGTCAGTGGGTTTGTGCCTATGATTTGAGTATAATCTCAGCCAGAATGATGTCTGCCCACTGATTTTCCATGGTTTTTACTCGTCAGAATGCGTTCTCATCAGCTAATTATCCACTCAATACGACTTGCAGTTACAAGCAACCCCTCCTCTTTCTGACTGACGTTACACTTCCAGCTTTTTGCTGACGGATCTGAACATTACACCATCAGCCATAACGGGTCATCATCAACTGTTTATCTCGGGTACCCTTGGTACTTGGGCCTCAATGCCATAGGCGATACTGCCGTACAGTGTTTCCCAGTCGGGTAGTAGCCACCAATCAAACATGCTCCTGATCTTGTGCCAGAAATAACGGGGCCGTTCCGCCTTTTCCTGCGCCTGTTGGAATAGTTGACAGCACAGGCCCTGAACCTGATCCATCAGGAAGGCCAGCATCATCAGGTTGGAGAACACTGATGCCAGGAAATGCTTGCCGTGACCGAAATTGTGCTCAGAATGATAGCCTTGGTTCTTCAGGGTGTTAAATGTCTCACTCTCCACTTTCCAGCGCGCACGACCCGCCCTCATGATCTTTTCCACATTCTGTGCGTTGATTTTGAGGTCGGTGACCCAGGAGAAGCGTTGCCGTTTCCCGTCAGGATCGGTTTCCCGGAATTCAAGAAAGTTTACTATCAAATTTGGGTGTGACTTGTTCAATGGCACCTGATTCAGGTGCCATCGCTGTCCACAGTCTCCAACGTTGTCGTCTCAGCCGGGGACCCCTGATTTTACTTGCCCAAGTGAGCTAGCTGGAATTGCTGGCAGCAGGACTACCGGAAGCCATAAATGAACTGATTTACTGCAAATCGATACCATCTGAATACTAGTCAGAATTTTAAGATTTAGCGCAATAATTATAAGTCTAAAAAATTAATGCCAAAAATGGACTACTCAATGATTGATTAGTTTTCATATGCATTAAATCCAATTTTCATTTTGGTTGAGATAGCAAGATATAGCAGAAACTCCTATTCTTTTAGAGCAAGTTGCATCTAGCCATTGAATTCAAGTATGTCCAGGTTAAACGTCTCCACGCCAGATGCCTTCATATCATCATCAGTATACTATAGTAGACTATTCCCTCCGAGCCAGTAACAGTGCTCCATCCAGTGAATCACCTTTGCATTCGCTCAGTTTAGCTGCAGTGCGTCCACGCAACCAAGGCTGTAATTGCTGCGATAACCCGCCGGCCAGTGCGCATCTTGGTGCACCCTTATCGAAAATTGTTTCAATGAAACGCTCAACATGTCTGACAGCTTCCTCTACAATCGAACATGCGATTTCGTCGTTCCTCTCAGCATATTCCATGATCATGGGAGCGAAAGCTGCATAATCCTTGGGCGTAGCTTCATCCATCCATGCTATCGCGCGCGTAGTATCATGCTCGAATTTGGCCGTTACTGCTGTACTCAAGGGAGTCGGTTTAGTCCGTCCATCAAGTGCACGCAAAGCATGCCGCATGGCACTTAGTCCGAGGGCCGCACCGCTGCCTTCGTCAGATATCGGAAAGCCGTAACCACCAATCGTTGTAATGGCATTTCCAACTTTAATATAGGCAATGCTGCCGGTGCCCAGGATCAAGGTCGCTCCATCTTCGCCAAGGTGTGCACCGAGATTCGCAATCGCAGCATCAGTTTCCAGGCGGACGGAGCGAAATGGAAAATCCAATTGTGAAAGTGCCTGCATCATACCTGGTCGGGAGATCCCTGCAATTCCCATTCCCGCATCTATCAACGGCATGTCGCTTTCGTTGAGTCCCGCAGTAGCGATTGCTTTTCTGGCAACCAAAATCAATACAGCATGTAACTTTTCAAGGCCGATACGGGCATTTGCCGTACCAGCATTCGCCTCTCCAATGATCGCTCCCTCGAGATTCGTCAGCCGCGCCCTGGACTGGCTGCCACCAGCATCAATGCCAAGAATATATCGCATGCCTCAATTCCTCCTCATTCAGTTCGAGCCGACTCCTTCGCACCAACCATACACACACTTATGGCAACGGCAACACCGACCAGTAGCTGCCAGGGAAACGAAAGAGATTTCATTTGAGCCCAAAGCCCGAGCGAATCGACCACATAGCTTTGCTGCATGAGAATCGTCATGAATCCAGCAACAAGTGCTGCAATTACTGAGACCGACGATCCCCGATTAGTGAATACTGCAGTAAAGAATACTCCAATGAGACCGGCATAAGCGAACGACATGACAGCAAGCGCAAACTCAAGTAGAGCCATGTCTGTGTAACGTTGCCAGTAGAAACATAATACAGCCATGGCCGACAGAAGAACACTGAACAGGAGCATACCTAATCGGCCAGCCAACACATAATGCTCGGGGTTACTCCTTGCTTTCGCCTCTTTCCAAGGGTGATAAAAATCGCTTATCAACACCGATGACATAGCACTCAATCCGGAATTCATTGTTGAAATGGCAGCAGCTACTATGCCGGCTGTAGCTAATCCACGCACACCGGCTGGCATCTCGGACAATATATAAGACATGAAAACGGTAATACTTTCCCCATTGAATTCCGGCATCAGTTCGCCTCGGCTCGTGGAGGCCATCAGTTCAGGACGTTCATAGAGCAGGTATAAAAGCTGTCCAATCGTTACAAAAACCAGGACAATCGGAATCGCCACAAACGAAGAGGAGATCATTGCCCGCCCAGCCGCCTTGGCATCACGGCAAGTCAACAGTCGTTGCGTCGTATCCTGATCGAGCCCGAAGTTACCGATATTAAGCAGAAATACGCCGGTCAATATCGCCCATACCGTGAAAGGTCTAGAAAAATCTGTCGAGAAATCGAAGAGGACGAGTTTATTTACTCCTTCAGGAGTTTCACGCAGGGCAGAGAACATTTCAGCCGGAGTCAGCGATAACTGCGACCAGAGACTGAACAGAGCAATAAGGGCTGCACCGAAGTAGACGATAAACTGACCCAGATCACTCCAGATGACAGAGCGGATGCCCCCCATCAAGGCTATACCCAAGGAGCATATTGCGATCGCAAGAATTGCCAACATAATGCTTTTCGGTTCGACATTAAAGAACAGCATCATTGCAACTGCAGTTGCCGCAATATAGACGCGCGCTCCACTTGCAAACACGCGACCAACAAGATACATGGCCCCAGCCGCCCTTTTCGCATTTTCGCCATAACGTATTGCAAGTAATTCATAAACTGTAGTCACTTCCAATTCGTAGAAACGAGTCAACAGATATCGCGTTGCCACTACTGCCGCAAGAATGGCACCGACTGAAGAAGCGAGATAGGTGTAATCGCCACGAAAACCATAATCGGGTCCACCTAGGAAGGTCGCTGCCGATTGATTGGTCGCAATGACCGAGAACATAACCACCCAGGCTGACATTTGTTTTCCGCCGAGGAAATACTCCTTCATTGACCTGGTCGGCTTCCTAGACAGTACCATCCCACCGCAAACCACCGCGGCGAGATAGAGAACGATAATCGACCAATCGAGGAGTGTCAGCTGTGACGACATGCCATGATAATAGAATTAATGATTGGAGAAAGTTAGACGTTTTTTCTTGCCTCTAGCGGAAGAAAAATGACATCCACAAGAGTATTTTCCTTTTCAGAAGTTTGCCTACTATGAAACTCTCAAAGCACTTCTAATATGAATCATATTTACTCATCGTTTCTTAGCAATGCCTGTTAGCTTGCAGAAAAGGCGATTAATTGTCAAAACAGCTTATCCGTTAGTGATGACATACGCGGTTTTGATTCCATTATCAAATCTATCAAGCCAAAAAAATTCTGTGCACTGATCGACTCTACCTCGTTGAATTCGAGAAGAACAAGATCTTGCCTTCTCATATCATTGGTGGGATGAGAAAGCAAAACAAAGCGCATTGCCGACGACTTGATAACCGTAAGGATTATTATTGGCTGACACTAACTGACTGCACTTTTGATTGCGACAATGAAGTAATCGACAACCTTTATGGCTCCGGCACTGAACCCTGCGAGTAAGCTACCGCTGACGCCATCTCACCTTTTACGGTCTGATAATCTAAATGCCATTGACATCCGTTGAATCGTGCTACGAGACGGCATGCTTATCTGTCAGATTTCTCTGGATTGGACGCGCCCCGCTCTAGCCAAGATCATGAATATAGGCAAAACTGTCCTAATTTTCCTAAACCCGGCCAGAATACTGGCCGCAAATCTGAACTTTCAGCCTGCGAAAAATAATTGTTCAGGAGAAAGGATGCGAAACTGATACACTAATACCCACAGGCGACAAAAAAACAGTCAAGGGTGAATCAAGAGCCTTAGGGAGTTGTAAGTAATTGTTATTTATAGAAAATAATATTTTCAGATTTTCCTTAATTAGGCCCAAAGGGTAAAAAATTTAGATCACAGTCGGTTGAAACTATTTGCTTGCACTTGTATTATATTTGTATTATACATAACAAACCAATTTATGCTCCAAGGTGCAGTTGCGGTCTGCGAATACTATGATTGTGAAGGGAGAAAAAAATGATTGAAAAGACAATGTTGCAAAAGGTACTGGGCCTGTTGCTGTTATCCAACCTGGCTTTCCCCGCTATCGCTCAAGTTCAGACATCGGAAGAAGCTAGAGAGGAAATTGAAGTGATCGAGGTGATCCGCTACCGCGAATCACTGAGAAAGAACATTGCGATCAAAAGAGAGTCGGATGCCATTGTCGATGCCGCATCGGCGGAAGACATTGGCCAGTTTCCGGATCTCAATGTTGCTGATGCCTTGCAGCGGATTACCGGAGTCCAGGTTGAGAAGGACGAACGGGACGGTGAAGGCGTTCGTGTGAGCATTCGCGGCACTCCCTCTCACCTGAATCTGACGCTGTTGAACAATCAACAAATCGCAACGGCTACTGCGAGCAACAGGCGCAGCGAACTTCGCGACCGTAGCTTTAACTATTATTTACTCCCAACCGAGGTCGTTGACACACTGGAAGTCTATAAATCACCGGAAGCCAATGTTGAAGAAGGATCAATGGGCGGCACCGTCATTGTTAGAACCCGCAGACCACTTGATGCCGATGCCAACTCTGGAGCCGTGCAGGCCCGATACTTTGATTTCGACAATGCTGGCGAAAATAAGCCGTTAGTCTCTGGTTTGTACAGTTGGAAAAATGATGCCGAGACTTTTGGCTTCAATCTGGCATTTGTGTACAGAGATAGTTCCACGCTAATGGACTCCAAGCGAAACAATGCCGGTTTTTTTCGACCGACCGACTATAATGGTGATGGCGTGACCGAACGCATTCCGGTTCGTGTGGGTTCAAACCGTTACACCGCCGAGTACAACTTGAGAACACCTTTTGTCACCTTGCAGTTCGCGCCAACCGACGATCTGGACATCAAGCTCACAGCCTTGAACTCGGTGACCGAGCGTGAATCCCATGGTATTTTCACATTTGGGTTCTCCAGCCTAGGTGCCGCTCTTTCTCTTGCCGATATTCAGGCAAACAATCTTGTCAATGTCAGCGACGGCACGGCGGTTTCAGGCAACCTTCCCTTGTGTTGCTCTAACCGTGTCCCGGGCTGGCTTGGGACCAATCTGCAGGGAGCAAACTACGACTCGGGAGTTTTTCGCGACGAGGTTGAAACCACCGCCTTTGACCTTGAGGCGACACTGGAACGGGGAACCTACCGAATAAAGTTCCAGGCTGGCCACAGCTTCGCTGATGGCCTGGCCATTGACAAGGCAGCTCAATTCTCGGCTGCATCGATTCTCGATTTTGACCTGTCCGCTGGTCTTGCTCACGGAAATCTGGATCCGAGCCTCACACCGGAGGACTATCTGTTTCATTACTCACACATAAACACGATCCGCAATGACTCCGATGCCTCCTATGCGCAGGCCGACACAGAGTTCAACCTGAACAACAGTGTTTTCTCAAGCATCGAAGCAGGTGTTAAATATCGTGAGTACAACAAGGGTGCTAGCCGGGTCAAGCGGGATTTCATTGAAGATGGCACTCTGGCAATGTTTGCTGGTGCCCCGATTACCGACTTCAGGGTTGGCGACAATCCAACGCAAATGTGGCAATTCGATATTCCCGCATTTGAGCAATGGCAAAATGGCATACCTATAATGGAAGGTACTGGCAACAGCACGTGGAACGATCCCAACGACCGCTACAATGTGAACGAAGAAGTGACCTCAGCCTACCTCAAGGGTAACTTCGAAACTGAAAATTTCCGGGGCAATGTGGGTTTACGGGCCGTGAGAACAAGCACCGCTGCGAGTGCCAAGCAGTATGACGGCCCCAATTTCAATGCAGAAAGCCGCGGGGCCATTCAGGATGTTACGATCAGCAAAGACTACACGGACATATTGCCAAGTCTCAACCTGAACTATGTAGGTTTCGATGATGTGGTTCTGCGCTTCGCAGCGGCACAAGTCATGGCGCGACCCAACTACATTAATATCGCTCCTTTCGAAACGCTGAACTGCGGCTCTAGGGGTTGCACTGGTTTCGAAGGCAATCCAGATCTGGAGCCATTTCGTTCAAACCAGTACGATGTTTCTGCGGAATGGTACTTCGACGACTCCTCTTTGCTGGCGTTGACTTTGTTTCATAAGGATGTCGATTCCTACATTGACATCGAATCTTTCTCCGCAACCAGGGACTACAGGACTATTGATGAAAACGGGACTAATATCTTCGTGCCCCGAGAATTTGCCATGGAGCGGCCGATCAATGGTGATGGCCTCACCATCCAGGGCTTTGAATTCAATTATGTACAAGATCTCGCTTATGGATTTGGTGTCACCGCCAACTATACCTACGCAGATGTGGATTTGACCCAGACCGAAGCACAAATGAATGCCGATCAGGAGCCTGTTCTATTCGGGCATTCGCAAGATACCTGGAACGCGACCGCATTCTATGATCGCTTCGGGTTCCAGGCGCGCTTTTCCTACACCTTCCGTTCAGAGTATCCATCCAACCACCTGCATGGAGCGGGAATCCAGGCTTCGTCGCAACAGGCCGTGACAGAATCTCGGGCAGCCGGAGACTCGAATCTCGGATTCGGTGTGAGCCGAGGTTTGATCGGATATAAGGGTGACTTCGGACAACTTGATTTCAATGCCAGCTATGATGTGTCAGACAACATGGAGATTCTGTTACAGGTAATCAATCTGCTAGATGAGGAAATTGTGTGGTATGCAAGCAGGGAAAACCATACACCGGATCAGGGACGTCCGATTGGCGTATTCAATCATGGTCGGCGACTGGCGATAGGTGTAAACGCAAGGTTTTGAAACCCAGCGCAAGGACATTCATTGTCGATGACCAAGGCTCTCAATATCAAAATTTGACCAATGATTATTGGCGGCACTGTCCGCCAATTGCACTGGGCAAAATTCGAGTTGTAAGTCATCGACAGTGTTGCCACCTGACTGAACGAACCCAGTTCTGAGATAATGGCTCAGCACAAAAAGCTGCCAATTGACCCGGACAACATGCCACAACACCCTTTGGGAAGGCAAGCAGTTATTCGATCAGGATCTTTAGTGCTCACCTGTGTTAGCGAACCGACGGGCAGGCATGGTCTGTCTCCCTCCTTTGCTTAAAGATTTCAATCCGTTGGCACCCTTGACCATCTCAAAATAATCATAGAGTTGGTTATCGGCGGTAAAAGCCTCATACATCAATCGTGGACCATCTATGGAGATGACTTGGTAGAAAGGAGTATTCTCAGCTGCGCGATGCAAGCGCACTTGGTGCTCCGCATAACCATCCCAACCATCCGGTTTCATCTTATACATCTTCTGACCAGAGACCGAATTCACAAACATTACCTCCACACCATCGCCCTCCCCCAAAGCGATGCGTTCGGGATATTGCCCAATGGCACCTCGGGCGTAGCTGTGATCATGACCTTGCAAAACCAAGTCCACACGATGCTTGTTCAGTATAGGTAACAAGGTATCTCGATGGAGGGAATCATCTCTGCCTTCACCCGAAGAGAAAATCGGATGATGCATCGTCAGGATTTTCCATCTTGCATCACTCTTTATTAGCAAGCGATCCAGCCACTGAGCCTGCAATTCATAATCCTGCCTCACAGCTGAGTTCAGAACAAACAGGTGAATGTCTGCGTTGTAGCGAACATCATAAACCGTTTCATGCAAGCTGACTGGCAGTTCGCTTTCCACGGGTAGCGTAAACTGTGGCCTCCACAAGTGGCTCAGCACTCTATCCGAGAGTGGTTCTTCCAGACCGTAGCGTTGCGTCTCATGGTTTCCCACTACCACCACTGATGGCAAAATACCATGCACGAAGCCGCCTGCCTTGAACCACTCTGCCCATTCATAATCCGAGGCAGCAATATCCACCATGTCGCCGGCATGCAGAAAGAAACGTGCGTCATAAGCACTCTGGTAAGCTGCCCTGATGACTCGGGACCAATGCGATAAGATACCGTTCTGTGCATCACCGAAGTAAACTAACCTGATCGGACCCGATTCGGGCGCAGTGCGCGTCTGGTACCACTCACTCCAAGCCCCGTCTGCACCCTGTACCCGATAGGCATACATGGTGTCTGGCAGCAGATCGCGAAATACCACCGAGTGGTAATGAACTGTGCCAAGACCCGCATTGTGAGGCGCATCGTAGTTCACACTGTCAACCATGACGGCGGATAAATTCAAGGCTTCGGTAACGGCATTAACGTCTTGGGACGCCTGATCAAAACGGGCATCTGCCGTGGAAAGAGCAATCTGCGCAATTGTATTCCGCACAGTACTGTCTGTTCGCCAGGTCACTGTGATGGTTCGGGTCGGATCGTCGCTGAAATTCTGAATGATGCGATCAGGCCATGCCGATGCAGTTTGCCAAGGAGGGATGTTCTGCGACAGGTTATTGATAACCTTCCCGGCACTGCTCTCATGATTAAGATTGGTTGTTTGCGGATCACTGCTACCGCCAGTGACCTTGGCCGACTGCTTTGGGTTTATGTACTTTTCTGGCGTTAAAGGCAAAGCATCAGGAGTTGCTTTACTCATCAATACTGGTGCTGCGCCGCCGACAACCGCTGTCTGATCGGCAGCACTTGTCAACGCTACTGTATCCTGAACCACCATAACATCCGGTACCTGCGAGTCCTGCTCGCAATGATTTGAAAAATCCAAAGGGTTTGTCAGGTTCAGTTCAGACTGGAAACCAGCAACTTCGACAAGCGGAGGAAGGTAATCTTCGCAGCTCGCAGCATTCTCAAGTTCGTCTAACTGTGATTTTGCGCTGGTGGAGGCAACTGCTACCATGAAGTTCATGGCGATAGCGAAATTTAGTAACATCATGATGGTGGCCAGACAATTCCCCGACTCTCTTAAGTGACGGAAACTGGTTGTGGCCAGAAGTGCTTTTATCCACTTTTCCAATTTATTCACGACTTTCTATAACCCCCTTTTTCAAGAACTCACAGTCCCATCCAGCATAATATAGTGTGAAGCTGGAGTCTATCAGATACCTGAAATCATGGCTTTGTCACATAAATCATCATTGTGTTGGGAAAGCATTTTTACCTGCCAGTAGCTCGAAGGAATTAATTATTGCTGGTTCTTCCAAGCGCATACAATTGTTGATTTTGAATCAGTGAAAACGATGAATTGTCCGTCCAAATATTCTACCTTCGACATTTTTTCAATAATGTCGGAACACTCACACCAATCTTGATTTTTAGCTTGCTGGATCGTATTGGTAGTGCCAGCCAGGGGAGTACCATAAAAACAGTTATCCAGATGATCTTTGCTATTCAAGAACGAATTAGTTGCTCGCCAAAACGAGTAAGATCACAGTTTTCTTGGCGATTACAGGCTGTTTGAATCGTTATTCATCTATTGACCAAGAGTTTTGAAGAAAATACCCAATAATTTGCATTCAG
Source organism: Gammaproteobacteria bacterium (assembly GCA_026710425.1). Lineage (GTDB taxonomy): Bacteria > Pseudomonadota > Gammaproteobacteria > Pseudomonadales > Pseudohongiellaceae > UBA9145. The sequence goes on from JAPORB010000144.1 coordinate 27,385, forward strand.
ACAAATTACTCTGTATACTTAATCGTCTTCTAATTCTGGTCAGTTTCAGCTGATCAGCCAAATCCAAATTGGCACTGAAATCATTACATTCATAGTAGAAAGCACATAAACTGGAAAAATTAATTTAAAGGTCTGTAATTTATGCCTCAAGTAAAACTCAAAGAGAATGAACCATTCGACGTGGCTCTGAGAAGATTTAAGCGGTCTTGCGAAAAAGCTGGAATTTTGGCAGAGGTCCGCCGCCGCGAATTCTACGAAAAACCTACCACTGCCCGTAAGCGAAAGGCAGCAGCAGCGGTCAAGCGCCATCTGAAGAAACTGCAACGTGAAAGTCGCAGAACCCAGCGTCTGTATTAGAGACTGACTTGCAACACCCCTCACCTGCAATTTACTTCGCAATTGTAAGTACTGTAACTGTTCAATCTGCCCCTTTATTCATAAGACTATTCCATCATGCCAGAGAGCCCACTCAAAACCCAGATCAACGATGCCATGAAGGATGCCATGCGCGCCCGGGAAAAACAGCGACTGGGCACATTGCGTCTGATGCTGTCTGAAATCAAGAAAGTCGAGGTGGATGAGCGTATTGACCCCGATGATGCTCGCATCACCAGTATATTGGACAAAATGGTCAAGCAGCGACGAGATTCCATTAAGCAGTTCTCTGAGGCTGGCAGAGACGAACTAGCCGCCCAGGAGCAGTCTGAAATTGAGGTGATTCAGGAATTTCTGCCGCAACAGCTGACCGAGGCTGAAATTGATGCCATCATCAAACAGGCTATTGCCGACTCCAGTGCCAGTTCAATGCAGGACATGGGCAAAGTGATGGGTTGCGTCAAAGGCCAAGTGGTAGGCAAGGCTGATATGGGCCAAATCAGCCAGAAGGTAAGGGCTGCCCTGTCCTAAACAAAACCCTCTAATCAATCCCAATTTCTCCCCCGAAGCAGGCTATACTCAGTTCATGGCTGGCCTGATTCCTCAATCCTTTATCGACGAGCTTCTGCATCGAGTGGATCTCGTTGACGTGGTCAATAAGCGGGTGCCGTTAAAGCGTGCCGGGATTAATCACCAAGCCTGTTGTCCTTTCCACAAGGAGAAAACTCCCTCTTTCAACGTCCATTCCGAGAAGCAGTTCTATCATTGCTTTGGCTGTGGGGCTGGCGGTAACGCCATTGGCTTCATCATGGATTACGAGAAGATCGATTTCCCCACTGCGGTGGAAACACTGGCGCAAGAGGTCGGTCTGGAGGTCCCGAGAGAAGAAACACAAGCCAGTAAGCGCAGGCAGGAGGAAAACAGTAAAATTCTGGAGTGTCTGAAGCATGCTAGTCAGTATTATCAGGCCCAGCTACAGCAACATCCTGTCCGCAACAGTGCTGCTGAGTATCTAAAGAAACGAGGTCTCAGCACGGAGATAATCCGCGAGTTCGGCATCGGCTTTGCGCCACCAGGATGGGACAACTTGCTGGAAACCGCCAATGCAGATGCAGAAAAAACCGGAGATTTGCTCCGAGCCGGACTGCTTATCGAGCGCCCCAATCAACAAAAGAATGGGAAGGGTGTAGGCCAGCAGGTTGAACGCAGCTTTTATGACCGCTTTCGCAACCGCATTATGTTTCCCATTCGCGACAGTCGCGGTCGAACCGTGGCTTTCGGCGGTCGGGTTCTTGGTGATGACAAGCCCAAATACCTGAATTCGCCAGAAACAGCGTTGTTTCACAAAGGCTCAGAGCTATACGGTCTGTATGAGTCAAAATTGTCCCGTGAGAAACTTGAGCGACTGTTGTTAGTTGAGGGCTATATGGACGTAATCGCTCTGGCGCAGATGGGAGTTCGAAATGCGGTGGCCACACTGGGTACTGCCACTAGTGAGCGGCATTTGTCCCGGCTGTTTCGCCAAGTTTCAGAAATTGTATTCTGCTTCGACGGTGATGAGGCTGGTCGAACTGCCGCCTGGCGAGCACTGGAAACTATTCTGCCGCAGATGGAAGACGGGCGGCAGGTGCGCTTTCTTTTTCTGCCGGATGGTACCGATCCCGACAGCTTCATACGAAAAGAGGGCCGGGAAAATTTTTTGCTGGCAGTGAGCAAAGCTCAACCCCTGGAGCAGTTTTTTTTCGACAAACTGTCCCGAGGTCTGGATATGGACAGTATTGAAGGACGGGCCCGGCTTAAAAATCTTGCCAAGCCCCTGATTCGACGTCTCCCCAAAGGCCTCTATGTCCAGCTCATGCTCGACAAAATGTCCGAGATAGTGGGGGTTAACAGCCAGACCCTGAGCCAGCTAATAAAAGAGCGACCGGGCCCGACACTGGTCCCTGTCCCTGACTTGCCACCGGCACCACCACATCCTAGGAGTCAACCTCTCAGGCAATCCCGCTCTCAGGCGGCGCACCACCCCAGACCTGCTGCACTGATAGCTATTGAGTTGCTGCTGAGCAAACCGGAAGCAGCCCTTTCGATTGAAAGCGACTTGGAGCCTCTCAAATCTGAACCGGACCAGTTGTTAAAGCATCTGATCGAAATGATTGAAACGGTCCGGGATAACCCTCATATAAGCCCTAGGGTTTTAATGGGTGGCTGTTATGGGGCTGGTCTTGGTGCAGCTCTGGCACCATATTGGAATGCCGAGAAAATCACGCCAGCGGAAGGATTGGAAAAGGAACTCCATTCAATAGTTGACAATATATTGACAAACATTCGGCTTAAGCAAAAAAAATTGAATGTTTCCAGACAGTTAGAGGATTTAAAAAAGCGGCTTTCCAAACCCGGAGTGTCCGGAAACGGAGAATCAGGCGATAGTTAGACTGTAGGAATCTTGCCTATAGAATTTAATATCATTGGCATAATGTGCCAACATGAAAACCATTAGTCGCTCACGACCGTTATTCTTTGTTATACTGAGCGGCTAGCCCTCAGATGAGCACTTGCTTTCTCCGGCATTCATGCCCGGGCAGACTAGAGACGATCAATCATGGCCGAATTAATCTCACCAAAATCCAGCCTCAAAGCACTCATTGCCAAGGGCAAGGAGCAAGGCTATCTGACCTATGCCGAGGTGAATGATCATCTACCGGAAAGCATTTCCGACCCGGACCAAGTCGAAGATATCATTCAGATGATTAACGACATGGGCATCAAGGTCTTCGAGACTGCTCCTGATGCTGACACACTGCTGCTGAACGATGACGACGATGACTCCAACAATGATGAAATTGCCGCCGCTGAAGCTGCCGCTGCCCTGGCAGCCGTAGAAAATGAAGTCGGTCGCACCACCGATCCGGTTCGTATGTACATGCGAGAAATGGGAACCGTGGAGCTGCTAACCCGAGAAGGCGAGATTATTATTGCCAAGCGCATTGAGGAAGGTCTTCGAGAACTGATGAAGGCCATGGCTCTGTTCCCCGGTACCGTGGAATATGTGCTCGACGAGTATGCTTTGGTCGAGAGCGATGAGCGTCGCCTGAATGACTTGATCACCGGGTATCTAGATGTAGCCGAGGAGGAACCCGCTTCGACAGCCAATCAGGCCAGTAAAGCCACATCCAGTGACAATAATGACGATGATGAACAGGCTGCTGCAACCGGACCGGATCCAGCAGAAGCAGCCATGCGTTTCGGTGATTTGAAGAGGCAGTACAGAAAAGCCACCAATTCGGTCAAAAGAAACGGTCGCCAGCATCCAAGGGCTGAAGCCGAACTGGAAAAACTCGGCGAACTTTTCAAGTCATTGAAGTTGACACCGCGTCAGTTTGATCCACTGTTGCAGCACATCCGTGCTGTGCTTACCCGCTTGCGACGCCATGAGCGCACGATCCTCAATCTATGTGTCCGCAGTGCGAAGATGCCTCGCGAAGTGTTCATTGAGTCCTTTCCTGGTAACGAAGCTGATGAGCGATGGATCAACAAATATATTCGTGCTGGTGAGCAATATTCCGAATTACTGGTCAATGTTAAGACTGAAGTAATCCGTGCTCAGAAGAAAATTCGCTTGCTGGAAGAAGAAACCAGCCTTACGGTTTCCCAAATCAAGGACATCAATCGTCAAATGTCTATCGGCGAAGCCAAGTCGCGCCGTGCCAAAAAGGACATGGTGGAGGCCAACCTGCGACTGGTGATTTCCATCGCTAAAAAATACACCAACCGTGGTTTGCAGTTCCTGGATCTGATCCAGGAAGGTAACATTGGATTAATGAAAGCAGTAGACAAGTTCGAATACCGGCGCGGCTACAAGTTCTCGACCTATGCAACTTGGTGGATTCGCCAGGCCATAACCCGCTCAATAGCTGACCAGGCTCGAACCATTCGGATTCCAGTGCATATGATAGAAACTATCAACAAGCTAAACCGCATCAGTCGTCAAATGGTCCATGAAAAAGGCCGAGAACCGACCCCGCAGGAACTGGGGGAGCGTATGGATATGTCAGAAGACAAGGTCCGGCGCGTTCTCAAGATTGCCAAGGAACCCATCTCCATGGAGACCCCCATCGGTGATGAAGAAGATTCTCATCTGGGAGACTTCATTGAAGACACTACAGTGGGTTCTCCCGTTGATTCCTCGGTTGACGAAGGTCTTCGAGAAGCCACCCGAAGTGTCCTCGGTAGCCTGACTGCTAGAGAGGCTAAGGTGTTGAGAATGCGCTTTGGTATCGACATGAATACCGACCACACCCTAGAGGAAGTGGGCAAACAATTTGATGTGACTCGTGAACGTATTCGCCAGATAGAAGCCAAGGCACTGAGAAAGCTGCGCCATCCTGCTCGCTCCGATCAGGTGCGTTCTTTCCTGGATGAATAATTCCAGCTGAATTACTCCTGTTGCGCGGGCGCAGCGGAAATTCAAAACTTGCCATGACAGACAAACATCTGCTGAATCAAATCTTAGTTCTAAAACAGAACTGTGCCCGGATTCCTGATCCGGGATAATCCGCTCCCTTCACCGGAGTCAGACAGGGCCTATAGCTCAGTTGGTTAGAGCACCGGACTCATAATCCGTCGGTCCCAGGTTCGAGTCCTGGTGGGCCCACCAAATTCTTTCCGAATCCTTGCATGCTTCTACCTGAAGATACCCTTTTTCCCTTCCCTGTTGGGCTGTTTGCCAATTAACTCCAGTTCAATACAAATTCGGAGGTTCCATTGATCTAACAGCAAGATCTAACTGGGACGAAGAAGGTTTCTCCATAGGAAGTCTTGTCTTCGAGTAAATAGTTGATAAGGTTCATGAGATCCTAAAGATGTCAAAAGCCCGCTTGAGGAGTTACTCTTGTTTACGATTAAACTCATCGAAAAGCCGCTTCTGGTAGAGTATACCAAAGATGAACTCCTTAAACCGCGAGGCGTCTATCTTGCCTCGCAATATGTCGGTGGCCTTGAATAGGAAATGTTCAAGCTGGGGGAGGTTCCTCTCTTATTTCAATTTTTGATCTTTTCATGTTTACGGCATTACGCTTCCCATTTGCTTTTCGAACGCTTGTCGGACCAAGCTCATCACATATGGCAACTCCTCCGGTTTGCTAAATCCAACCTCTGCATCACCATTTCCCCAACGACCAAAGTCGGTAATATCCTTGGCCAGACGATTTGGTTCTCAAGTGCTTGACACTCCTTCGTGACCAGCAAACTCCTGTCAGCGGATTCACATCTTCCCTTTCGTGCCGACATATTGTTCTTTACGGTCCATAATCAAATCAATATTAAGATACCCCCATTGCTCGCTATATGAGCATAATTCTATGGCTAAGTGCACCGCTTCAGACAACCTTGAACTATACTTCAATTACCGCGATGCTCTCCGATAGAATTACATAAGATACTGATCCAGAAACTCCCGAATTGCCCGATATCCCCGAATTTCATTTTCCCGATTTCTGAACCCATGACCTTCATCGGGGAATACGATGTACTCCACATGAACATCGTTACCTCGTACCGCTGCCACCATCTCGTCTGACTCTACCTGAAGTACACGAGGATCATTGGCTCCCTGCAGAACCATCATGGGCTTGATAATGGTTTCAGCATGAAATAGAGGGGAAATACGCTCAAGTCTTTCCCGATCAATTGCCGGATCGCCCATTTCATCATACAGAGCGTCCTTCTGCGCAGTCCACCAAGGCGGGATATTTTCCAAAGTTCTTAACCAGTTGGTCACACCAAATATATCAATCCCCACGTTAAACACCTCTGGCTCAAACGCCAGCGCGGCCACCACCATGAATCCGCCATAACTTCCGCCAATAATTCCCACCTTGTCGGGGTCAACCAAACCGGTATCAATCAACATCTGTTTACTGGCTACCACATCGCCCAAGTCCGCCTCTCCATGCTGCTTATTGTCCATGGCATAAAAAGTCTTACCATAACCGGAGCTGCCACGGTTGTTTATGCCATAGACCATATAACCATGATTCACCAGGTACTGAATCAGACCGCTATAGGTAGCTCGAGTCTGACCGCCAGGACCTCCGTGCACCCACACCATCGCAGGCACCTTATTTTCCGAAGTGGCTCCCTTGGGCACATACAAGACTCCGGGGATTTCCACCCCATCATAGGAATTAAAACGCACGACTTCAGCTTCGACCAGATGTTCCGGATTAATATTGGCATTGAGGCTGCTTGTCAGGCGCATAGGCTCGGCACTGCCATCGGCTGGAGCTACGAATAGGTCTCCCGGGAACTGGCTGCCGCTACCGTACATGGCAAGCATTTCATCTCCATGAGAAAAACCGACACTGGTTACGTTTGCCCCTTCAATGATCGGAGCCTCTATTCGCTCCATGGTGGCCGCATCGAACATCATTAATTCGGTGCGGACATCAACATTGGCAGCAGCTACAAAATACTTACCCTCCATGGAAAACACACCATAATAAATATCCCAGTCCAAAGTCAGTACTTCTTCTCTTGCACCAGTCGCCAGCTCATAACGCATAAGATTCTGGAACTCACTGCCTTCGTCGGTGGTGTAATACAACCACTGACTGTCAGGTGAAAAATCACTTGGGCCAGAAGTCACATTACCTTCGTGAGGCGTAATTGCGGTGCGTTCGCCACTTTCTAGATTTTGCAGATACAGATTATTATTATTGGCAGTAATCAGTTCAGCCAACACCAATGATTGTCCATCAGGTGAAATCTGTGCAGGAAAAAATCCTTCATCATTCTGAAAAATGATTTCGCGCGGATAACCCTCACTCAGCTGGTATTCATACACATCGAAAAAACGCGAATCTCGTTCATTGCTCTGAACATAGAATGATTCATAGTCTCCAGCCCAACCTGCAAAGGATGCCTTGAGATTCTCCCCAGGTGTAAGGTCCACGACAGAATCATCCATCTCTCGCACATATAGGTGGTTCAGTTCGTTGCCGCCCTGGTCGGCTGTATACAAAAAACGTTCATCATCAGGAAAGTAGGAAACCGCAAACATTGCATCGCTATCAGACTCGGTCAGTTGCTCAGAACCGCTACCATCGACATTGATGGTGTAAACATTGAAAATGCCCGTGCTGTTATGACTTACCAAAAGCTTCGAATTATCAGGTGAAAAACTGGCACCGGCATAGCGCGTACTGTTCATGAAATCTTCAATGCTATATTGTGGAACCAACGCGACGGATTCCTCAGTAATTACCGCTTCGGGCTCGGTTTCCTGAAGCGGAACCGGGGTAGCCGATTGTTCGGGATTACAGGCTATCAGCGTCAGGCTGACCAGAAAAAGCAGAGACCATAAACTTTTGCACATAACACACCTCTTAATCATAATTAGTAGCTTTATTTTGGATGTAAAGATAGCCCGAATTCATACCTGTTTCCACACACCCATTGAATATTTAATAGTACTTACATGGCAACAGTAAGTTGAAAAGGATTCACATGATATTGATGTATCGTTAAAGCGACCATTCAATTTGGACATTTTGGTAGCGGGCTAAATCAATCGGCAGATAGTAACAAACTCGCCGACTCCCAATTTCGGCCACATGCCAGACTTTGATGTTGCCATCCATTCAGGAAATGCCAGTCAGTCGGAATCTACGACACCATCAAACAAGGCATGTCCTTCCAGAATGAACGGCATTATGATTCGGCATCCAGCCGGGAGAACCGATTCTTCCCTGAAAATTCAGATAACCTAACTTCTGCTATTTTCGTAAGAGACCCATACCTGACATATTACCCGTTTTGGTTATATCATACAGACCACTTTTTATTCTAGAAAAACCTGTCAGCTCCCTCTGTGATAAATGATCTCACCCGATACCATCCAATTATTAAAATTCAGACCATTGCTCAATTTGGATTCTTGCCATCGGGACACCCACAGCCTCATCAGGATTAAACACAAGCACTTCACACTGCCGGATGGCTGGCTCCAACTTTGAAAAAGCTGCAGCGATATTTGGTGAATGAGTGATCAACAAAACATTGCCGCTTTCCGATCAGTTCCAATATCCACTGTCCTGCCTGCGAGCTTGAGA
>JAPORB010000173.1 GCA_026710425.1 Gammaproteobacteria bacterium
AAGGCGGCAATCTGGGTGCCGTGATGTTGGAAAAAGTGGATCATAGAGCTGAATTGGCCAGATTTAGTCTAAACTTGAGACAGTTTCTCTAATTGATTTTCTCGCCAATCCTGAGAATACCAAATTATTTTTGCGCAAGCCCTTAGGTGAGGATTGTGCCGACAGACTCGGTCTCAAGTTGCTCGATACCGAAGTCATGCCCTAGCAAGAAACTCCCGAACTGAAGCTGTTGCGAGAGGCCCTGACGAGTGTTCGTGTGGAACCCATCAGGCAGGCCTCAGCCAATATTCAGGGTCCAGCTGATTTACGGACCGCCGTCCGCACCGTCCGGGTGAGGAAAGGCAATGACGAGATGGAAAGATAGACGAGATAGCACCCGATCCAGGGAAGTCAGGCCCGAAGCCAGATACAAAATATCGCAAGCGGGTAAAGTCAAACTGATACACCAAGAAATAACAGCCTGTACCCTTGGAAACTGGAAAGCAAAACACAAGTCGATAAATTGTGCTTTGCCGATAGCCTTTGGACAGGTAATCTAAATTTTGCGGGCAAACCAACGCCACCATATCTGTCCAAAGCCGACTTGATTTAACTCTGCTTGATTGGCCAGTCTCTATTGGACGCACGGCTGGATTAGTTCTGTTTTGTCGCAACAACTAACGAGTCATATGGCAGCAATAGACTGGGGATCAGCCAGTTCCAGATCCTGGCAATCCCTTATCTGCGTCTCTACCACTGGACAAGGATCAGGTTATCGCGATGGATGATTTCCTCCTCAGCCACAAAGCCAAGTATCTCCTCAATACGGTGACTGCTTTGGCCGCATAGCCTCACAACATGCTGGCTGTCGTAATTGATGAGACCACGGGCAATTTCCTTTCCAGACTCATCCAAGCAGGCGACGACCTCACCCCGGTTGAACTCACCAAAAACAGATTTAATACCCACCGCCAGCAGGCTTCGCCCTGATTGCTGCAACACCGCGACTGCACCCGAATCAAGTTGCAACTTCCCCGCCGGTACCAGTTGTCCGGCAATCCATCGCTTCCTCGCCGCAATGGGTTCACGATCAGCCTCAAGTAGCGTTCCCAGTTTCTCTCCCCGCATCAGGCGAATGAGCACCGCATTCTTGCGCCCATTAGCAATGACCGTTGAAGTACCGGAACGGGATGCCAACTGTGCAGCGGACAACTTGGTCTGCATGCCACCTCTTCCCAGATCAGTCCCTTTGCCGGCCAATCGCATCAATTTCGGGTCAGTGGCGGATGCCTGCCTGACCATCTCGGCACTGTCAGACAGCCTTGGATCAGCCGAAAATAATCCCTCTTGATCAGTGAGTATTACCATCCGATCTGCATTAATCAGGTTGGCAACCAAACCTGCCAGCGTGTCATTATCACCAAAGCAAAGTTCGGTCGTGGCGACTGTGTCATTTTCGTTGACCACCGGCATGGTCCCCATGCTCAGCAGAGATAGGAGCGTACTGCGAGCATTCAAATAACGCGTGCGGTGAGATAAATCTTCGTGCGTCAAGAGGATCTGTGCCGCATGCACTCCCTGTTCCATAAAGCAATGCTCATAGGCCTGTATCAGTCCCATCTGCCCAACGGCAGCGGCAGCCTGTTGTCGATGGATCTGCCTGGGCCTCGACTCCAGATTAAGTCTGGCCACACCTTCTGCCACGGCACCGCTGGAAACCAGCACAACCTGAATACCTGACAACTGCAGGTGCACCAACTGCCTGGCCCAATCGGCAATAGCTTCACGATCCAGTCCCAAGCCATTGTTGGTAACCAGAGAGCTTCCCAACTTGACTATCCAGCGGCCACCAGATACCTGAGCCTTCTGTTTCATTCCCCAGCCACCCAGTTGATACTGTCTTCCGGTAACTCCTTCCGGTATCGGGACGAAGTGCCTGCTTCAATACTGCGCCGAATCTCGAATGCCATAGTTTGTTCCAGATCTCTCTGTTGCTGGCGATAGTCCTCATCCTCCTGCAAGCGCAGCCTGTGGTCTTCAATGCTTGTCATCAGCTTTTTGGTTAAGCTCTCACAGCCTTGCCCGGTTAGTGCAGAGATTTGAAGTATTTGCGGGCAAGGTTTAAGGTCGGATTGTAGTCGGGAGACTAGTTGCTCACGCGCTTTTTTATCAAGTAAATCCATTTTATTGAGAACCAGCCAGCGTTCTTTATTGGCGAGAGCAGGGCTGAATAGTTCCAACTCTTCCACAATGGCTTGGGCACAAGCTACAGGGTCGTTGTCAGCTGTGGGCAGGACATCCAGCAGATGCAGCAGCAGACGGGTACGGGAAAGGTGCTTGAGGAAACGAAAGCCGAGACCGGCACCGTTCGAGGCACCTTCAATCAACCCGGGGACATCTGCCATGACAAAGTTTCGTTCCTGATCAACCCGCACCACTCCCAAGTTCGGTTCCAGCGTGGTAAAGGGATAATCAGCTACCTTGGGTCGTGCTGCCGAGACTGTGCGAATCAGGGTAGATTTACCAGCATTGGGAAGACCCAGCAATCCCACATCGGCTACCAATCTCAGTTGAAGCTGTAAGGTGCGAACCTCCCCTGGCGAACCTTGGGTTGTTTTGCGTGGAGCCCGATTGGTGCTGGACTTGAAGCGGGTGTTGCCCAAACCATGAACACCGCCTCTGGCAACCATTACAGACGCACCAGGTTCACTAAGGTCGGCAATCAGCTCATCAGTATTGACATCAATAACTGAGGTGCCAACTGGCACTCTGACAGTGAGGTCCTCGCCACTGCGACCGGTACAGTTGCTGCCCTGGCCCGGTCGCCCGGCCTGAGCCCGGTAGCGCGGTTGAAAACGAAAGTCCACCAGCGTGTTCAGGGCGGTGTCAGCACATAAATAAACGCTACCTCCATGCCCCCCATCCCCACCGTCGGGTCCCCCTCTTTCTATAAACTTTTCACGACGAAAACTGAGGCAACCATTGCCTCCCTTACCAGCTTCTACCGTTATTTCCGCCTCATCAACAAATTTCATAGCTGTGTTTGCCTTGGGAACTGGATTCAGTGTCTGGACTTTCAACCACAGCTACAGAGGCAGCCTTTACCGAAAGCTGTTACAAAAAAGCCCCGTCGAATGACGAGGCTTTTAGGGAAGATCCATATTGGATTACTGATCAGGCCATGTTGATGCTCTATGCTGTTTCCAGACTGACGAACTTTCGACCCTGCGGTCCCTTAGTGGCAAACCTAACCACTCCATCTGCCTTGGCAAATAGAGTATGGTCCTTACCACAGCCCACATTATCGCCGGCATGGAATCGAGTCCCACGCTGGCGCACGATTATGCCGCCTGCTTTTACCTGTTCTCCGTCGAACAGTTTGACCCCCAGTCGTTTGGAAATAGAATCGCGGCCATTATTAGTACTACCGCCTGCTTTCTTATGTGCCATGACTTGCTCCTGAAAATCAGTCCTGTATATCTGTAATTCTAATCTGGGTAAACAGTTGGCGATGGCCCTGCTTACGACGATAATTCTTGCGGCGATTGAACTTGATAATGGTGATTTTTTTGCCACGTCCTTGCTTCACGACTTGGGCCTTGACTTGGCTACCCTCAACATAGGGAGTACCGATCCTGACAGAATCTCCTTCACCTATCATTAGGATCCTGTCAAAGGTCACCTCTTCACCCTCGGCCGCATCTAGCTTTTCCAACATCAGAACTTCGCCTTCTGTAACCCTATGCTGCTTGCCACCACTTTCAATTACTGCGTGCATAATGACTCCCGAGATCTGCTCCGCCTGTCTCGCCTGCTTAAATCGAATTTCTTAAATAGTTATATTTTATCAAACCAGAATTTCCGATTGAACGTTTACTGTAAGAAATCAGGATCAGACAGGTTTTACGAAACCAGTTCACCCGATAGTTAGTGCAATCTTTACCTTATTGGTTGTGCTTACTGGTAAAAAGACACATTTTATGAGATTTTCAGCCATCAGGCAAGAGAAAATGAGTGAAATTTGACTATGATGCTGTATTTGAGTTGAGAATCTTCCAAAGATGTGTCAATATGGTGAGATTGAGTTAGAACTCAGGGTCAAAAGAGGTTTTGCCGAGAGTTAGCCAATCTCTCCCCACAAGCCTTTTCGGTGTGACCAAGTGGTTTTGAAATGCAAAAAGACCTGAACGCATCATTGAATCTTGAGCATAACCCAGAAAGATAGCCATAATCACTGCGATATCAGTTTGTGAACATTAGTACCTTGGCCTATGACTTGAGTCATACATCCTGTATTTTTTGAAGCAGCTGGAATTTAATTGCAACACAGTTTCATCACCATTGATTTAATGGTTATTATTTCTAAGTTCAAATGAACGGATTGAGGTTATCATACTGTACTCTATGGCAGCCGCAAGGCATTAGCATGTTCAGGCGGTTGTTAGTCAAAGCAAGTTGACACTCTCCTGCTGTCTTCTTGGCATACCCGCCCAATCCATCAGCCTAACTATTCTTGAAACCAGCTATTCCCATCATGTCACGCTTGTCATCAGCCATTCCCGTTTCAGACCACCCTCCCGTTGTCAACCCGACCCTATCAATACGCCCAAATACTTCGATGATTCAAAAACTGCGCTCGGTAGTTGACGCTGATTTTGCCGCGGTAAATGACTACATCGTTAGTCAACTACACTCCGAGGTAGATCTGGTAGAGAATATCGGACACTACATTGTAGGGGCTGGCGGTAAACGTATGCGTCCCTTGTTGGTACTGCTCGCTGCAAGAGCTTGCGGTGTTACTTCAAGACACCACATTGCCATGGCGGCGGTCATTGAGTTTATCCATACGGCCACCCTGCTGCACGACGATGTAGTGGACATGTCCACTCTACGACGAGGCAGACCTACCGTTAATGCCCAATGGAACACACCATCCAGTGTTTTGGTGGGTGATTTCATTTATTCCCGTGCCTTTCAGATTCTGGTACGCATCGGTGATATGCGCATCATGGATATTATGGCAAATACCACCAACAAGATCGCCGAAGGTGAGGTGTTGCAACTGATTGCGAAAGTTAATCCGGACTCTACCGAAGCCGATTACATGCGCGTGATCGAACACAAGACTGCAATCCTATTTGAGGCCGCAGGCCAATGTGGGGCAATACTGGGCCAACCCGCAGACCAACATGTCGATTCCCTAAAGCAATATGGCCGACATTTAGGCGTTGCCTTCCAACTGGTTGATGATGTACTGGATTATGCGGGCGATACTGAGTCACTGGGCAAAAATGTGGGCGATGATCTTGCGGAGGGAAAGGCCACCTTGCCCCTTATCCATGCCATGGCTCACGCCACCGCTGATGAAACCAGTCTCATCAGGAACTGTCTGATTCAAAAGAGTGCCAACCCTGAAAAATTGAAGAGAGTCATACAGATTGTGGGATCCAACGGTGCACTGGACTATACCAGGTCATTGGCTGAAGAACAGGCAGACAAGGCCAGGAGCTGTCTGATTGCATTGCCTGACTCATCCTATCGCCAGACTCTGTTTGATCTCGTGGATTTTGCTCTAAGTCGCCACAGTTAAGCGACTCTTATCCGCTTAACACCGCTCAGCCCACTACCCAATTAACTGATCGTCTCTCACGAACGAAGAAACCTATGGTCAGAATGTAGGATCGGACTTGACCAATGACTCCGGCAGTTGTCTACCTATTGTTGATTTGAGCATTGGGCCACTTAATCAAATGTAATAGTGATTCCGGGTGCTCCATCACGCAGGATACGTGAAGA
>JAPORB010000250.1 GCA_026710425.1 Gammaproteobacteria bacterium
GCGGGGCAGCAGAGAGCACCGGGCCAAATGCAAAGCGCCACAGCATTGCATCCATGTTGGCAGTAAAGTCATTGCCTATTCCTAATCCACCCCGATTGTGAATATCCTCATCGCTGATGTATGCACCTACCATCCAGGACAGGCGTCCGGAATCGCCGGTTAATCGTAATTCACTTGTCCAGGTATCAATGTCGAAACCAGCCTCAATGCCATTGGCAGCTGGTGGGTCTACTCTATAGATGTCGATATCAACATAGTCGTACTGTTCGGTGTAAGTGTCATACTGACGAAAAGATGAGAGCCAAGTCAGATCTGTATTTTCACTCAGTTCCCAGTTAAGTTCCGCCGAAAGGCCAGCCTGATCAAAACCATTCTCGAACTGAGCAGCATTTGAGATAATATCATCCAGGGCTCCATCACCAAATTGCCGGACTCCGCCATCAGCTGGCAGGCCTGCCGCCACATATGAACCAGCAGCTCGCGCTTGGGTCTCCAGCAGAACAACCGCATCGCAGCACTGCTCCTCGGTCTCAGCAAAGTCACCAATGATTCGCAAATCCATGGTATCTGAGATATTCCACAGCAATTGTCCACGCAGAGAGTAGCGATCCCTTGTGTAGCTCTCGCCACCGCTGGTCGAATTCATATAACCATCCTGTACCCGGCGGGCCAAAGACAGACGGTATCCCAAGGTATCTTCCACAATCGGTCCACTGATTCCAGCCTGCAGATTTTGGGCGTCATAGTTTCCCGCAGTCAGATTGGCGAAAAACTCATTTTCGTTAAGGTTTGGCCGTTTTGTACGGATGCTGATGGCTCCGGCTGAGGTATTGCGACCGAAAAGCGTTCCTTGTGGACCGCGTAGCACTTCTACCTGCTCCACATCCATCAGGTCGCCGAGAGCAACTCCAGGACGGCTCAAATAGACATCATCCAGAAAAATTCCCACAGCACTTTCCAGACCGATGTTGTTACCCGTTGTTCCGACCCCACGAACTCGCAAGACGACACCCTCCGTCTCGGTCTGTGAGGTTTGCATGTTAAAAGACGTAACCAGCGTGTCCAGACTGCGCAGGTCGATAACTCCAGCCCGGTCAAGTGCTTCGGCACTGAGAGCAGTGACCGCCACAGGAACATCCTGTAGCGATTCCTGACGTCGAGTCGCACTGACGAGAATTTCCTCAATCGCAGCACCTTCAGCGGATTGTGCTTGGACGACAGTGGTTGGCAACCAAGTGATTGCTGGAAACAATGCACAGGCACAATAATGATATAGCTTCTTGATGTTCATAAAACCGATCCCCTAATTTTAACTTGCATATCTAAATGTTGGCCCACATCAGTCTATCTTTAGTTTGATCGACATCTGACGGCAGAAATTTAGTACTATATTAATTAACCCCTCCGATTTTGCCGAGTACCTTCAATTGTGCAACTATTTTCACCTGAAACACTAGCACCATCTTTCATCTAAAACACTAGCATCATCCAATAAACCAGTTCACTAACGAATGAAGTTGCATCATGTTGTCAATTTTTTTAGATTTCATCTCTTAGCTACAAGCTCAAAAATAGCTTATCCACCGGATTGGACTTCGGTAGTTTCCTGGGTAGCCGCCATTTGGCCAGTAAGCAGTTTGATATTGGTAGCATGCATACCCTTGGGGCCTTCCTCGGTATCGAAAGAAACCAGCTGACCAGCCTTTAGGGTCTTATAACCTTCCATAACGATGGAAGAGTAATGTGCGAATAGCTCCGCACCGCCGTCTTCGGGTAAAATGAAGCCGAAACCTTTGGCGTTGTTAAACCATTTAACTTGCCCGGTACTCATGAATTACTCCGTGCCTGATATTGATTGTTATTGTAGTTTGGATTTTGGTCTAATGTATTCTAAATCTGGGTAATTACATCAGGTCATGTAGGTGATTTCAGTTTAATTCACCGACTAATGTACAGACTTTTGTACAGTAATATAGGGGAGATGTCAAAAAATTGCCGCAAATACGCCAGCGTTTTGACAAACTGGAAGCATAAAGCACTTGAACCTTCCCGAAATTTATCTCAATATTAGTGTAAAATAGCTTCCAGGTAAGTAAGGTTTACCCTTTCAAGGATAATTTTCTTCTTTGTTGATATCGTAATGAGAAACGCTAAGTTGTTGGAAAAATTCCTCAAAAATCCGTGTCGTGGACTTGGAATCAGCGATCAAAGAGTCAAGGATTTCTTAGTAGAAAATCGATATTGGCGCAGAATGGCATCAATATGAGATTATTTCTGCTCTGATGAATACACCTTGCATGTCCGAATTAACTAAAATGTATAGAAGCCAGTCTCTACCAATTCATATGAGCAATTTTCCGGTGCGTCTCAGTAGCCCTCAGGATGGCGAGGGAGATTCAGAAGATGTCGGATTTGCAACCGTCACCGAAAAACCCAAACTGAAGCCGCCGCCACTGTACAAGGTAATACTCATCAATGATGATTATACACCGATGGAATTTGTGGTGGATGTGTTGCGTTCTTTTTTCCATATGAATGTGGAAAAGGCGACCCAGATTATGCTAAAAGTGCATACAGAAGGAAAGGGAGTGTGTGGTGTATATAGCAAGGATGTCGCTGAGTCAAAGGCCGCCCAGGTCAATGACCATTCTCGGGAGTGCGAGGTGCCACTGCTTTGTTCTGTCGAAGTGGATGACTAGATTCATGAAAACCTGGCAAGTAACACACATACTCTGCCGTTGGATTAACAGACTATTAAATCATGAATAGTCTACACAGGATAAATACAAAACAGGATATAGTGTAGCGTCATAACACGAATCAGGACCATATCCCCAATGTTAAGTAAAGATCTGGAAGCATCCCTCAACTTCGCCTTCAGAGGTGCTCGCAAAAAAAGGCATGAGTTCATGACCGTTGAACACCTCTTGCTGGCATTGATCGACAATGAGGTTGCCGCAGGTGTGCTACGGGGTTGTGATTGTGATGTTGACAAATTGAGAAGTGAGGTTCTGGAGTTTATCGAAACCAGAACACCGTTACTCCCAGAATCAGATAGTACCCGCGAGACTCTACCGACTCTAGGCTTTCAGCGCGTATTGCAACGAGCAGTCTTTCATATTCAATCTTCAGGCAAGCGCGAGGTCACTGGTGCCAATGTCCTAGTGGCCATCTTTAGCGAAAAAGAAAGCCAGGCTGTTTACTTTCTAAAAAAACAGGACATTGCGCGACTTGATATCGTCAATTACATCGCACACGGTATTTCCAAAATCCCCGGGCAGTCCGATGTAAACGATAATACTTCGGAACCTGGCGAGGAAGAGGGCGATGAATCCAAAACCCGTACCGCTCTCGACATTTTTGCGACCAACCTCAACGTTGAGGCTGAAAATGGCAGAATAGATCCTCTGATTGGTCGCGAGGAAGAAGTCACCCGAGTAGTGCAGATTCTATCCCGTCGTCGTAAAAATAACCCACTTCTGGTAGGGGAATCGGGTGTTGGCAAGACCGCTGTAGCCGAGGGACTGGCCAAGCAAATTGTTGAGGGGGAAGTCCCTGAGGTTCTTAAACAAAGTGAAATCTTTTCGCTGGATCTTGGTTCCTTGTTGGCTGGCACCAAATATCGTGGCGACTTTGAACAACGCTTCAAAAAACTGCTGGCCGAACTAAAAAAGAATGAGCATGCCATTCTCTTTATTGACGAGATACACACCATCATCGGTGCCGGGGCCGCCTCGGCCAGCATTATGGATGTCTCCAATATGCTGAAGCCGGTATTAACTTCTGGGGAACTTCGCTGCATCGGTTCCACTACCTACAAAGAGTATCGGGGAATTTTCGAGAAAGATCGTGCACTGTCTCGCCGCTTCCAGAAGATTGATGTGGATGAGCCGGATGTTGAAACTACCTACCGCATTCTCAAGGGGCTTAAGACAAGATTCGAAGATCATCACGATTTGCGATTCAGCGATAAGGCCCTTCGGGCAGCATCCGAACTGGCTGATCGTTACATCAATGATCGCTACCTACCCGACAAAGCCATTGATGTCATCGACGAGGCAGGTGCCTACCAACGCCTACAGCCAGTCAGCAAACGCAAGAAGATCCTCAGTGTGACAGACATGGAGAAGGTGGTGGCTGCTATCGCCAGGATTCCGCCTAAGCATGTTTCTAATTCAGATATCGAAGCCCTGAGGAATCTGGAAACCAACCTGAAAATGGTAGTGTTTGGCCAAGACAAGGCTATCGATTCTCTGGCCACCGTCATTAAACTTTCTCGTGCCGGACTTAATGAAGGTCAGAAACCGATTGGTTCCTTCCTGTTTGCCGGCCCGACTGGGGTAGGAAAGACCGAAGTCTGTCGCCAGCTGGCAAGGATTATGGGCATTGAGTTGGTCCGCTTTGATATGTCAGAGTACATGGAAAGGCACACTGTATCACGACTGATTGGAGCGCCGCCGGGTTACGTAGGATTTGATCAGGGCGGTTTGTTGACAGAAGCAATTACCAAAAATCCACATTCGGTCTTGCTACTGGACGAAATCGAGAAAGCCCATCCAGATGTGTTCAATCTCCTTCTTCAGGTTATGGATCATGGCACACTTACCGACAACAATGGGCGCAAGGCGGATTTTCGAAATGTAATTTTGGTTATGACCACCAATGCCGGTGCCCAAGAAATGGCCAGATCCTCAATCGGTTTTACGGAACAGGATCACAGCACAGACGGCATGGAAATCATTAAAAAGTCCTTTACGCCAGAGTTTCGAAACCGTCTTGATGGCATCATCCAGTTCGGTAGCCTGACACTTGAAACTATTCGCACCGTAGTCGACAAGTTTTTGGTCGAGTTGCAAGTGCAACTGGATGAGAAGAAAGTAATGTTGCATGTGGAAGACTCGGCTATCAACTGGTTCGTTGAGCATGGCTATAGCGAATCCATGGGTGCTCGTCCCATGGCCAGACTAATTCAGGAGAAGCTGAAAAAAGGACTGGCAGAAGATATTCTGTTTGGTGAGTTGACCGAGGGAGGCGATGTGCATGTCACTGCCGATGAAAGCATCGATATCAAGATCAAGATCAAGGGCAAGAAGAATATCAGTGCCGAAAAAGAACTGTCAGGTACTATTCATTAAGCACGCACTAACTTGCGTATCTGTTGCAATTCGCCCATTTATCCTCACAGCGTGCGACTGCTAATGAGGTAGTTCTTCTGTGCATACATAAAGTATCAAAGGTATCGACAATATTGAGACAACAATCATCAGTTGAAGGATATAACCCAAGGCTGGGGTAAGGGAGAAAGTCTGGAATACTCCGTGCTTTGTTTCATACCTGCTAATTCTTGACAGTCCCTATGTGTAACATAGGTTACCAAAACCAATCAATTTGTTTGGATAATGAATACTCTTTGGGGCTGTGCAGAGTACTGGGTATTTAAAGTTTCTTAATTACGAATGTTATACAGTTCGATGGAGGAGATTCGAATAATCCTTACTAGGCACCTCAAACTGATAATTTCTAGGTGCGGCATAATATTCAGATTGGCATATTCAGCTGCCAACAGTACAGATCGCAAATAGTTGCAAGAGCTCAAACGCTCCAAACCACATATCTGCCTAAACGTCTGCCGTTGTTCGGGGAAATGCATTGAGGTTTAAGGCGGAGGTTCAATTCTGGAAAAATTGTACCTAGTGTCAAGTCAATAGATATTTGTCGCATAGATGGAATCATTCATATGCTCTGATAAGCAAGGCAGCCA
>JAPORB010000198.1 GCA_026710425.1 Gammaproteobacteria bacterium
CCCAAGCAGACGGTCTTGTACATCCATGGAAAGCCGATGGAGGTGGACATCCCCCCCCCCTTGCGCCCATCTCTCCCTATGCACGTAGGGTATAAGAATATATGATTACAACTCAAGCTGGAGCAAGGAGCTAGCGCACAAACTCTTCCTCGGTTTGCCCTTCACATATGACATGTGCTCTTGTCAACCACGTCCTCCAAGTACATTTTTCTCCCACAAATCACCAACGGTATACTCCTCAAGCCATTGCATGAACTGCCCTTCATTATGGCGTTGAAAAATTGTCTGTCCATCCCGCCTATCCACCACTATTAAGTCATTTATGGAGAAACTTTTGACAAATGTTACTGACTGTGTTGAGACAATGACCTGAGTTCCAACTGATACCGATCTTAACATGGAAGCCAGGTAGCCGATAGCTCTAGGATGCAGACCTAGTTCCGGTTCATCAATCATGATGATTTCAGGCATTAACTCCTCAGGCTGATTAAGTGCGGTTACAAGACAAATAAAGCGTATAGTTCCATCAGAAAGCTGATGCGCCTTAAATGGCTTGTCTTCTTCCTTCTCATACCACTCCAGTTCGATGTACTCTGAATTGTCGGTATGCGGTCTTAAACAAAAACCTCCCAAAAATGGTGCAATAAACCTTACTAGGTTTACAATACGCGCATAGCGTTCTGGGAAATTTTTTTGGAGGCGGTATAGGAATGCTGCCAGATTACCAGCATCTGGTCTTAAGTATTCATTGTCATTGATATTGTGCCTTTGTTTGACATGTGCACTCTCACTCGTATCATGAAAATGGTATATCTGCCATGTTTTGACTATCGGTATAAACGTTCTAATCCAGACAGAATCCAGATTTTTCCAATCTATCTCGGTTTCCATGTGCCCTGATTTTGCTTTCCATTCACTATGGTTGTTGAGATTAAAGTTTTCGCCAGCAAAGGTCATGCGGTTATCCTGAGTGGGCACTAGCATGAAATTGTAGCGATTCTCGCCGAAACTAAGATCCGCAGAGATATACTCTGTATTCTTGCGGCCAAAATGCAGCAACGCATCTGCACCGCCCTGCTTACTCACATAGAGCTGCAATTTACCACTTAGGATCTGTTGAAACAGTTGGAAGAAGCTGAAAAAATTAGATTTGCCAGAGCCGTTCGGTCCAATCAATACATTCAGCATCTTGAGTTGAAGGTCGCAGCTCCGTATAGACTTGAAGCCATGTAATGCGATACGAGACAGCTGGCAGTGTTTCACGATTGTGCCCCTTTTTGCTGAGAGGCTCGTTTTTCGGCCAGAGATAGATGATGATCATTAATACGGTCGCCACCGAAAAAAAGGGTATCATGAGGTTGATTCAATGTATTTTCCACGTTCCTTGTTCCAGTTCATATTGGGCTTGTCACGTAGGATACCTGCGCCTTTCTTGCCAACATCTGGCATTCCCATGAACGGACGGATATTGAGACGTACACCATCATAGAGGTCAGGAGCCCAGCCAATTTGTTGCTGCTCCAGAGGTTTCCAACGCACCAAAATGTCGTAGGGTTTTTCGCCCTTATGTATCATTATAAGCTTGGTCTTTAAGCTCTCTGCAACAACCAGACGTTCTTGTGCGCCGTCTACTCCACCGGCTATATCTCGTTTCCGCCTACTGATCCAGTCGCCCAGATAAGTGTGGATTAGGGCTTATAGGCACTTGCTATCAAGTTTATGGTAATTGACCAAAACTGAGAAACCGTCTCGCAAGCCGTCCCAGATTTGCCAGATGAATTGGCGATGATGAAAGAGTTTGCGATGCTGTGCGAAAAACTTCTCGCGCAGCCACACCTCCAGAGTCTTGCTTGAATTCTCTGCACTATCAAGCAATGCAGTCAAGGTGTCATTGTTCCAGATGTCCCTGTAGACAGCAGCTAGCAGGTTCAGCAGGCGGCCGGAGGCAGAGGCTTCACCTCGCACAGCAGGAATGCAGACGATAACGTCTTTATCGGCGTAGACAGACAATGATTCGCAATACTCAACCACTTCGCGCTGTTCTTCAGCTAATTTTATCTCCGCATCTATTTCTGTGTGCCAGCGGTATCCGAGAAGTCCAGGAACGGGAGCCTGAAGGGCGTTATGGTCAATGCGGAGTGTCCCATGGCTAGTCTGCTTTTTTCCAAAATGCAATAATAAACATCGGATCATCGCTAGTTTGAAGACCAACAAGTGCTTTAGCGTATTTGCTCGGAAGAGGAAGATCTGATCCCTGACTAAGTAAAATCCTCGAATCCGGATTCTCAAGTTGCTTCAATTGATTAACACTTTTTACCTCCGCAGTCATTATTTGCTCAGATTTTTCTGTGGCAGTACGCAACTCGGAAACATCCAGTCCACGAATCAATTTGCTTTCAATATCATCATACTGAAGCACTTTCTTCTCTCTTGTTTCGTTACCACGGCCCAGACAAATAAGCTTGACATTAAAGTCTCACATAGGAGTTTGAAATCCTTATGGCCCCAACCGGGCAATAAGATGCAAATTATATCCGACCAACAATTCTTTACGAAAATTCTTGTAACTTTTAAGAAAAAAGCCAGTTTTGTGGCAACACAACACTTGCAGTACTGACCTTTTGACAGAAATCTAGGCAACATTTGAGAAATACCATTGCTAAATCATTCTTTGCACTTGAATAATTCTTCTCGCAGAAATCATGCAGCTTTATATTTTATTATGGCCTCACGGAATTCATTCTTCCCAGCTTCGGGGTTATCGACTCGCTCCAGCAGTGCTGTCAATTCTGCCAGCATCATGGTTCGAGACAAATGGGTACCGCATCGCTTAAAACTAAACCCTAATCGGGTCTGAACTATACGCCTCTCTATTAATGCGTCTACTGGGTCCATAGATTTTTTTCAAATTTGATATTTGGGATGTTCTGAAAAAGAGCGACATATCTGATTGATTGGTTATGCTCAAACCAACCTATCAGACCAAGAAAATACGCCACTATGGAAAGAGTAACGTTATTGAATTGCAGGGTCTAGTCCCAAGCCACGATCCCTTGACTGAATTCATTCGCAGGGGTTTCAAAATGCTGCTCCAGAATGCCATTCTGATTGAGCTGGAAGTGCTGATGGACATACCACAAACTGAATGATGGCGGAGCCGCGATGGTGAACAATGGCTATTATCAGGAGTGCGATGTTCAGACCGGGAACAGCCCAGTTGCCCTGCAGATTCCTGGGTGCGGGCGAAAGTCGGTGACTCATTTGTCTTCCATTTAACCCCGGTGTCAGTCTAGGTCCACAAGACTTCTTTCCGAGACTTTTACCCTCTTCACTGAATTGTTCCGAAAATTGAGGCAATGTAGTCGCGGAACAGCAGCCAGGATAAGGAAATCCATAAACTTGAAGCCAGGGCTGAATCACCCCAATGAACTTCTTTGCCCCATGACCGGAGCAGGACCCACAGACCGCAACCAATAGCGAATCATTTGGCATTTATCGCCATCTCCCTGAATCAGGAGGTTGTTCGCCTGCATCCAGATGACAAGGTTTCGTCTGCATGAACTGTCAGCAATCGCATAATCATCCAAAGCCCATTTGCCTCAACTGATGCTGCGGCAGAGCGACCGGACGGTCAAATCACGGATCGGGGTCTCAGGGTAAAATTCACCACAACGCCTGCCGCAAGCAAGACCAAGGCAATCACCAGCAGGATAGCCTGGCTGAAACCGAAAAGCCCGCCAGCGGGCAGGGCCAAGGTTAGCCCGGAGATGCCAATCAGACAGCGCACTGCAATGCCTCTGCCACCACTACCCAGATCACCATGACCAATCAGATAGCCCTGCAGGGCCGCTGAGACCAGGGCAACACCGACTAGGGCTGTGGAAATGGCCTGCAGATTCTCCATTGTGCTTCCCTGCAACAACAACGCGGGATTAAAAACGAAAAAGAAAGGCACCACATAGATGATGGCACCCAGCCGCATAGCCTCCAGCCCTGCGCGCATGGGTGAGACATTGGCTACCGAGGCCGCTGCAAAAGCGGCCAGAGCCACCGGAGGCGTAATAAAGCTCAGCATGCCCCAGTACATCACAAACATATGGCTCGCCAGGGGATCCAGTCCGGAATTGGTGAGGGCAGGCACCAGCACTATGGCAAGAAAAATATAGGCAGCAGTAACGGTCATGCCAATGCCCAGAATAAAACTGGTGAGAGCTCCCATGGCCAGCAAAATGATGACGTTCTCGCCCGCTAGGTAAACCAGATCGTTGGCAATGGTGCCGGCAATGCCTGTTACCGCCAGACCACCGATAATCAAGCCGATCGCCGCCAAAATACCAGCAAGCTCTGCCAGCAACCTGCCCATAGTCGCCACCAGCTGTCTGAAACGTTCGCCATTAAGTTTATGCCGTGTGAATTGATTAATGACCAGCAATAGAGCCGTGGCATAAAAAGGAGCTACCGCCTCCCGCTGTAGATAAACCAGCATCCAGATCAGAGCCATAAAGACAGCGATAAAATACCAACCCTCGCGGAACACCTTGCCCAGCCTCGGCAACTCCTCCCTTGGCAGACCACTGAGACTGTGACGAGCGGCATAGGCATCTATTTGCATGAACAGTCCAAAAAAATACAGTACCGAGGGCACGATGGCTGCTATGGCAACACTGACATAACTGATGTTCAGAAAACTCGCCATGACAAAGGCTGTTGCCCCCATGATGGGTGGCATAAAGACTCCGCCAGTCGAGGCACAGGCCTCCACACCTGAGGCGTACTCCTTACTAAAACCGATGCGCCGCATGGCGGGAATGGAGAGCGGCCCTGTAGTCAACACATTAGAAATGGGACCACCACTCATAGATCCCATCAATCCGCTGGAAAAAATTGAAACCTTGGCAGGTCCGCCCCGCAGATGACCAAGCAGGGCAAAAGCCAGGTTAATGAAAAAGGGCCCGCCACCGGTGTATTGCAGGGAAATGCCAAAAACCAAAAATCCAAACACCAGCTGAGCAAACACCCGCATGGGAATGCCGAACAGGCTCTCTTCTCCCAGCACATGAAAGATGGCCACATCCTGGATCGGGATACTAAGAGCGGCGATAACGGTGGGCAACGAATCAGCGAAGGTAGGATACAAGGAAAATACCAGCACGATTGCAAAAACCGGCCAGCCACCCGCCCGACGCCCCGCTTCCAGAACAATCACCCAGGTCAGCATCGCCAGCCATACGCCAGTTGCCGGGGCTGTAAATTCCCAGGCTTCCAGCACGATACGTTCAGTAAACCAAGCATAGTAGGCAAAAATGCCCACAATGATCAGGATGATCAACACGTCGTACCAGGGCACCTGACGGACATTGTTTTGGCTGGCCGGAAACGTGATGAAGACCATGCTCAGCATCACCCCGGTCATGAGGTACATGTAGCGACTGTCCAGCACCACATAGCCGACGAAGAATCCGGCATTGAATATCTGGTTGACAGCCAAAGCGATGGCAATGGCCGTCATCACAGCCATTACAGTCTGCCAGCGTTGTGGCAGTTCCCGATAGCGCAGTCTGCTCGGCGCAGGGACCTGGCTAGCGTCAGCAGACTGGTCTGCAGGCACTGAGTCTTCAGTCACAGCCAGCCTCGACTACAGCCCCTCGCCCAGGGTAATCAGACCTGCTTTCCCCAGCGCGGTTTCCCGGGCAAGCAACCATGC
>JAPORB010000063.1 GCA_026710425.1 Gammaproteobacteria bacterium
AAGTTACGGTTCAGTCGCTTTTCAGAAATGCCGAGGTGTTAGTTGCTTTGCTGACCCCGGTTAGTCCAGACCGATGGCATGGCGGGCCAGCTGGTGCTTGACCAGGTCCACATTGTTGACAGCATTGAGGCCAGTATTACGCAGCCATTGTAGCGGGAGCGGCTGGGCGGCAAAAAGATGTTTGAAGCCTTCCATAAGCCACATCATGCCCAGATTGTGGCCACGACGTTTGCGCTGGTATCGCGACAGCAGTCTGGGGTCGCTCACCGCCCGCCCACAGGCGATACCCATTGCGAGCTCTCCGGCCAGAACCTTTACGTCCAGCAAGCCGAGGTTTACCCCCTGTCCTGCTAGCGGATGGATGGTATGAGCCGCATCCCCGATCAGTACCACATTGTTCCTGAAGTAGCTGGTCACATGACGCTGTCGCAACGGCAATGTAAATCGCTTGTCACACCATTCGATTTGCCCCAGGCGGTGCTCAAAGTTATGCCCAAGTACCAGACGAAAAGCCTCATCCGAGAGAGACATCAACTGCTCTGCCCGCTCGGGCACACAACTCCAAACTATGGAACAATGATGCTGGTCTCCACCCTTGCCATCATTGAGCGGCAAGAATGCCAGCGGTCCGCTGGCCATAAAGCGTTGTCGAGCGGTGTAATTATGCGCCTGTTCGGTTCTGACAGTGGTCACCAGTGCTGTATGCTGATAGTCCCACTCACGGGTTGGAAAAGCCATCAGTTCACGGATACGGGAATTGGCACCATCGGCACCTATCAACAATCGAGTGCGACACTGCTGTCCATCCACAGAGGTCAGCCGCAGGCACTGGTTGTCCTCGATCTCAAGGGAGTCTATGTTAAAAGGGATCAGCTGCCTAATGGACTCATCGCGGTTCAATTGCTCAATCAGTGTGGTCTGTACCACCGAGTTTTCCACAATGGTACCCAGTTGTTCCTGACCAATCTTCGCAGCACTGAAGTGAATAGAACCATTTCCCTCGCCATCCCATACTGCCATATCTTGGTAGGGGCACACTCGCATCTGCTGTGCTTGTTGCCAGGCACCCAGTTGGACTAACAGTTGTTGCGAGCTCAAGGTCAGGGCACTGACTCGGGCGTCGAATAATTCCGATGTGCTAGCAAAGGCGGTGCTGTTGCAATCGAAAGCCTGCCGATCAGCGATAGCGATTCGCAGCTTGGCTGTATGAGGCGAATGGCGCAGTGCCAGGGCCATACTCGCCCCCACCATGCCACAGCCCACAATCAATACATCAAAGTCTAAATCAATATTCATAAGTAATGGTATAATAGATAGTCAGACTGATGGAATCCTGCCAAGGCGGATAATCAACTTTGGATTAATAATGTGAGATTATGATGATGTTCAGTATGTGGCCGGAACCTGAAAGATTCCCAACCAACTAACAGAGAAGGAGCGTCCGATGGCACTAACCATTAACACAAAACAATTGGCAGACTTTGTAGGCAAGGAAGTCGGTATGTCTGACTGGATGCAGATTGATCAGGCACGAATCAACCAGTTTGCCGATGCCACAGGTGACCACCAGTATATTCATGTGGATCCGTTGCGTGCCGCTGAGACTCCTTTTGGCACCACCATTGCACACGGATTTCTGACCATGTCTCTGCTGGTGGAGATGAGCTATCAGGGAAGCACACGTCTAGAAAACAGCGTAATGGGCATCAATTATGGCTTTGACAAGTTACGCTTTCTCAATCCAGTCAAGGTTAACTCCCGCATCCGCGCACGCTTTCAGCTGGCCAGTGCCGAAGAGAAAAACCCGCAGCAGTGGCTACTCAAACACAATGTTACGGTTGAGATAGAAGGCGAGGATAAGCCTGCATTGATCGCTGAGTGGCTTGGCATGACGGTTGTCAGTTAGCACTGGGATTTAGATTTGGATAATCACTTCTTAATAAGTATAGACCGAGTCTTGTGTGCAGGGTTCACATCCCCTGGTGGTCTCGCTGAAGCTGGTGGCTTTCTGCTTGGCAGCATTACTGAGAAGAGTCATTATTGAATAGTCTGCGGCTGACTGATTTCATGGATGCTAACAGTGTCCTTGTGGGCTTAATAGGATCAAGCTGGCTTAGGCCACCTAACTGAGCGTTAATTCCCTTGCCGGTAAACCACATCGTGTTTTATAACTACATTCCCATTGCCCGGCGCGAGAATTCTTGGCGTAGCACAGGCAATAAATCGAGACCGAGCAGGCCCACTTTCCTAGCCATTACCCGCTCGAATCGGGTCGAAGAAAACAGCCGGATCAGCTGATCTGTAAACAGCATGGTCTGACGTTGATCTGGAACTTGCTGATCCAGATATTGTTGCAGGACACCCATAGAACCGGGCGATCTGCCCAGTCTGACAGCCTCGACCAGGGTTTTTGACAGGCACGCTGAATCCCGCAGTGCCAGATTTAGCCCCTGCCCTGCCACCGGGTGCAGTATATGGGCCACATTGCCCAGCAGCACCAGATGCGGACGTACCTGTTCCCTGGCTTCAGTCAGAGTCAGCGGATAGGTAAAACGCTGCCCGACTCTGAGCAGATGTCCCGACCGATTGCCGACGTGTTCGGACAATCGCTGCAAAAACTCTTTCTCACTGCAACTCACTAGTGCCTGTTCGTCGCCGCTCTTAACGGTCCAGACCAGTGAGTATCGGGACTGTCCGGCATAGACTTGAAGCGGTAGCATGGCCAGTGGTCCCGATCCGGTAAAGCGTTCGTAGGCGACATTATGATGAGGCTGGTCCACCCCGATATTGGCAATCAGAGCACTCTGATTGTAGGTTTTGCGCTTGTGCTCAATCCCCAGCTGCTGGCAAAGTGGCGAGCGACCGCCATCTGCCAGCACCACCAGCCTCGCACTCAGATGCTGTATTTGACCAGCAAGGTCAATTTCAATGTTCATAGACTCAGCCCGGGGCACGGCTGAGCGGATTGTGGCAGGTGCCATGAAGTCAATATCAGCAGAGGCCAGCAGGGCTTTATTCAGCATGCCTCCCAGTTGTCTGTTTTCCACCACATAACCCAATGCATCCACTTTATGTTCGTCATGGTGCATTCGTGTTACACCAAACTGGCCGCGATCAGAGACCTGGATCTGCCTGATTGGGGTGACCATTGGTTCCAGCTGGCTCCATAGACCCATGGCCTGATAGATAGACCGGCTACCCCAGGCCAGGGCCGTGGAGCGGGCATCGAAACTTGGCTGACAAGCCTCGTCTCCAATGGCCATGGCTTCAGTCACCGCTATGGAAAAGCCCTGGTCATTGACACGTTGGGCCAGGTCCAGGGCAAAGCTGGCACCCACCATGCCGCCACCAATCACCAGCACATCATAATCTCTGCCAGGTATCTCAGACCGCATAAGCTAGTGCGCCGTGCTGGACATAAAATGTTCGATCTCGGCGACAGTTTTTGGAATGCCCGTACTTAAAATCCTGTTCCCGGTTCTGGTTACCAGCACATCGTCTTCAATGCGTACACCAATGCCGCGCCATTTTTTGGCCACCCGGGCATTATCTGGAGCAATATAAATCCCGGGCTCAATGGTGGTTACCATCCCTGCTTCCAGCAGGCGCCAGGCATCATCAATCTTGTAATCTCCCACATCATGCACATCCAAACCAAGCCAGTGGCCAATCCGGTGCATATAGAATTCCTTGTGGGCCTCTTTCTTGATCAACTCCGCCGGACGGCCTTTCAGCAGACCAAGGTTCACCAGACCTTTGGTAATGATTTTGACCGATGCCTCGTGCGGATCGTCACAAGGGGCACCGGGCTGCACCGCGGCGATGGCGGCCTCTTGGGCCGCCAATACAATTTCGTAGATTGCCTTCTGTTCGGGGCTGAATTTACCGCTGGCTGGAAAGGTACGTGTGATATCCGAGGCATAATGCTCAAATTCGCACCCGGCATCAATCAGCACCAAATCCCCCTTTTTTACTTCTGCTTTATTCGAGATGTAGTGCAGGATACAGGCATTGTTGCCGGCGGCTACAATCGAGTTGTAGGCTGGTGCTTGGCTACCATTGCGGACAAACTCATGCCAAAGTTCTGCCTCCATTTCGTATTCCTTGATTCCTGGTCTGCAAAGGGCCATTACCCTTCGGTGAGCCTCGGCCGAGATTCTTGCTGCCTGTTCCATCAAACTGATTTCGGTCTTGCTCTTAAACAATCGCAACTCATGCAAAAGGTAATCCAGCACAAGAAACTCGCCGGGCGGATGTGAGCCAAGTTTTACTTTGCTGCGAATCACCTTGACCCATTCCATAACCTTGTCGTCGAAGTTGTCATCCTTGCCCATAGCATAGTAGATGCGGTCCCTGCCCTCGATCAGACCAGGCAAAATCTCATCGATATCAGAGATGGGGAAGGCATCGTCAAGGCCCAGCTCGCACCGAGCCGCCGCAGGTCCCATTAGAACGCCTGACCATAACTCCTTTGTGCTGTCCTTTTCCTGACAGAACAGAATCTCCTCGCCCTGTTTACGTCCAGGCAACAAGGCCAGCAACGCATTATCTTCCACAAAACCAGTAAGGTAATAGAAGTCGCTGTCCTGTCGGTAGCGGTACTCAGCATCTTTGTTCCGAATGCGGGGTGGTGCCGAGGCAATCAATGCGATGCTGTTAGGCTCCATTTGTGCCATCAATTCCCTGCGGCGGACTTTGATTTCGCGGCACAGGTTTGATGTAGCTGTCATGATCTCTCCTGTTGCTTGTCTGATTCAGGCGCAAAGCATATAGACAGTTGTCGCAATGTGGAATACCGATCGTGATTTTTAGTCAGCTACTTAAGCTGGAACCAGTGTCGCTTTGTCCCTCGTGCTGCTAGTAGCAAAAGAAGTCAGACAGATCGCATTATCTGCCAGAGCATTTTACTTGTTGTCCTTGACCCGTTTGCGGTGCGACTATATAGTTGTAGCCCCTGATTTTGTTAGAGTAGTGTATTAAAGCTACTATTAGCTTGCAGCCTCGACTTCACGACATGACTGAAGAGAATTTCAACAGCCTCAATGCCAAGGTGGATAACCTGATTGCCCAGTGCACAGCAATGCAAAAGGAAAACCAAATGCTGAAAGCTAATCAGCATGTTTGGAACAATGAGCGGCAGCAGCTGATTGCAAAAAACAAGGAAGCCAAAGCTCGGTTGCAGTCGATCCTTGTTCGGCTTAAGGGTCTGGGTGATTTTTGAATCTGTCGATTTCCTGTCGATCATTTCCTCAGATTGAAAATATTGCAGGATTAACTGTTAGCGAACTCATAATGAAAGAACACAGCAGCGTAGAAGTCACCATTCTCGGCAAGGAATACCGGGTAAATTGTCCACCTTCCGAGCAGGATGCCCTGATCAAGTCTGCCCGCTACCTTGATCAGACCATGCGTGAGATTAAGGGACGCGGCACTGTTCACGGATTGGAAAAAATAGCTGTCATGGCGGCCTTGAATATGGCTCATGACCTGTTAATTCAAACCAGTATGATTGAGGAAAGCCGCACCGGGGCTGAACAGCAACTCAGGGAACTTGAGGACAAGGTTGATCTGGCCCTGACTTCTAGCCGTCAGTGAAAGAGCGGGATTTTTTGTGAGCTCAATTTTTCTCACCAGCTGATTCCCTTAAATGCCGGCTCTCAGGCTTAAGTGGCAACGAGATCTCCTGCCATAAATAG
>JAPORB010000181.1 GCA_026710425.1 Gammaproteobacteria bacterium
TGACCGATCGCCTGGGTATTGGCAACAAAACCATTCCTCCTCTGCCTGATATTATCGCCGAAAGAGCGGCTGTTGCCACGGGTTATTGAGAAGTTACGCAAAATCACCACGAATACCCGCCTTCTCAGCGCTCAACAAATAATGATGCGAATCACTACTACCCTCTCCTAAGAGACAGCGCTGATGTTCGTTAAGCCAATCACCAGGTAATTTACTGCAGGTATCCCCGGCACCGGCATGGGTATTCATGAAGAAGCCATGATCAGTTGCGATCACGACCTCGTTAAAACCCGCATCCTTCAATTTATGTACGGCTACCCGAATACGTTTGAGTGCATTGATAATTTCAGTCGGTGCAGTATCCGGATGATTTTCGAAGTGACTGTCTATCTCTACAGAGCGTAAGACTAACAACTCAACATCATCTTCAGCCTCAAATCGATGGCGCACAAACTCCTCAAGCCGCCCTTCCTGAAATCGTTGGCCATAACGTTTGCGGAGTATTTCCATGCGCTGGCCAACATTTGAGACTGGCTGATCACCAAGATACGGAGTATATCCACTATCATTTTTTACCAATCGCAACTCAGTACCTGCACCTGGCAAAAGGCTTGCCATACCCACGGGTGTAATACTTGGCAATTGAGACAAAGCGGGTTTTAGTTCTACTTTTCCATCTTCGCACAACTGCTGCTTAAGTGACGCACCCAGCTCATAGCGTAGCGCATCCACCATCAAGAAGGCAACCTTTACCCCATTTTGCTGTAGTTTGGGCGCAACCAATTTATCGAACACATCGCTGTTGGCTAGCCGACCAACAACCGGCCAACCCGTTTGCTGTAAATGCTTGGTAAATAACAATTGAACTTTCTCAATCAGCTTGCCATACTGCTTACGTGCCTGCTGTTGGACGGGTTGCATAATCCCTTCGGTATCCTGCCAATCGTAGTCACTAACTGCTTGTTCGAACTCCCGGTGTAAACGATCAATTTCCCGCAATTGGCTAACATAAAAATCAATTAGGCTGTCCATGCTCCGCGTGTGGTCACTAAGCAATCGTTCGTTATCCTGGCAGCATTCCATCAATACGAACGCTGATCTAATCAAATCCCATTGCGCCTGAGACTCGCCCTTACCTGTCCATACTGATTGCGCATGGCGTGCCAGAATGGCCTTCACTCTATCGGCATCGTCACGCGCCAAAGCCTTCATAGCTCGCTGTAAGAATGTACGCTCCTCGAATGGAAACGTGTCCCGCTCACCTAAATCAGCTATGTCGCCGCAGATACTTGTCAGATCAAGCTCTGCTTCTATATCCTCTGCGCGCTCGATATAGGCATTCTGTGTGCGAAGATCACTTCGCAGTCGCTCACACATATCTTCGATCAAGGGTTGTGCAGCCTTGTCAGCACGGGGGACATCCAATAAACCTGAAGGCAACTCCTCAGGCAGGTCAAATACAAACTCGCTAAAAAGCACAAAGCGCCACAGCTCATCGCCAATTGCTGACCAGGTTTTACCACGGGTTTTCAACCCCAAACCAATACTGGATTGCAATAGTACTTTAGCTTCCGATACCCATGCATCGCTCTCTTTTAGAGCCGCCTCTTGTAAATAACTGGGAACTAACAGCGCGAATAAAATATCTCGAGTAGACACCACCTTGAGCAAAGCCCGTAAATTTGCCCAGCTCAGGCCACCGCCAATGGCATCAATTACGGCAAAACTGGGATTAGGAGATTGATCAAACACCACCCGAACCTGTGTGGCATGATCAGGCTTTGCTTTCAAACATAAGCTAAGGTAGTTATCACCATCACCACTGGGGAAAACGTCGCCACACGCACCATATAAAGCAAATGGATCTTTTTGCTTATCATCATCCTCTAGTGGTTTTGCCGCAGGCACGTAAACCAGCAGCTGTTCAATTTTGTGATCACCAAGCTTACCAAGGGCGGCGATTGCTTCCGCCCGACTAGTAATGCTCGAATCTGAGCTATCGACGACTACTCTTTTGTCAGTTACCATCTCCAGACAAGCATCTCTATATCGCTGTTCTGGGTCATACACCACCATGACCTGAGAATTATTTAGTCGCGTCTCTAGCACTGAGCTTTTGAAAAACTCTGCAAAACTCATATCACCCATTAACCTCCAGCTGCGCCTCATCTGATTGGTCGCTATCGCTCACAGCCCAAATAGAATCCAGTGAGGGTTGCTCCCCTACAGCAAGGTGCTTCACTGCTTGATGCACTAGTGATGCTCTGTCGCGCATAAAGTCATTAAAATCGGCCTGTAGCTTTGCTTTTAGCTCATCACCTTGTAGATTTTGATAATGTGCTTGGCTCAACAATGGATAAGAAACCAAATGGCTTTTTAATCGGTTTGCGACGGCCGATTCACCGGCCCACTCAACCCGCTCTTTAAGATAGTCAAGCGGGTCTTTCCGTCCAATAATTCGGTTAGTTTTCCAAGTGATCAGGGCGCAGTTAAGTGCATAAAAGCTCTCTAACTCCACTTCTGACAACAGAGCATCTGGGAAAATATGGTGGTATTCGCGCTTTTGAATATTTTCATAAGATGCAGATTTACCGTCAGCAAAGTCAAGAGCACCAAAATAGTTGGATATCGCAAGAATACCTCTCGCCTCGATGCCAACTTTCTTCGGCCACCCCGCCGCCATCAATGCATCCACATCCGCCAGTTCGTGTTCTTTACGATTAAAAACTGGCACTTCTGATAGTGCACTTTCTTCGAAATCCGGCATACTTAAAAATGCTTTGATGCCCCTGTGTTTGTCCTTAACCCCAATAAAATCGGCATAGGCTCTGGATGCAGCGGAGTTTTCGTAGCGGTCAGTAAAGAACGATGACCACAGATAAGCGCGCAATAGCTTTTCAGCCTTGGCAACAAAGTCGCCGTTTTCTGGCACCAGCTCATAGGCTGCAGCAACTACTGCGAGTACGTTACTGGTTGGCAACCGCGCCTCATCAAAAACTCCCTGACTTTCTAGCAGATTGGCCATTCGCTCCAGGCCCCGCTCCAGTTTCTCCCAGTTGTCAAGCAATATTTGCTTGTCCATCTCTATCATGCCCTTATTATTGGGTGTCTTCTCTTGTAGCAGCGCGGAGGTTGCTAATATCAGGTTTTTTACATCACCAAAGCGTGCTGCTTTAGGGCACTTGTTAACAAGGTGGTCCTCCAGATCATGCAAGGATTTGCCCGCCACACCCTCGACTTCGGCAACGATAATGTCGTACAGTGAAAGTGGCTTACTGTTGGTATTCATATTAATAAATACCTGCAGTGCAACGTCTTTCGGAGTGTTGGAGGGTAATGACAGGTACGGCAGATTAAAATGTGTTACCCGTTCCCGTAGTGTATTGATTTCCTGCTTTAACTTTTCGTTGGTCGCCATATATACCTTGTACTTCTTCAGTGCTTCTGGATCGTCCTCATTGGGCTCCAGTTGAGCAATGGCCCTACTAATCCAAGTATCGACATCGGTTGATTTATCACCTGGGCAGAGTAGGTCAATGGGGAATAAGCCCCGCTCCAAGCACTTGACCGGGTTGTCGGCCCAAACCGGGAGACGCGATCCTTTTTTGCTGGTCCAACGACGCTGATAATAAACCTCAATGCCTTCCGAATGATTCCACTGCTGATCAAAATCTGGGAGATAAATAAAATAATCTTCCCACTCAAAGTTATTGTGCATAGCGCGCCAGAATGCAGTCAGACGTTGCTGGCCATCAAGTAGGTGCTGCGTCACCGTACCCGACACCGCAGTGTCAGCAGATTTGATATAGCGGGAGATAAACTTTTCTTCTCCGGCTACATCTAGGGCAAGCGTCACGCCGACGGGTAAATTATTGATAATAGTGTTAAGAAAGCTGGTGATACGTCCCCGATCCCAGGCCTCATAGCGCTGAAACCTCGGCAGTTTAATCTGTCCCTGTTGAATAGCCTGAAACCAAACACCCAGCGTTCTATCCTGTGCTTTGCTAGATTGCTGCATAATGCTCATGCGTTATCCTCCTTGATTTGTGATTGAATGAGTGCCTCCAGCTCTGCTTCTGAAAGTTCTTTGGGCTGCCATTCTAGCTTTGTACCGCCAGTCGCCTTTTTGCCTCGCTTAACTGGCACTTCTACTTCATGCCAAAGGATATTCTCAACATTATGAGCTATAGCCAGACTGCGATCCTGATGGCATTTGCCTAACACACGATTAGGCCAAATGCTGAACGCCAAATGCGCCCAATCATAGTCGCCTTTTTCAAGTTTCACCCAGGTTTCCTTCAGTTTCTTTTGCCAAGACTTATGTTGGAATAACTTCCATAGGGGGGCTGCGGTGATTTGTATGCCATCGTTAAGGTTAGGCTTCCAAAGTTTAGCTATTCGGAGCAGCTCATCACGGAATTCATGCAGTTCGTTTACCAAATCAATGAGCATTTCCAGATCTTTCTCTTCTGAGCTAGTACGAGAAGACTTTCCTTGTAAGATACTGAGATCTTGTTCGGTTTGTTGAAGTTTAGGCTCAACGAAATCATTGACGCAGGTATAAAGAGTTTGCTCATTGAGTCGATGATAGTAGATCCACAGAGTATAGGATCCAGAAGACGTTTGTAGAGGCCAATATATTGGGGCTTGTCGACGGCTCTTGCTATAACGAGAAAGGTGATCTGAGAAAAACAAATTTGGGTTGGTAAAGTAGTTTGCTAAATTTTTTCCTCCAACCGCATTAATACACTCATCCAATAAAGTGCCAGGCTTTAGTAGCTGGATTTCGCTCTTGATAACGCTACACAAATCGAACTGACAACCTTCATCAACTACTAATATTCCCTCATGGCTATCGCTCTGAGATGAAGCGTTTTCCGAATTTGGAGCCAAACCCGCCGGAGCTATATTGGGCAACGCAGTAAAAGGCTCTCTTAGCTCATCAGAGCCAGCCATCTTCGACCAGCGGCGGAAAGCAATTCCCACACATTCCGATAAAATACTGCAAGCTGCTTCCTTCTCCTCAGAGTCAGTTACGATATTTCTGAGTAAGGCGATAATTTCTGCCGGAGACGCTTGGAGGTAATGCGACAGAACCTCAATTCTTCGATCAACAAAAAAAGATTTTTTGGTGAAATAACGTTTTGAACCATGAAACTCAACGGCACTATTGATTAATGATTCTTCTTCCAAGTAAATCAAGATCTCGAATTGATCTTGATTTGGTGAACCTGAATAAATACATGGATGGACACCAACTTCTGAGTCTATGAATTCTAATTCGAGAGGCTCCAAGTTAAATGAGTCGGTTACCAACTTATCGATCTCAAAGGTCGCATAAAGTGCCTTCTCCTTAGCACAGAGGATCTCTTGCTTTATACTTTTTGTAATATCCCTGAGTGAGTCCCCTTCTCTTAGTACAAAATGGTTTCTGAAATCAGCACTTGTTTCATCGAAGGATAGTTCAATAAGCTTGGCACTGAGCACATGCTTGATTAGTGCCTGGCAAGAAGCACTTTTCAAGACACCCAAATCCTGAACAGGGACACCTTCAATGACGGCAGTGGTATAACGCCGCGCTGCGCTGCCCGCAGTTGTGATGTCACCTCCGCCCACGCCTAGCTCAACAAATGATTAGGGGACTCGACACATCATATATGCAATTGATGAAAAAA
>JAPORB010000175.1 GCA_026710425.1 Gammaproteobacteria bacterium
GTATTCTATTAATCTGGTTTTTATATTTTGTATGAATAGGTAATTAATAGTGGCATTGCTTGCTATGTACTTGAGTCCTAAATATGCGATATACTTTAATGCAGTACAGTCGTAGGTGACCCATGAATCATCTTGTGAGGCACCCATAACTCATTCCCGGATTCTCTGACTATTAATGAGTAATTTGCTATGAATATACAATTCAACTTTCTTGTTGTAGCTGGCCTGTCACTGATTAGCTTGCTTGCTGCCTGTTCCAATAGCAGTGACTTGGATATCGAGGCCATGCGCAATGCAGGAATCACGAACTTGCGTAATCCCGAGGGTTATCAGATGTCCAGTGGGCAACCAACGGCTTCCCAGTTGGAAACTGCAGCGGCCGCTGGCCTCAAATATGTGATCAACCTGCGCACTCCGCAGGAGGATGTTGACTTTGATGAGGCTGAGGTGGTGGAGTCACTGGGCATGGAGTATTTTTCCATTCCGGTCGCCACTGGGGGTTCCGGAGTCACAACTGAAAATGCTGCCTCACTGCAAGAGTTACTGAGCCGCTTTAGTGGAGAGCCAGTGCTTGTGCATTGTGCTTCAGGCAATCGGGTTGGGGCACTTATGGCCCTGTCGGCTTTTACTGAGGGTGCAACTATCGACAAGGCTATGGAGAATGGTGCGCACTGGGGGATGACCTCCGAGGGCATGCAGCAAAGAGTAAGGGCAAGTCTCAGTACTCAATAGTCATATACTTCTCCCTCCTACCAGTCTTAATGCCGCTATTTCAGCCCTCATGTCGTGTAGAAATATGCTGTTTGGGCTCCGGATTCTATAAGCTGAATTGGACTATTGGGGGTAAGCAGTGATTGAACCAAAAGTAGGGAATTGTCGTAATACCGCATAACCTATTAATTGTGTCATGATGCCGAGTCAAGCTAGGTAGATAGCAGGCAAATCAAACTGCAGGAACTCAGTTGGTATGGGGAAATTGGCCATTTCTCGAGCGACCTTAAAATTAGCTTGCCGGATTCCTTATCCAGCTGACCATAACTCGTAAATATCTGGCCTAGAAAGGTCATAGTGGGGCAAAGACGGGATTCTGCGGACAGTAAAGAATCAATGAAAGGGCACCAGTCTTTGCGTACGTTCCAACCTGTATTCTGGAACGAAGTAAAAAAGAAAAATAGGGTCTCAGGAATTTCTGCATGAAGCGAATCATTCTTCCCATATTGATTCTTGGCGGCTGCTTTTCAGCGGCAGTAGCACTGATCCGTAATCCTGCTTCCGTAGAAGAGTCGGCCTTGGAAGTCATTCCAGTGACGGTTCGTGTGGTCGAAGTGAGTCTGCAATCAGCGGAGTTGGTTGTCGGCTCCCAGGGTAAAGTACAGGCCGCACAGTCGGCCAGCCTTTCTGCGTCAGTTGCCGGCCCTGTAGCTTGGATTTCGCCGAGTATGGAATCCGGTGGTTATGTAGAAGCAGACCAATCACTCATCCAAATCGATCGTGCGGATTATGAAACCGCGCTGGCAAGAACCCGCGCTAGTTTGCAGCAGGCTACGGCCGAAGCTCAGTTTTCAGAACAGGAACTGGGACGGCTTCGAGAGCTGGCCGAGGAGCGTCTCGCTAGTGAGTCGCAGCTTCAGGATGCCGAGCGGCGGGTAGAAGTCAATAGGGCACAACTTGCCAATGCCAAGGCGAGTTTTGAACAGGCCCAGCTGGACTTGGAGCGCACAGACATTCGATCTCCCTTCAATGCAATTATTGATCGACGGGAAGTAGAACTGGGTCAATACGTCAACCGCGCGCAGAGCGTGGGCATTCTCTATGGTGCTGATGAGGTTGAGGTACGCGTGCCTCTAGCTATCCGTCAGCTAGGTTATCTTGATATTCCACTGGGTCAACGGGGAGAACTGGGCTCTGAGCGGGCACCTAAAGTCACCCTCACCGGATACTATGGTGGCCAGGAATATTCATGGAACGGCAAACTGGTTAGGATTGAGGCATCCATTGACCCCAATAGCAATACGGTGCAAACCATTATTCG
The DNA here is from genome assembly GCA_026710425.1 of Gammaproteobacteria bacterium. Classification (GTDB taxonomy): domain Bacteria; phylum Pseudomonadota; class Gammaproteobacteria; order Pseudomonadales; family Pseudohongiellaceae; genus UBA9145. The sequence goes on from JAPORB010000175.1 coordinate 2,033, forward strand.
GGTGCAGCAACCTGAAGCAGTGAATGATGTACCTAACTCAGGTATTACTACAAGCAGTATTCCTCTGCCCATTGGTCTCTTCGTTCATGCCGAAATCAAGGGCAGAACAATAGAAGATATCATCTCGCTTCCGCGATCGGTTATCCGCAACAATAATCAGGTACTTGTGGTGGATGCGGAGAACAAGATGCACTTCCGAGAGATTGAAATCTTTCGACTTGAGGAACAGCAAGTTTTGATCACCGGTGGTATTCAGCCCGGTGAAAAAATCTGTGTATCGCCGATTCAGGCCGTAGTTGACGGCATGGCAGTGCAGCCTGTCATTGAAGTCATTTAGACACTGAATCAATCAACGGACAAGGAAAGACGGTGCGAACCCCAATTACATGGTTTGTCCAAAATCCTGTGGCCAGCAATCTGCTGATGTGGATATTTCTGGTGGGAGGATTTATTTCTTACCTCAATCTAAATCAGGAAGAGTTTCCCGATCTGGATTTCGGCATCATTCAAATCAATGTGCCTTACCTTGGGGCAACGCCAGCTGAGGCTGAATCTGCCGTGTGCCTGCGGGTCGAAGAGGCACTGGAAGGTGCTGAGAATGTTGATGAACTTACAAGCACCGCACGAGAAGGGGGTTGTGATGCCACAGTCAGACTTGCCATTGGTGCAGAACTGAACCGTGTACTGAATGATGTGAAAGGTCGGATTGATGGCATCACCACGTTTCCGGCCGAAACCGAAAAACCTGTCGTTCGTGCAATCAGCAGCATCGGCAATGTCATAACTTTGGCCCTGTCATCCAATACCGATGACCTCAACCTGAAAATTGTTGCCGAAGATATTCGTAATGATCTGCTGGATCTGCCGGAAATCTCCCAGATCAATATCGAATTCATTCGTCCTCTAGAGATTTCCATAGAGGTTTCCGAATTTACTCTTCGGCAGTATGGTCTGACCCTAGACCAGATTTCCCGTGCTATTGCCCGTGCCTCTCTGGATTTGCCAGGCGGGACCATCCGCACCGATTCCGGTGAGATCCTGCTGCGCACCAAAGGGCAAGTGTATCAGGGATCTGAGTACGAAGACATTGTGGTCGCCTCCTACCCTGATGGCACGCAACTGACTTTGGGTGAGATTGCGGTGGTGAGCGATGGATTTGAGGAAGGCTATCTGGATGCAAGGCTCAATGGTGTGAACTCAGCCATTATTGATGTAATGCGAGTAGGCGGTGAAGATACCGTTACCTCGGCTCGTCAGGTGAAGAACTATTTGGCCTCTACTGACCTCAATCTGCCTGAAGGTATGACTCTGGAGGTGGTAACAGATACCTCCATCAGCACCCGCACCCGCATTGCAACAGTTGCCAAGAATGCCTACACCGGACTTTTACTGGTACTGGTAATTCTTGCTTTGTTTCTGCGATTCAAGATTGCGATTTGGGTTGCTGCTGGCATTCCAATCGCCATACTTGGCGCATTGTCCATTTTTCCGGCTATCGGACTCACCATCAGTTCGCTTACGGTCATGGGCTTTATTCTGGTGCTGGGTATAGTGGTTGATGATGCCATCGTGGTGGGTGAACGAATTCATTCCTATGAGCGCAAGGGGCTGAGTAAGGAAGAGGCGGCTATTGAGGGCACGGTCGAGGTATCGGTACCGGTTATTTTTGGTGTGCTAACGACCATTGCCGCTTTTCTGCCCTTGTTACTGCAGCAAAGCCAGTTCGGGGCCTTCTCCAAGGTTATTGGTGGCACAGTCGTCTTCTGCCTGATTGCCAGCCTGATTGAATCACAGTTAATCCTTCCAGGACATATCGCCCACCGCAGGACTAAAGGTTATCTTTTTGAAGGTAGCTGGTGGGTCAGTGCTTGGCAGAATTTTCAGGCCAAAATAGCTCATGGTCTTGAGCATTTTGCCGAACATGGATACCGGCGAGCATTACGCAAGGTGCTAAAATATCGCTACACCGCCTGGGCCACGGCAACGGGAGTGATTCTGGTGGTACTCGCTTTGGTCATTAGCGGTAGGGTAATTTTTCAATTCATGCCTTCGATCGAAGGAGACACTGTATACGCTACTGTTCGCATGCCTGCGGGAGTGCCGTCCTCACTTACTCAGGAGGCTGTTGATGTTATTGAAGAAGCAGCACTTGAACTTGTAGAGGAGCTGGATATTGAACTAATTGATCTCAAGGCACGAGGTATTGCACCAGCCAGCACAGAGAGAGTGGTCAACAGTGTTTTGACTGTTGTAGGTGGCAAGGCACCAAGGGGCGGGCCTGGCGGCGGGCAGCGCAACGCTGGTAGTAGTGATGTTGCAGAGGTGGTGTTATATCTTACCCCCTTCTTTGATCGCGGTGAGATCAGTTCGGCATCAATCAGAGATCAATGGCGGGAAAAGGTAGGAACAATTCCTGATGCTATTGAATTGACTTTTGTATCAGACACATTCTCCGCTGGTGATGCCATCAATTTTAGGCTGGAGGGACGCAACGAGGATAATCTCAAGCTTGCGTCAACCCAGCTACGAGAAGAATTGATGCTGTACCCTGGAGTATACGATGTCTCGGACTCTTTTCGAGCGGGTAAGCAGGAAGTTCAAATACAGATACTTGAGCGTGGTAAGACGCTAGGGCTGACCCTTAATGATATTGCCACTCAGGTACGTCAAGCCTTTTATGGTGCGGAGTCGCAGCGGATTCAACGCGGCAGTGATGATATTCGAGTGATGGTTCGCTATCCAGAACCGGAGCGGCAATCACTGGGTAACCTTGAGGAACTGTTGATTCGCACGCCTTCCGGCGCGGAGGTGCCATTCCTCAGTGTGGCTGACTACTCGCTTGGCAGCAGTTATTCCAGCATCAATAGACAGAATGGTCGCCGCATCATCACAGTTCGAGGAGATGTGGATCGCACTGTGATCAAACCGGAAGAAATACGCCGGGATATTATTGGCAAATATCGAGCGCAGTGGTCTCGCAATTTAGATGTGGAAATGATGGTTGGCGGTGAGGGTGAACGCCAGTCAGAGTCTCTGACCGAGTTATTGACCCTGTTTCCCATAGCCATGCTCGTGATTTTTGCTTTGCTGGCAATCCCGCTGAAGTCCTATTTACAACCTTTAATCATTATGAGCGTCATACCTTTTGGTGCAATCGGGGCTATTTTCGGTCACTTCATTATGGGTGCGGATCTGGTGTTTTTCTCCATTCTCGGCATTATCGCACTTAGCGGTGTTGTGGTTAATGCCAGTCTGGTACTGGTCATCACTGTAAATCGTTTGCGAAATGAGGGTATGGGTATGGTCGAGGCCGTGTCCAAGGCTGGTATGATGCGTTTCAGGCCCATTGTTCTGACCTCAATCACTACCTTTATCGGGCTGGTACCATTAATGGCTACGGCCAATCCTGCCACGTTTTTCATTATTCCGATGGCGATCTCCCTCGCCTATGGTGTGTTGTTTGCCACCATGATCACTCTGTTCCTGGTGCCCTGCCTGTATCTGATACTACATGACTTTATGGGTCATACGGACACCAAGGAGGAACGCACACTGGCTTACCAATATTAACTGGTAGTAGACTCTCCAGTTACCTCAGCAGATTATGTAAGTTAGGTAGTGTCTGG
>JAPORB010000232.1:0-21497 GCA_026710425.1 Gammaproteobacteria bacterium
AAAAATGGCCAATCCAGACATCAGAACATCCGGCAATGCCCATTGACGGCCCTTCACCGGGTCGGAGATTTTCTGGAAACTGTTTCTCACACTCCGCATCAGCCCTGGTGCGCTAAGATTGTGCCTTAACTTTGCTTGGCCCATGAATATACTCCAATTATTGGGAATTCATGGTTTTCTTTTCGTCCAACTAAGCTAAAAGTTTACGAAAGGTTCTAACTAAATCAGCCAGGGACCCCTGATTTTACTGGCCCATGTTAGATAGCGGGAATTGCTGCACTTTGATGCTAATTTTCTTTGACACTATGTTCCGATTTTAAATGCATTGTGAACCCAATTACTGAATATCTTGTTCCTTCAAAGGTTCTTCCTCTTTATCTCCAGCATCAAAATCAATTAATTCAGATATATCTTCACCTATCCCAGAGACATAGTTACTGATTTCCGTACCCACATCTGCAAGTTCAGTGATATGATCAAGCAAATCATTCGTGGTCGGTAAGTCCATATTGCAGACTGTACCCATGGCACTATCGGTAGAGTCAGGATCGATATCAAATTCGGAATAGAGCGAGTTTATATCCTTCAGGTCTTCGCAAAGCATTGAGACTTCCCAAGCCGTACCTCCTACTAAGACTCCTATACCAGCCAGAGGAACTGCCTTTAGAGGTAGTGTTGCTGTCTTTCTGGTGGCTACTCTAGTAGCACGAGTTGTAAGCCTATTACCTATCCGCTTGACCGCATTGCGACGTGTTGACATCCGGCTTTCATATACTGCTCTGGCAGTGCTCTGGAAACCAATGGTTGTCAGTGCCGAGCTGGCTGCTGCGAAGACTGTAGACGAGAGTAAAGTAAGTAAATTAAATCCTATCAAGCCAAAGATAATCAACAGGGTAAAGGACCTTCTAAACCATAAAACAATAGTCATCACTCTATATCCTCTTCTTCTCTTATTTTGGCACTAAATATATTTCACTTCTGCTTTCAAAAATGACATCTCCATCGAAGTGGGACACCCGAGTAACCTGGCGAAAATGTAATTGCCCCTAGTCGGAACTTAAAAAATTGTTGCCCACAGACTTAAACCCTTGTCATCAACCATTATCATATTTACTCTGCCACAACTTGCCTGTCTGAGAAATCCAAAATTTCTCAAGCTCTGCCAACTCCCAGTAAATGAGCTAGAGTATGGTTTGCGCTTCAGTCAATTCAATAGACTTTTATCCTATCATTGATTGATCTACCTGTGATGCGCAACTAAATATCCATTCGACAAGTGTTTATCTTCAACATAAAATCTGCCCCAATCGCATCTTCACATCCTGTTTTCTGCAAGCCCAGAGTTAAACCATGAGCCCAGAACCACTATTTAAGTCCTTTGAGCACCCCAAACTTGCATTACCCAATCGCATAGTCATGGCACCGATGACACGCCAGCTTTCGCCCAATGGAATACCCGATGAAATGGTGCGTGATTACTACTGCCGACGCGCCGAAGGAGGGGTGGGACTGATCATTACGGAAGGAACCACAATTCCACACCAAGCAGCGTCTTCGCATATCCAAATACCACGCTTCCATGACCGGGCACTGGAGGGCTGGGCCCAGGTAGTGGAGGCTGTGCATAAGGCTGGCGGCAAGATTGCTCCTCAGCTCTGGCATGTTGGCGTAATCCGCAAGCCCGGTGAAGGTCCCTGCCCTGACTATCAGACAATCTCACCGTCCGGATACCTGAACCCCAACAAGAAAGTGCTTAAACCACTGAGCTTGCCGGAAATCAATGAGCTGATTGTGGCCTACACCCAGGCCGCTGTCAGTGCTCGGGATCTGGGTTTTGATGCTCTTGAGCTACACGGAGCCCATGGCTACCTGATCGACAACTTTTTCTGGGAAGGCACCAATAAAAGAGAAGACGAGTACGGTGGATCACTAATCAAACGTACCCGCTTTGCCGTGGCAATTATAGAATCAATACGCGCCGAGATTGGTGAGGACTTTCCCATCATCCTGCGCTTCTCTCAGTGGAAGCAGCAGGATTTTCTGGCCAAGTTGGCACAGACTCCTGAGGAACTTGCGCAATTTTTGGAGCCACTATCCAAGGCTGGGATTGATATCTTCCATTGCAGTACCCGCAGATTTTGGGAAGCAGAGTTTGCTGGCAGCGAATTGAACCTTGCTGGCTGGACGCAGCAACTGACCGGCAAGTCGGCCATCAGCGTAGGCAGTGTCGGCCTAACGGAAGAATTTGTTGCCACCTACCGTGATGGCATAGCTGAGGTGGCGAATATCGACCTACTCATTGAGCGCATGGCTGCCAATGAGTTTGACCTGATTGCTGTGGGCCGGGCTCTGCTGGCCAATCCCGAATGGCCGCAATTGATACGCAACGGTAAGATGGACAAAGTCAAAACTTTCAGCAAGGATTTACTTGTTGAGTTGGTTTAGTCTCACCATAAGATACTGAAGTCATATCTGGAAAGAATGAAGAAACTGGCATTTACATTGGGGTTGCTGGGGCTGATTGGCCTGATCGCCAACTTCTGGCTATTTGCAGCACCCCCAATATCGCCGTCTGCTGAGATTCCAGATTTCGCACAAGCCATCGAGCGAGGTGAGTATCTGTTTGCAGCAGGCGGATGTATCAGTTGTCATCGCGGTGAAGAGGATACGTCCGTCCCCAGTGGTGGGCTGGCACTGGAGACAGAGTTTGGTACTTTCTACGCTCCGAACATTACTCCAGACAGGAACACTGGGATCGGAGCCTGGTCTGCGGTCGATTTTCTGGCTGCAATGAAGCACGGTCGCTCTCCGACAGGTAGTTTTTATTTTCCGGCATTCCCCTACCGCAGCTATGCCGGGCTTACCGATGTAGATGTGCTGGATATTGCCGCCTATCTCATGTCACTGGAGGCAGTTTCCTACCAGGCTCCCACAGCCGAAACTCCAGCCTGGTTACGACGCTGGTTGATAGCGGGATGGAACAAAATTGCGGACTTTTTCCAGCCAGATCCAGAGTCATTTGAAGATAAACAACTGCAGCGAGGAGCATACCTTGCGCGCAACCTGGGTCATTGCGGAGAATGCCATACTCCTCGTAATGCATTAGGCATGCCCGATTGGAGTCGTGAATATGCCGGAGCCGAACTTGGAGAAGAGGTGATCGAGGGAATTGACGCAACCGCGCTGGCAGATTGGACCGCCAATAATTTTGATCTGTTTTTGATTCTGGGAATGAAACCCGACGGCGATTTTGTAGGCGGTGATATGAACGAAGTGATTGAGCACAACACCTCAAAATTGATCGATGCAGATCGCAAGGCCATGGCGGCCTTCTTTACCCGCCATCTTGGCGGAGAGTAATCCAGCTAAAGCCATCCTTAAATGCACAAACTCCTGTTAGATCAGGATAAACCCCCGGTAGAGGAAACCCGAGGGGTTTTGGCAAGGCTGTATCATCGCGGTTTGCAGTGAATTGCAACCGCAAGCGATTCAGGTCAAATAGCGAGTCAGAGATACCGGAGCAGCAGAGAAACTATTCATCTTCATCAACCCGATATGTATCATGGCAGTTGCCACAAGAGCCACCGAAGGCACGAAATGCACCCATGGCTTGGTTAAAATCACCAGTAGAGGCCGCCTCGGAGAAAGCATTAGCATTATCAATCAATGCCTGTGCCTTGGACTCAAAATCTTCCATATTCTCCCAGATTGTGGGGAGTGCCGTGGTTTCAATCATGGAAAATTCACTGGTATTCTCGGCAAATACCTCAGGAATCATGGAGGCTATCACCGCGATTCGGTTAGCATTGCGTTGTGCAACCTCCGCATCAAATGGTGCCCCCTGAGCCATCGCGCCTATCGGACGCAAATTAAAGTAAATCGTTCTGAACAGTGCCTTTCGAAATGAGACAGCAGAGGCAGCGAGTTCTTCTGGTGTCATTTCTTCTTGGGCATTAGCAACGAAAAATGTTCCAGAAGCCACCACACACAATGCACAAATCAACATTAAGACTTTTTTCATGATTCCACTCCAACAAAGAATTGATTACGACTGTTACGATCGAATGAGTCTGTTCTAATTCTGCCTCTCAAGGATATCCCACTCATTTATCCGACAAAGATCTGGTCAATGAAGCTGACTCTCCAGATTCTGCTTTGCCAATGGTACCCTCTGACACCATTGGCAGAATCTGCAGCTCCACGTCAGTAGTTTCCACTAATTGGCGACCTCTTTCCACAAAAACAGACGGGTGGCTGCCACGAAGCTTATAACGAACCAGACTGCTATGCCGATCAGACTGGGGGTAATTTCAATCAGCGTAGCACCTGAATTGGCCACCTCGCGCATACCAGTGGACACAAAAGACAGAGGCAACAGCTTGGCAATGGGTTGCACCAGTTCAGGCATTGACTCTATCGGATAGAAAATACCGGATAAAAATATCTGTGGCATGATCACAATATTGCCAATCGCCCCAATGGCCTCCTGGGTTCTAGCCAGAGAGCCGAGACAAAACCCTTGGCACAGAAAAACAATGGTTCCCAGCACCATCACGAGATAATAGGCAAAAAAGTTTCCGACAATGCGGATATCCAGCAGTAGCACGGCGAGCAAAATCAGAATGGAGAGCTGTACCAACACAATGGCCATGCGTGCCAGTACTATGGCAGTGATGAAGTCGCGGGATTCAATAGGGGTAACAAACAACCGCTTGAGAATACCCTTCCGCCGATACTCCACAATATTGAAGCCACTGCCAGCAATGGCCAGTTGCATCAGGGTAAAAGCCATGAGACCCGGCAACAGAAAATCAATGTAACGCTGGGATCTGGCCTGGACATCCTCTATCTCAATGGAGAACATCGGCTCAATATCGCGAAACTCCCGTTCAATGGACAATAGCGTCTGTTCCAGTACCGGCATAATGAGATTGAACTGGGCCAGCTGTGCCGCATCTACGATGACTTTAATCTCACTGTTGATATCGTCCACGTTCGCTGCAAATTCTTCTGGCAGCACCAGCACCATCGTTTGCTCACCAACAATCAGCTGTTCGCGCAAGGGCAATACCTCACCCGAGGTGACTTCAAACAGCGGGCTGTCAATCAGCATTTCGATAAAGTCTGAGGCCACTTGGCTGGATGAGTCATTAACAATGCCAATCGCTATGGGTTGCTGATCCCGGTTGTTGGCGAAGCTAAAAACCAGCATGAATAAAATAGGGAAAAACAGGCTAAAGAAAATCGAACGCCGATCGCGCCAGAAAATTTTCAGGAAAATACTGGTTAAATGACGTTGCAGGGGGGTCAACACGGCAATTATTCCCTAAGGCCGTGTCCAGTCAACACCAGAAACACATCTTCAAGATCACCATGCAATGGGGCTTCAGGAGGCTCCGGCGCATGCTGAAGTATCAGTTCCTGCGGTGAACCCTCGGCAATTATTTTTCCCTTGTCCATGATCGCAAGCCGGTCGCAAAGCTCCTCAGCTTCTTCCATATTATGAGTTGTCAAAACGATGGTCATTCCTGCACTGTTGAGGCCGCGAACCAGATTCCACAGGTTGCGTTTTGCTTGCGGATCAAGTCCGGTGGTTGGCTCATCAAGGAATAATACTTTGGGATCATTGACCAGCGCACTTGCGATGGAAAATCTTTGTTTCTGACCGCCGGACAGGTTGGCCGGCTTTTCCCTAGCCTTTTCTCTCAACTGCACCTTTTCCAGCAAAGCCAGTGGATTGATGGTGCGCCTGTAAAGGGCACCAAACAGAGCCAGCAATTCCTGAAGACTTACCTTGTCGAAATACTCATTGGCCTGCAACTGCACACCAATGATTTCCTTAACTTGGCGTGGATTACTGCTGACATCAATGCCATTGATGATGGCACTACCTCCATCAATGTCAATCAGTCCTTCCAGCATTTCCAGCGTAGTAGTCTTACCGGCACCATTGGGACCGAGAATGCCGAAAATCTCGCCTTGCTCAATCTGTAGCGAGACACCGTCTACTGCAAAAAAATGCTCTGTCTTGTTGTCAGGTTGCGGATATTGCTTGGCAAGATTCGTTACTTCGATGATCGGCATCATAACTCCCATGCGAGATGTACGACATGATACCAACTGTGGATGGCCTGCGTCAGATCCTGAATCCTGCGGGCTAACTCGGTACCTATTTCACACCTTAATGACTTACCATCTGGCAACTGACCCTACAATTGGCGGTAGATGACATCACAGTCAGTCACCGGTAGTCGTAATAGCAGTCATCCTCATAGTAACCATATTGAGATCTAGGCTTGATAGGTGCCAGGAAGAAGTAAAAGACCCAGGCAAACCAGCTCAGAAAAATCATGGCCAGTAGCCAGGCAATTTTTTCTAAACCAAAGGTCTGCTCGGAAGTGGCAATAATCCAGAATGGTGCCAGCCAGATGACAAAGCATACCAAAGCGAAAACAGTGCCCAGCACCATGCCGACACCGAGACTGGCCAGTGGAATCAGAGCCAGCATACCAAGGATTACCAGAAAAATAACGACCAGATTACCAATAAGTTTCATACTTGCCTCGCAGTAATGCGCTCCTTCCAACAATGGACAACCGAAAGCATTTAGACTATGACTCACCCGCTGTTGATTCCGCTGCCCTCAACACCTTCTACTGATCCACAGAAGTTGAATGTATAAGACAATGAGTCCAACAGACCCGGAATCGCTGCACTCGATTCTCCGGTTAATTAGGATAAAGCGAAAACTGTGCCAACCAATAAATTAATCAATATATCAAAAACTTAACATGATGCGGTCTGGTGTTAAATCTCAATAAATGGTGAATTTCACCACTGCGGTTCTGTACAACCTGTCATGTACCGACACGGCTGAAGTCTTCAGCTGCAAACCGCCAGTACATCAATCTGTCGGCCTACAACTCCTCCAATGGCACATAGTCAAAATCGAAGCCAAATGCCCTTGGTTCCGTTAGTGCCAGTGCTTGAGGTGTACGGTAATGATGGGTACACCCGATACCGAACACACTCAGCCTTTGCCCATATCGCATACGCTCGGCGTTTAACGGACGAGAGGTTTCCTGTTCCACAATGCAGATCAGATCGGGTACCGAAGCAACCACCTTTTGATTCACCTTGGCCACCAGATACTCATTCCTAATCATTAACTCCATCCTGCACGCAGGATTATCAAGACTTTGCAATGTGGCTGAGCCGATGTCATAACCACCAACAATCCGCCTTTCAGTATCAATTACCTTGCCAGTGAACAGCAGTTTGATGAGACCATATTCACTATCTTCAAACAACCGAGTAAGTTGCGTCATTATGGCCTCAATCGTTCCCCCATGCTGACACAAAAGTGCGCCAAGGCGGGTGGCAAAACTGATGGTTTTTGGAACGGCACTTCGCCTGAGCGATTTACCGCTCATGCCATGCTCGGCGGAACTGATCATGCCCCCCATGGTAACAGCCTTGCCGCGAATTAGGCGTTCAAATTCATGCACATCCGTGCATTCAAGCAGTTCGGTATGTCCGAAGGCATCGGCAATAACCGCCGGAGTCGGATGCGCTCCATAAATAGGGAAGGTCATCATTTGCGCTTCCGGCAGTGCCCTTCCCATCCCGTCTCCATCTATACAAGGGATGCCCTTCATCGCTGCAACAAAAAGAGGAATGGTACTGTTACCTCCACCGACCTCAAAAGGCACTACGGCATCCACAGATCTTCCCGTAAGCTCTTCATATCGGTTTAACGCATTGATAGCTTCATCTTCCGTTGGCAACTGTTCCAGGGTCACTGTGGGCGCACCAACCATACCAATACTGACCACAAGAAAATCATCGGGAACCTGATCAGGCGCAATGAGTGTTGCCGGCCCATGTCTTGCCAGCAGTCGCTCGGCCAGCAACATGGAAACATAGGGATCACCTCCACCGCCAGTGGCCAGAAAGGCTGCACCTGCACACAAATCCCTGATGTGTTCAGCTCCTAGTTGTTTCATGCTGTCTGTCGCAAATCGCCGACCACTTTGATTCGCAGCCGTGCCGCAGCATCATCCATATAGCTGATGACAGTCTCCTCAACATCCAACACCCTCAAGGTTTCCGCATCAGCACCAGCTGCGATGGCCTTCTGCTGCGCCTGTTGCGTAACTTGCGTCAGTGCTTCATCCCGGGTAATGGCCGAATAGCTCACAAAGTGTTCTACCTCGCCTCCCACTAGGGCAATAGCCGCCCCCAGTGCATTGGCCACATCGGCATGGTCAGGCTGAATCAGTTGTGATGCCGTCTTCAAGGAGCGGGAAATCAGAATGGCACCGCCTCCGACCAGTATGACCGGAACCGGTTTTTCGCTTGGACGCATACGGTCCACCGCCTCATCAATCATCTCGTGCATCCGTTGTGTTGCAGTCTCAATAACCTCAGCCTGAAGATGTGCGACGTGGACTCCGTCTCCCAACTTACAAGAGCCATTGGCCACGGCAATATCGGTTGCGGTCAAGGTATTTCCACCGAACACCAATCCCTCAGTGGACAGGCAATAGCCAACTGAGGACGGACCGATTTTTCGACCATTCAATGCCACCAGGGAGCCGCCACCTAAGCCTATGGGAAGAATATCCGGCATGCGAAAGTTTGTGCGCACTCCACCAACCTCAATATGGCTGTTACTTTCTCTGGGGAATCCGTCGGCCAGCACGCCTATGTCGGCAGTGGTTCCACCAATATCCACCACAATGGCATCGGACAAACCGGATAAAAGTGCTGCACCGCGAATACTGTTTGTCGGTCCACTGGAAAAAGTAAGTGCCGGATAACGGGCTATGGTTGCAGCTGCCATCAAGGTTCCGTCGTTCTGACTGATATAAACGGGACAGTTAATCCCCCGTTCAATCAATGCCCGTTCCATGCTATTCACAACATGCCGGGCCAAATCAACCAGCGCGGCGTTGAGCACCGCAGCATTCTCCCGCTCCAGAAGTCCCAGTCGACCTATCTCATGGCTTAGGGTAACAGTTGCATCAGCTATCCTATGCCGCACGGCTTTAGCCATTAACAACTCATGCTCCGCCACTGCCGGTGAGAAAGATGCAGCCACCGCCACCGCCTTTATCCCCTTGCTGGAAATATCAGCGATTGCCCTGTTCAGTGACTTATGATCGAGTTCGGCGATAGGTTTGCCGTTATACAGATGCCCGCCCTGTATCATGTACTGGTGGTCACCCACAGCCGCAAGGGCATCCTCAGGCCAGTCACAAAGGGGAGGCACGCCGGAGCCCATCGGCAACGAGGCCCGTATCAGTGCTGTTGGAGATAGGTCACAACGCTGAATTACCGCATTGGTAAACTGGGTTGTACCGATCATCACGGCATCAATTTCGGCAGTGTCAACCTGCCCAGCCACCAACACCGCATCAAGGCTGTCGATGATGCCCTGTTTTACATCACTGCTGGTCAGTGCCTTATGAAAACCAACGATTTCTGAGCCATTCAACAACACTGCATCCGTATGGGTTCCCCCAACATCAATTCCAAGTCGCATTAGGTATAAACCCGCGTACGCTGCAGCTCGACCGGCCACAGCAGTTTTCGGCAGAAAAGATAAACTGGAACAGTAATCAGCAGTGCATCAAAGCTGGGAATGCTGGAGAATGTAAAGTCCATCACGAAAGCCAGTGCCGACAAAAGGGTACCAACAAACCACGACAGCAGTGCTGCCCAATCGTAGTCAGGAAGCTTGTGGCGTAGCGAAAGGGAATAGTCTTTTTGGCCGAGAACAAAATAGTCAGTCAGATAGATTGCGGCGACCGGAGGCACAATAACTCCCAGCCATTCCAGAAAGACGATAAAGAAGTCTGTAATTCCCAGCATGGCCAGAACAGTGCCGAACACACCGCAGCCCACCGCCAGTTTCCATTCGGCGGTGTGCGGCCTGATGATGGCTACGGCCAGAGTGGTACTGTAAAGGTTAACACTGTTAGTGGTCCAAGTAGCAAACACCAGGGTGATGAATGCACTACCCAGCAGCCCCAATGATATCATCCAGGCCATGGGGTCGAGCAGACCAGTTACCAAGGCCGGCATGACACCCATTAGCATAGAGAACAGATTGCCCAGTCCATTGCCCAGAATTGATGCAGAAACACAATCCCGGCGAGTGCGGGCATAACGGGAGAGATCCGGCATCAATACTACCCCGACGATCAAACTGCCGATGACGGTCGATACAGCGGTGGTAAAATAGGCGGGATTGGAGGCCTCACTGTACAGCAAAGTTTCCCAGTTGCTGTCAGTCACCGAAAGTCCACTGACATACAGCAGGAAGAGTATAAGCACTGGCACCGCAAATAGTGCCAACTTGTCAATCGCCCGAAAGCCAAACAGCGTGGTGAGTATAATCAGCAAACTAGAAATCAGGGTTAGCAGCCAAACTGGTGGAGCACTGCCAAAAAAGCCGATACAGGCGATGGCCAGCGTCTCACCGAAAAAGCCGGCAGTCACGGCAAACCATCCCAGCAGCGTCAGGCCCAGCAAGGCATTGACAAAATCTGAACCGCGTCTGCCGAACACAAACTCAATAATAAGATAGCTGCTCAGTTTGGTTTCCGACCCCACAATCGCAGCGGGGATGGACATGAGTGCCAGCACCAGACTGGCCAGAAAAACTGCCTGAACGGTACCGAGGAATCCCAACTGATCGACAGTGTATGCACCCGTATAGAGGGTAGGCAAGGTCAGACAGATACCGAACAGCACCATCCCAACAGACCAGCCGGAAACGGTTTCCTGTTCATCAACTGCAGTGCGTGCACTCTGATCGAAATGGTCGGTAAAATTACCTAATCGCAACTTCGCTTGTTGTTCTCCCACTCTGGCACCACGTTGTTATGTTATTTAATGTAGGGGAAAACAGGCATCAGTAAAATCCCCTTGCGTGAGTCTTTAGTGGCAAGGGGCAAGCATGCCAGTGTCAAAACTGCACAGTCAAAAGTCATCGTAGCATCCGCCCGATTGAGATGCAGCTTTCATGATCTTTGATATTCTTGCCGTTTTGTTTCAGGACGATCTTTGCTGACATCTGCGGTGAATAGAAGCCTTATTTTGAGGTCAATTAATCAGAAGCTTCAGGTTGACTGCTATGCTGAGAGTTTTTAACCAGTCAGTTGACTTAACTATGGCATAACGCTAAAAGCTGCTGCAAACCGTGTACAGACTTTTCTGTGACAAGATCATTGATCATTGATAGGGTCATCCCCTGAATCGGAAAAACCGCTGACGGTAGTCTGAAAAAGTCAGCTTGGCAGGATATCCGAATGACGGGCAAAAAATCCATGATACCAAAAGTCAGAAAAGTGAAATGACAGCCAGCCCTAGGCTCCTGGATTTAACTTGCACTGTAATGACAGTACTGCTCGGCGACTTTTAATGAAATAAAACAAGAATGGGCAGGGGGCAATAAAAAGGCGGCGGGCTATTATCTATAACCCGCCGCCAGGATTTTGAATTAATCATCGTTCAGGGGTGGCGCTTGAATCGGTATTTTGGCCAACGATGCCTTTTACTGGTCTGCTTGGCCTGCTCCAATTCCAGGCTAGCCGCATCCACTACCGGAACTTCCATGTAGCGACGCCTGAAGGGCGGCTTACCACGAAAGTCGGTTTTCCAAACGATTTCGGTGCGAACTTCCTTGCCGTCAATCTCCAGGGAAGCCTCATCGGTAACTGGGATTTTCTTGAGCTTGCGCTTGTGAGGCGGAGCCCCTGAAAAGTCCGTATCCCACACGGTAATGGTCTGCTGGTTTTCCGTTTGGGCAACAGCACTCGTTGAAGATAAGGCAATCAAGGTGCCAGAAACTGCGACAGCGATAAGTAATGCTCTCATACTAACCTCCTACTTGCTTGAGTGAAACACGGGTGGAACGAGTAGAATTGTAACAGTATTTGGTGATAAATCAAATAAAAATAAACGCAACTGATTATAGATATTAACTATATTAAAGCACCAAAAAAGTGCATAAGACCCAATTTAGAGCATATTTTGGTGCCTTAATTTTATTTTTATCAACAATATCAATTGCTTGATTATGGCACATAAATTGCACACCTTATTTCCAGTTTATTCAATAATCGGGCAAAAATGTCCGATTGAAGTGTCAGCTGCAACGATATTTTATGCGACAAATCCCAATCATTGCTTTTGCCATGATCTTGAGCATCACGCTGACGACAGCCGGGCTTCCGTTGCTGGCGCAACCCCCAGAATCAACCCTGTTCTTCAAACATCAAGTGCCGTTGCACTCAACTGGATCCGGTAGCCTGACAGTTTCGGCCACAATTGGTGATGCTGGAGCTGAGTTTCTGGTTGACACTGGTGCTAGTATGGTCACGGTGGACAGGGATTTATTTCGCACCTTAAGTCGGCACACCGATTACCAAAAAAAGAGAAGCGTGGCTGCCCGCATGGCTAATGGCAAGGTGCAGCTGCTGGATGTCTACCTGATTGAACATTTTTATATAGGTGGCGACTGCGATCTGGGACCATTGGAAATCGCAGTAGAGCAAAGCGGTGGACGCAATCTGCTTGGCATGAACGCTCTGCTTCGGGCAGCACCTTTCAGCTTCTCAATCGAACCTCCTATGCTGGGCCTGACCAGTTGTTCCAGCGATCCACTTCAGGCGGTCAATTCTGATTGAAACCGTATCGCGCCTAGCCGTCGGCCTCCCAAGAAGGTGACAATAAGTATCGTTGCCAAAGAGTGACCAGAGACTCATCACCGCTGGTTAGATTCCTATTCTGAATTGTGGGTGATTGACTCCGGTTGCTTGCTTGTTATGCTGAATGAATGTGTGATTTCAACTTCAGGCGTTTATACTCTGCCCTGATTTTTTACCTGCCAAGGCATTTCAATGTTGATACTTCGAGTTACCTCCCCAGCCATTTTATTCAAAGGCCTGCTGGCACTCCTGCTTGCTTCGGGTTTAATCAATTGTAGCGATCCTGCTACTTCCTCCGGGCCGGACAGCACACCCGTTGCAGTACCTGGGCCCGTTTTCACCACCACAAAGTATGCGATTCAGAATCGTCCTGACGTGCGTGGACAGATCGGGGCAGTCTCTGCAGGTCATCCCCTGGCGGCACAAACAGGATTGCGTATATTGCAGAGTGGAGGAAATGCCACCGATGCCGTGATTGCCATGGCCGCCGTGTTGGCGGTTGTGCGTCCGCATATGAATGGTATAGGCGGTGATGCTTTCGGTATTTTCTACGAGGGCGATACGCAACAGATAACAGCACTCAATGCCAGTGGCAGGGCTGGTGTACTTGCCAGCCCGGAATTTTTCATGGCAGTCGGCGAGGCACAGGTGCCGAACACCGGACCACTGTCGGTGACAGTGCCGGGAGCGGTCGCTGGCTGGGTTGATGCCCATGCGCGGTATGGTTCCATGGAGTTCACTGAACTGCTGGCCACTGGTATTGACTATGCCCGCAACGGCTTTGCAGTCTCCACCCGACTGGCCCGGGATTTTGAAGAACAGGGTGGTAACCTTAATGCGGCGGGACGATCACTGTATCTGCCCGCTGGTGCTGCACCACCAGTCGGCAGCCTGCTACGCAATCCCCGGTTGGCTGATTCGCTGGAAGTTATTGCCACTGAAGGGAAACAGGGATTTTATCAGGGTGCAATTGCAGACAGACTCTCTGCCTTTATCACCGAACTTGGCGGTTACCTGCGCCGCCGGGATTTCGAATCCCACAACTCGACCTGGGTTGAACCATTACAAGGCGACTATCTGCAACACCGTTTCATTGTGATGCCCCCCAATACCCAAGGCATTACCCAGCTGGCTCTGTTTGCCATGGCCGATTCAAAGCCACTATCTACAATGGGGCATAACAGTGCTGATTACCTACATAACCTGATAGAGTTGAAGAAGCTGGCCTTTGCCGATCGTGATCGCTGGGTTGCGGATCCTGAACTGGCCCTAGTTCCCGTCACGCAACTCCTGGACCCGGACTATCTGGCCCGGCGGGCCGAGCTTGTGGACAGTCAGGTAGCCGCTACAGAAGTCACTCCAGGCTTTGGTGATGAGATTTTTGCCGTGTCCAATGGCAACCATTCAGATACCGGTGATACCGTATTCCTCACAGCAGTGGATCAATGGGGCAATGCGGTCAGCTGGATTCAAAGCAACTTTGCTGGTTTTGGTTCCGGGTTGCTGGATGAGGCTACAGGTATTCTTCTGCACAACCGCGGATCCCTGTTCACTTTGCAGAGAGATCACCCCAACCGGATTGCACCCGGCAAACGTCCCTATCACACCCTGTCACCAGTCATGGCACTCTATCCCGATGGCAGATTCGCCTTCACGCTGGGGACCCCGGGTGGAGACAGCCAGACCCAGACTATCCTGCAAATCACGCACAATCTGCTACTGTTTGGTATGACACCACAGCAGGCTATTGAGGCACCACGATTTCGATCTCTGCCAGGGGTTAATCTCGCCATAGAAGACAGGATTTCAGCACAGGTTCTGGCAGAACTGGAAAACCGCGGCCATGCAATTGACCTGATTGAAGGCTGGACTGCGACTTTTGGTGGTGCCCAGATGATTCATCATGATCCAGCAACCGGTGTGCTGACAGCGGCCGCAGACCCTCGGCGAGAGGCCTACTCCCTAGCATATTGAATTCAAAACAATGGGCAGATTTGTTTGAATTAAGTGCAGCGGTTAAATCAATACCCAAGTTGATCTCGAATCATCATCTCCTATAGAAGATACTGCTCTTAAAATTTTGAGTAGACAGTCGACAATTCGCTTATATGATATTTTATTGACTAATCGATTAAGGTTGTGTCTTGAAGCCTCAATATATCAATGTACTGAAAAACTCATCACATACTTAAAGGCTGTAAGATAGGTTATTTTTTTGCCAAAAAACATAATTCAAGCTTATTCATTAATCTTTGACAATGTTTTTGGAAAAGCTTAATTCATTACCATGAAATGGACTGAGTATTCAATATTTATAAAGTACGGAATGAATTATTAGTGGGCAGAGAGGAGGAAATAAAAACTTGCATAGATAAAGTATGCACTGATTCCTTAACATAAGGACAATTTACTATTCTGTACACACTACCAGATAAATCTGTCTCTAAACTGGAGTATCCGACATTTATTAGGGGACATGGAGAGGTGCAAAAGCACCGCCAGGAAGCCAGATCGTTAGCACAACAGCCGGTTCATCTCCCTCGACGCTGTGAATAATGGTATCGCCAGGTCGACAAATACCAATCTCGCCAGCCTCCAGCACAGCGGGAACACCATTGACATTATGCCCAAAGCGGCCTGACAGCACGTAGAATATCTCAATGGCATCATGGGTATGAGGCTCACCCACATAACTCGTATTGAATGTAAGTTCGGCGATGCGGGTTTCTGTGCCACCCAGATTGACAGCATCCACCAGCACCTTCCACTCCAATGGGCCTGCCTGCTGACTGACACGCAGTTCCTCTCTGGTAACAGGCTGATATGCCACTTCCTGCGCCAGCACAAAACTGCTAACCAGACACAAGGCAACCAACAGACCATGGCGATGCAAGGTATGCGAACTGACCCAAGCTTTTCTTGCACTCATTTTATTCTCCGGAATAGCCGGGGCCGTACAGAATGCGCCCAGGGCGACGCCCGGTGTGCCGACCCTCTTCCACCACGATTTCACCATTGACCAACACATACTTTATGCCAACCGAATATTGATGCGGATTTTCAAAGGTGGCTCTGTCAATGATCTCATCAGCATCAAACACGGCAATATCGGCAAAGTAACCCTTGGTCACCAACCCCCGATCATGAATGCCCAGACGGCGCGCCGACTGGCTACTCATTTTCCTGACAGCTTCTTCCAGCGTCAGAATACCGCGCTCGCGTACGAAGTGGCCCAAGACTCTTGCAAAAGATCCATACTGCCGAGGGTGCGGAGCACCCTCACCGAAAACGTCTACCGGCCCATCGGAACCAATGGCAGTTGTGTGGTGCCGCATTATGCGATCCACATCCTCGGGGCCAATGGCATGATACACAGCTGTAGCACCCCCGCCACGAATAATATCAAACACCACATCTGCAGCATTTTCCGGTGTCGGTTCCATGTCAGCTTCGATGGTCAGTTCAGCCAAGTTCTTGCCAGCCATTGCTGGATTCCAGCTATTGCGAGAAATAAAAACATTCTTCGGATCACCGCCACCGCGATCGTACAAAATCAGATTAACTACTTCATTCTTAATAAGTGGTCGGGTTTCCTGACTCTGTAATCTCGATAACAATTGCTCCCGACCACCTTCCTGTGCCCAGTGTGGAACCAAGGCATTGATTCCCGTCTGTGATGCCGTATAAGGGTACTGGTCAATGGTGATATCCACTCCTCTGGCTCGCGCCTCGTCTACCAATCTCAGACTATCAACCGAAGCACCCCAGTTTTGCAGTCCGATCACCTTGTGATGAGTCATCTGTACAGGAATATTCGCCTCTTCACCAATGCGAATGGTTTCGTTCACGGAATCGATCAGGGCAAAGGCTTCATTGCGCATGTGGGAGATGTAAATACCGCCATACTCGGTAGCGACCCGGCTTAATTCAATGATCTCCTCGGTGGAAGTAAAGGTGCCAGGAACATAGAACAAACCAGTGGAAATACCTAGGGCTCCCTGTTGCATGGCTTCCCTGACCATCTGTTTCATGCGTGCCATCTCTTCCGCTGTAGCCTCGCGGTCATCCTCCCCGATAACTTCGCGTCGAATAGTTCCCTGACCAACGAAGATGGCCCAGTTGGGACTAATCTGAAGTGATTCAATGGCTCGATAATGCTCGTCCACAGGAAATGGCGACGAGCCGTCATTTCCTTCGGTCAGAGTGGTTACCCCCTGAAGCAAGGCACTTTCGGCATTGGGCACTTCAAAAATGCCATTCATCGCATGGGTATGTGGATCAATGAAACCTGGTGCCACCACCAGTCCCGAAACATCGATCTCTCGTGCGGCTGCTGCCGCCCCCAACTGGCCAACGGCCACGATGCGGTCACCCTGCACCGCCACATCGGCGTAGTACCAAGGCGAACCAGTGCCATCTACTACTTGACCACCCCGCAATACAATATCGTAACTGTCCTGTGCATGGACATACGCTGCCCAGACATAACCAAGCAGCAGCAACAGGCAAAAACCGGAGGCACGAGTTTGGATGGAGTACATGGATCTCATTGAACGTAAATCCCTGATCATTTCAACCTCAAACTGCATGCCTTAATGTCAGACTCAGTTCAACGGTATCGTTACAGTAGTTCCATTCATTAAGCCGGATATGCTTAATCTACCAGATTCGTACGCGCTGTTCTGGCGGCAGATACAAAGCATTATCAGCCTGTACATCAAAGGCATCATACCACTCGTCAAAATTGCGCACCACGCCATTGACGCGAAACTCTGAGGGAGAATGAGGATCGGTAGTCAATCGTTGAATCAGCGCATCTTGACGGTACTTGCGTTGCCAGACCTGTGCCCAGGACAGAAAAAACCGCTGGTCGCCAGTAAACCCGTCGATTACCGGCGACTCCTCGCCATTCAATGCCATCTTGTAAGCACGATAAGCAAGGGACAAACCTCCGACATCACCGATGTTCTCACCAAGGGTAAAGCGACCATCAATGAAATAGCCTGGCACAGGCTGAAACCGGCCATATTGCTCGGCCAGTGCAGTGGCCTGTTGTTCGAATCTCTTTCGGTCCTCATCAGTCCACCAGTTGCGCTGAATCCCGGCCCAATCTGATTTAGAACCCTGATCATCAAATCCATGCCCCATCTCATGGCCGATAACTGCACCAATTCCACCATAATTGACGGCCATATCGGCAGCCGGATCAAAAAAGGGTGGTTGCAGGATACCGGCGGGAAAAACGATTTCATTGAAGGCTGAATTGTAATAAGCATTAACTGTTTGCGGAGTCATGCCCCACTCATCACGATCTGTTGGTTTGCCCAGCCGACTGATCTCGTCGGCGTAGTTAAACTCCCGAATCCTCTGGGCATTGCCGAACAAGTCATTGCGACGAATTTCCAGAGCAGAAAAATCCTCCCACTTGTCTGGATAGGCAATTTTGGGGCGAAACGACTCCAGCTTCCGAAACGCCTCGGCTTTGGTAGCGTCACCCATCCACTGGTTTTGCTCGATGCTCTGACGCAGGGCAGTGCGCAGATTCTCTACCAGCTCTTCCATCTGCTGCTTGGCAGATTCCGGAAAATGGCGTTGCACATAAACCTGTCCCAGTGCTTCGCCCAAGCTGGCCAGTGACCCCACACGCATAACACCGCGTTCCCAGCGTTCCCTCTGCTCGGGTACCCCGTTCAATACAGTGGAATAAAAGTTGAACACCTCCTTGTCTATCTCCTCAGTCAGCACGCTGGCACTATCTGCAATAAACCGATAAGTCATAAAACTACGCCAGTCTGCCACCGGCATGGTATTTATCAGTTCAATAACAGGAGCCATGGCACTTGGGTAAAACACATTCAGGTCAGTGAGCTCCGAAATACCGGCAGCGGCAAAGAACTGATCCCAATCGAGACTCGGATATTCAGCCTTGAATCCCTCATAAGTCATAGGGTTGTAGGTCAAATCACGATTTCGACGCTGTGATCGCGGCCAGATATGCTCAGCCACCTGTGTCTCCAAGGCCAGAATTGCCTCGGCCTGTGCGGCACTGTCTGCAATACCGGCAAGATCAAACAGGCGAGTGATATGAACAACATAGGCTTCCCGCACTGACCGAAATTCCTCCGTGTCCTCCAGGTAATAATCACGATCGGGCAGGCCAAGTCCACCAATGGACAGGTTAAGCTGGTGTCGGTCAGGATCAGACCGATCAGCTCCGACATAAAAGCCGAAGACACTGGCTGTATTGTCAATGCGGGCTCTGCCGAAACCAGTTACCAGTTCTTCAACGGTATCGATCTCTCTCAATGTCGCTAGGCCCTGCTGCAGGGGACCCAGGCCAAGCTCATTAAGAATTTCCACACTCATGTAGCTGCGGTAGTAATCACTAATCTTTTGTTCGATTGTTCCTGCAACAGGCTCAGAGGAAGCAAGATCATCAATAATACTTCTGACCCGCTGGTCTGAGCGGTCACTCAAAACAGTGAAAGAGCCATAATTACTGCGACTTGGTGGCAGTTCGAAACTGTCCAGCCACTTGCCATTGGCATAGCGAAAGAAGTCATCACCTGGGTGCACGGAGGGATCTTGGTAGCTGAGATCAATACCGAAGCTACCCAGCTCGGGGGAGGCTGGTGATATGATGTCAGAGGCGTTCAGATCATCTGCTGGCTTCGTTGCCGAGTCATCCGCTGTTGCCGGAGTCTCATCATTACTGCAGGACAGCATTAGGCTTACGCATATAGTGCAAACATTCCTGAACAGTGTTTTGTAGAATATTAGCATCAGTTCCTCCGTTCACCATTTCTCGTGACAAGCTGTACTGCTAACAAAGTAATTACCTCTACTTGAGCCAGGCAACCAGAGCAAAGACACGAAAAAGCATCAATATATCAGAAAAGTTACTACCCCGGAACTGATTGCATCAGTGCTGGCTGAGTACAAATTGCGGTTGCATGAAGATTTTACTGATGAGTTCTCTGCGTGATATCAGCTACCACCACTGAACTATTGTTTAACTCCAAAGTGTATTGAATCAGAATTATTTTTATTATAACGATTGTTCTATATCTGCAGTTCTGACTGCTAGTTATTCTGTAGCTGTATTACCGTAATAGAACAGGTAAGGACCACTAAGATGACGAATTTAAAATGATCTTGCTAAATGCATAGCTGCATGGCTGACTGTTTTGATTGTGTCATAGCAAGGCAAATTGCACACGGCCATAAATGTGTCCTTTATTCAATCGAGAGCAATGTAAGACTTGATTACAGGTAAGTGCCATTGTCTGGGCAATTTTTGGACATATGGTCCGGTGATTGTTTCCCCCTCTCTTTTAGTGATCTTTCCGCGTCCTGATTGCCGCTACGATCACTATATTGCATACCGCTGTCGGCATGGCTGATGAGGAGAAATCTAAGCGTATATCAGTTAGACCCCGTTGTCGAAAACGAGGAATTCCCAGCTTATATCAATATATAATAAAGTATTTAATTTAGTATATTTTATGCTAAGCAAAGATTGCAACTTAGCTCTCGTTGTCCAATTTCGGATCGTTACTTGAGCCGATCTTCCGTCATGGCCACGGCCCTGTTGGCACTCGCACTTGCCAATACCTCAGCTGAAGGAGGATGGATGTGCGAAGTCACAAGAACTAGCCTCAAGTCATAGTGTTCGCCAGTGAGAGTGGGCCATGAGGGCGCACGAAGGGTGGTTTTGCTACTTTGACTTCGGCAAGCTTAGTGTTTAAAAGTCAGATAATCTCGCCTTCCCAGAGGCGATTCAGAAATTCTTCCCAAGGCAATACGTTGATCTTTCCGATGCATCGTGCGCGGGGTTCCGCGCAAACTAAGATTGCCATGGCAGGTTGGTGTTCCTCAATAAAGGCTTTTAATCCTTTGAGGTGTTCATTGCGAACCCTCGAACCCTTTATTTCAATGGCGACTTGACTCGACATACCTGCGACGAAATCCACCTTGAGTCCGGTTTTGGTTCGCCAGTAGCGCACAGGAAAATCATTATTGCCATAATTGCGCCAGGCCATTAATTCCATGAGGATAAAATGTTCGAAGGCTCGGCCAAAAGCCTCACCTTGAGTTCTCTCTATGGTTCGGTCACAAACTCGACCAGCAACACCAACATCAAACAAATAGAATTTTGGCTTGCTTGTAATTACTTTACGTGATCGCCGTTGGGAGAAAGGTTCAATCATATAGCCCAGCAGGGTGTCCTCAAGTATCTGGAAATACTCACGAACAGTTTTGGAATCCATACCACAGTCCCGTGCCACGCTGGAAAAATTCAATTCTTCCCCGTGGCTGAAGCTCAGGGCATCGAAAAATCTTGAAAAGGCGGCTATATTGCGGATCAGGCCTTCATCAAACACTTCCTCTTTAAGATAATCGGTCACATATCCAGCAAGTGCCTGCTTATATTCTGAACAGTCGTAGTGGCTGGGTATAAGACCCCGGTTAAGAGCTTGCAACAAATCAAATTCTGGCACCTCCCTCCATGTTAATGGGTGAAGATGGAAACGCCAGGCGCGTCCGCCCAAGAGATTGGCACCTCCACGCATAAGCTTGCGGGCACTTGAACCACAGAGGACGAAATTCAGTCCTTCGTTCTCGATCAGCCGATGCACTTCATCAAGTATCTGCGGCACTTTTTGAACTTCATCGATTACGATTGGTAATCGACGCTTTGCTTCCGGCAGGGCCATTATCTCTTGTGCAATAGTCCAAGGTTCTTTCAAATACTGAATAAATCGTTGGGTATCAAGC
>JAPORB010000232.1:21688-34922 GCA_026710425.1 Gammaproteobacteria bacterium
TCAAGCTATTTTTCAGGTAGAGGGCAAATCAGTCGCTGATGAGGAAACCTAGGGATAGATTACCAATGCTTTTCAGTCAGTACCGATCACCAGTTTTGGAAATAGCCGATTTTTTGCAGGCGAGTAAAAATGGACAGATCGGGTTGAGTGGTTTGGTAAATCTGCAGGGTAGGACGATTAGCCGTTAATTGGTCAGCCTTAATTTCATCAAGACTCCGCCAGCTGGCGCGCAGTGTAATTTGATGCTGAGGTCAGACCATCAACCCCCTGAAAGTTGCGACCACAAATTACCACTTCCCCGTTCACCACGATACTGGGCTGCGGCCTGAGAGTTGTTGGCATTGAGATGCTTTCGCCCTTTTGGTCATTAGCAATTTACGCTGAGCGGAATCCGACAAACGTTTCCTTATCTTCTTCAGGTGGTAATCCTTCATGAACGTCCCCACCCTCAATTTTGGCAAGCACAAGCGCAGCCTGTCACCGCCAATTTCAGCAATGATATCCGGGGAGTTGTCCAGCGTTACGAATACCGTTTCTGCGGCTTAGGGAAAATTCTCATAAGATGCATCAACAGAGCGCATATGTCGCTCGGCGGGTTTTCCCACTGTAACCTGGATTGGCTACGGACCCTTGTCGGTAGGAACCACAAAATCAACCGGCCCTGCATCGCGCCAGTAGAATACAACAAGACCTCGCTTTCGCAGCTCCACGAAAGTGGCACATTCAAGTGTCTTGCCCAGATCCTTGCCCGTTTGGGTCACACAAACGGGGCGCAGAGCGGTATCGACAGGATAGTATTTTGGTTGCGGCGCGAGTGCTTTCGTTCCGAGTAAGCAAACCAGGAACAGGAAAAAATCAGATAGACATTCTCATAGGCTTTGAGATAAGCAGCAACGGTTTCAACCGCAATGCCACTGGCGGAGGCTAGTCTGCGCAGACTGAGTTCGAAGACTGCAGATTCGAAACCATCTTAACCAACGGCCTTAAGCTAAGAGACGAGCGCGCCGGTTCGTTCGTTGTTGCGCTGCACTATGTCGCTGAGCTGCACTATGTCGCTGAAATAGTGGCGCAACAGCAGGTCTCCGTCATCGCTGGATACTATTTCAGGGAACCCGCAATGCTCCAGTCGCGGGCAATTTCCAGCAGAGTGTTTTCCATGTATCGAGTAGACTCTACAATTTTAAGTTTGTCGAGTCTATTAGACATTTTAGTTTTGTCTAGCTAATTTGACAAAATTAACGAAGCTTGAGTCTGGCTGCCTCCATAGTCATCCTTTGCCAATGCCTCGTTTTATCAATACCTCAGCTAGTGCCCCAACCCATCTGCTCCACTTCCTGCCAAAATTTATCCTTGCCTGCCACCATTGCAAGCCCATCAGTTTTATCAAGGCTCGGAGATAATGGTAAACTGTTTCTGTCGGGAGAGGGGACTGTAAGTCCCAAGGCCCGGCGTAACAAATGACCTCTTGCAGCGACAGTTTTGAATCCGGGCCTATGAAAGAACATCCATTCATTCAGCATATCCGCTATGCCTCGCTGGCCAGCAAAGTGTTTCATTGCATATTGACCCTGCTTGCCATACCCGAGTTGCTGGCCCAACCAACGGCCACCCCCAATGGCATTGCAGATAACAGGGTCGGGGCCTATGCATTTACCGATGCCAGCTTGTACCAGACGGATGGCAGCTATCAATCCGGCACCCTGTTGATTCGGCAGGGGCGTATCGTGGCCACTTCATCGAATAACGATGTGCCCGAGGGATATTTTGAGATTGATCTGGCTGGAAGTTATCTCTACCCCGGTCTGGTGGATATCTACACGAATATCGGATTACCGGAACTGGAGGCAGTTGATGACAATGGGGCCGCAGAAAACCTATTCCCGACCAACCAAGCCCTAAATGTCAACGATGCCATTCGAGCCAACTTTCGCGCCAGCACCGCCTACACACCAGATCTGGATGCGATCAGCGAATTGCGGAAACTGGGCTTCTCGGCAGCCGTTACCCACCGCGCCGATGGCATTGCCAGAGGCACCTCCGCCCTGATCAATCTTGGCGATCAGAACGCCAGCGAAGCCATCGTGGTGCCAGATGTCGCAGCCCATTACTCACTGGACAAGGGCAGTTCCACCCAATCCATGCCTGCTTCCCTTATGGGTGCCTTTGCTCTGATCAGACAGACTGCACTGGATGCACAGTGGTTTACCCGACAGGACCCGCGACCCTTCACTGATAGTACACTTGAAGCTTGGCAAGCCACCCAGACACTGCCGCAGATCATTGAAGTAGGCAACTGGCAACAATCACTGACTGCAGACAAAATCGGCGATGAATTTAATACGCAATACATACTCAAAACCGCAGGCGACAGTTACCGCCGGGCTGATCTCATTGCCGCCACCGAGGCTGAACTGATAGTGCCACTGGCACTGCCTCTGCCCCCCAAGGTCAGCGATCCAATCGCCGCTGAGGATGTATCTCTCGAAACGCTGATGCACTGGGCGATGGCACCTTACAATGCAAAAATCCTTGCCGAATCCGATATTACTTTTGCGCTTACCAGCGGGTCTGATACCGAGTTCTGGACGCAGTTGCGCAAGGCGGTGGACAGGGGATTACCGGAAAGTGTGGCCATCAATTCCCTGAGCAGCATTCCAGCCAGCATGCTGGGCCTGGCTGACACCATCGGTTCCTTGGCGCCGGGTTCACTGGCCAATTTTCTGATCACCTCCGGTCCACTGCTGGATGAGCAGACTGTGCTGCTGGAAAACTGGATTGCCGGTGAACGCTATCTGCTGAATGAGGATCTGGATGACCGCTCCGGCCCTTATCTTCTCTCTGTTGCAGACCAACAATATGATCTCTTGCTGGATTTCGCGAAAGTCACTCCTAAAGCGAAACTGCTGCTTGAGGACGCACAAAGTCGAACCGTGGCACTGGAATTAAACGCAGACACCATCACACTGTCTATCCCTGTGGATGATGATGGCAACCAGTTGCGCCTAAGTGGCTGGTCAGCAGACGATGGGTGGCAAGGAAACGGCTTTAACCCGGATGGCAGACAGGTAAGCTGGCAGCTCAGCAGCCTCCAGACTACGGGGGAATCACCCCGGGACGAAGTGGCAAAGGAAATCGATGAACTGCCAATAAAACTGCGCTACCCGTTTGCCGCCTATGGTCGTACAACCTTGCCGGAACAGGAGGATTTTCTGGTACGCGGTGCCACAGTCTGGACCAACGAGGCGGCTGGTAACCTGGTCACAGACGTGCTGGTTCGCGACGGTCGGATTGCCGGAGTTGGAAACGATCTTGTTGCCGGATCTGTGCGGATAATTGATGGTACGGGTAAACATCTCACACCCGGCATCATCGACGAACATTCCCATATCGCGCTTTTCAACATCAATGAGACTCAGACCAATTCTGCCATGGTGCGCATGAAGGATGTGGTGGATGCCGAGAACATCAACATTTACCGCAACCTTGCGGGTGGAGTGGTGGCAGCCCAGTTGCTGCACGGCTCGGCAAATCCAATAGGCGGGCAGTCGGCTATCGTCAAGATGCGCTGGGGAAAGCCTGCCGAGGGGCTGCTGATAGAGGGGGCAGCTGAGTTCATCAAGTTTGCCCTGGGTGAAAATGTTAAACGCAGCCGCAACCCTTTTTCGTTTCGATATCCGCAAACCCGCATGGGCGTGGAGCAAGTGTTTGCCAATGCTTTCAGCCAGGCACTGGAATATGAAAAGAACTGGTCAAACTATAATGCGCTTAGCCGAACCCGGCAAAACAGGATGTCGGCACCCCGTCGCGATCTCATTAATGAAGCCATGCTGGAAGTACTGAAAGGCGAACGATTGGTGACCGCTCATTCCTATGTGCAGTCAGAAATCAACATGCTGATGAAGGTGGCCGAAAGCTTCGACTTCAACATCAACACCTTTACTCACATTCTGGAAGGCTACAAGGTCGCCGACAAGATGGCCGCTCATGGGGCTGGTGGCTCCACCTTTGCTGACTGGTGGGGCTATAAGTGGGAGGTGCGTTATGCCATTCCCTACAATGCCGCCCTGATGGCCGAAGCCGGTGTGGTCGTGGCAATCAATTCAGATGATGCCGAAATGTCTCGCCGACTGAACCAGGAAGCTGCCAAAGCCGTGAAATACGGCAATATAAGCGAAATTGATGCCTTCAAAATGGTCACACTTAATCCCGCCATCCTGTTGCATCTTGATGATCGAATGGGCAGTGTACGTGAGGGCAAGGATGCTGATCTGGTACTCTGGTCCGACCACCCGCTGTCGATCTATGCCGCCCCCGAAACCACCTGGATCGAAGGGGTACCCTATTATGACAGAGCCGAGGATGTCAGACTGCGAGAACAAATCGCCTCCGAGCGAGCACGTCTGATTGCTGCAATCAGTAGAGAGGAGGCAGAATCATGAAAGTAACCATTCCTGCCCTTATTCCTCTTAGAGTCCTGCCGACCTGTTTGGCCCTGCTTTTCTTGCTGCTGTATCCGATAGCTTCTGCCATCGTGCCCACGCCAGCTGCGGATCAGTCCGTACCCATTGCACTCATCGGAGCCATCATTCATGTCGGCGATGGTACTGTCATCGGCGATGGGGTAATCACTTTCGATGAGGGCATAATCACCGCCGTAGGTACGGCGGCGGAAGACCCAGATCTTGCTGGTCATGAGATATTCGATCTGAGAGGCAGCCATGTCTACCCGGGCTTTGTGCTTCCCAACTCCTCTCTTGGACTCAGTGAAGTGGGATCCGTCAGGGCAACCCAGGACGTGGTGGAAGAAGGTGATATCAATGCCAGCGTGCGCTCGGCCATTGCCTACAATACCGATTCCGAAATTATTCCCACCAACCGTTTCAACGGTATCCTCACGGCACAGGTCACCCCCCAAGGTGGCCTGATATCCGGCTCATCCTCAGTCTTCAAGTTGGATGGCTGGAACTGGGAAGATGCCTTGCTGGCAGAGGATGTAGGTTTACATCTGCATTGGCCGCCCCTCATGAATCATCAGCGCAATCTACTGTCGGGGCAACTAGAGCGGGTCAGCAATCAGGACTATCAGGGTCAGACCCAGGTACTAGATAGACTGTTCCAGAATGCCAGTGCCTACACCGGCGATCCGCTCAATCTGAATCTACAGGCCATGCAGCCATTGTTCAATGGACTAGCCAAACTGTTCATCCATGCCGACGAAGCGAAGGAGATCATCAATGCCGTGCGCTTTGCCCGTCGCTACGGAGTAAAAGATATCATTTTGGTTGGTGCAGCCGATGCACTGCTAGTCAAGGATTTTCTGCTTTCGGAGCAGATACCCGTCATTTACGAACGAATTCATGCCCTACCGCTCCGGGAGTGGAGTGATGTTGATGCGCCCTTCAAGACACCGTTTCTGCTACATGAAGCCGGAATCAAAGTAGGCATTGGCGGCGGTGCCACTTCGATTGACCGCCAGCGCAATCTGCCGTTCTTTGCCGGTACGGCTGCAGCCTACGGCCTGGATCGGGAAACCGCTCTTGGAATGGTGACCCGCATCAATGCGGAAATACTGGGTGTGGCAGATCGGGTGGGCACATTGGAAGCTGGTAAGGATGCTACCCTTTTCATCTCCGAGGGTGATGCCCTTGAAATGCGCACCAGCCAAGTACTGGGAGCATTCATCCAGGGCCGTGAGATTGACCTCAACGGTACCCAGCAGCAGCTGTATGATCGTTACCGTGATAAATATCAAAACCGGGTTGAGTAATTAGCCGACACTGAATTCCAAATGCAACAGTTCCCGACTTTCGTCACCCATCTCGAGTGCAGTCTCACCGGCAAGCACTACCCAGCGGATCAACTGCATGGTCTGTCCGAGTCTGGCAAGCCTTTACTTGTCCGCTATGACCTGGAGGCACTTCACAAGGCAGTTGTTAAACAAGATCTGATCAGTCGTCTGCCCGAGTTCTGGCGTTACCGCGAGTTCCTACCGGTGCGGCATAGCGAAAACGTGGTCCGGCTGGGCGAGTTGATGACCCCGTTGTTACCAGCCAGCAAAACACAGCAACAGCTCGGATGTGGAGAGATACTGATCAAGGATGAAGGCCGCTTGCCCACTGGCTCCTTTAAAGCTCGTGGGCTCGCACTGGCGGTCTCCATGGCGAAAGAGTTAGGTGTAAGTCGTATGGCAATGCCGACTAATGGCAATGCCGGTGCCGCTCTGGCAGCCTATTGTTCCCGTGCCGAAATTGAGACTTATGTTTTCTGCCCGGAGGACACTCCCAGAGTCAACATTCAAGAGATTGCCTTCCAGGGAGCTAAAACCTTTCTTGCCAATGGTTTGATCAATGACTGCGGTCGCGTGGTGGGCGAGGGCAAACAAGAGATGGGCTGGTTTGATGTCTCTACGCTTAAGGAGCCATATCGCATTGAGGGCAAGAAAACCATGGGGCTTGAGCTGGCCGAGCAACTGGACTGGATTCTGCCCGATGTCATTCTGTATCCCACGGGAGGTGGCACTGGACTGATCGGCATGTGGAAAGCCTTCAGCGAATTGGAAGCCATTGGCTGGATTGACTCCCGGCGCCCGCGCATGGTCGCTGTCCAGGCCGAGGGCTGTGCTCCCATTGTCAAAGCTTGGGAAGCTGGCGAGCGGCATGCCGAACCCTGGCAGGGGGCGCATACCATTGCTGCTGGCATCAGAGTCCCGGCGGCCGTTGGAGATTTTCTGATTCTGGATGCAGTTCGAGAAAGTGGCGGCTTTGCGGTGATGGTCTCGGATGAGGCCATTATGGCGGAACACCGGGAATGTGCCCGCACTGAAGGCATCCTGCTGTGTCCGGAAGGGGCCGCCACCATGGCGGCACTGAAACAAGAACTGGCCACTGGCCGGATTCGTGCTGATGAGTCTGTGGTGCTGTTCAATTGCGCCACCGGCCTTAAGTATCCCATGGCCTCTGAACATCACCGAATCGACCTGGGGAAACAAATTGATTACAAGTTTATTCAGCAAGCCTGAATCGAATAACCGCTAATTGCGGTTCAATGCCTCTCATATGGCACACTGCCTACCCATTAAAGAACAAAGGAACCATCTTCACTCGGCAAAGTTTGGCACCACCTGATGGGTTAGATGCCACAAGGACAGATATAGTAAATGCAAACGAAAACAGGCATCGACCTCTACACCTGGAGTACCCCCAATGGACGCAAGGTCTCAATTCTGCTTGAAGAGCTGGGCCTGCCCTATCGGGTGTTCCCGGTAGATATCACAAAAAACCAGCAGCATGATCCCGACTTCATTGCCCTGAGCCCCAACAACAAGATTCCAGCCATCGTTGACCATGATGTCGGCATCAGCCTGATGGAGTCCGGGGCCATTTTGATGTATCTCGCCAGCAAGACTGGACTACTCATAAGCGAAACCGGAAGCAAAAACTACTGGCAAGAAATGCAGTGGCTGATGTTCCAGATGGGCGGTATCGGCCCAATGCTGGGACAGACTCATCATTTTGTAAAGTTCAATCCTGGCCAGTCAGCCTATGCCGAGCAACGATACTGCCAGGAGAACCGACGGCTTTATGGTGTGCTGGATCGGCGTTTGCAAGGACGCAAGTACCTTTGCGACAGCTATTCGATTGTTGATATCGCCACCTGGCCATGGGTTTCCCGCTTTGAATGGCAGCAGATGGACCTGGAACAGTTTCCTCACCTTATGGCTTGGTATCTGCGTATCGCCTGCCGTCCTGCAGTAAAGAGGGGCTATGGTGTTCCCGTGGATCTGCCGGTGCCCCTTCCCTGACTAGAAAGGTGACTCAGGTGTAATCCAGTGGCAGCCGGGTGGTGTATTTGATCTGCTCCATAGCGAAACTAGAGGACACATCGGACAGTCCGGCAGAACTCAGGAGCTTCTTGTAAAACCTGTCGAAGGCCGCGATATCCGGCACAACCACTCGCAGCAGGTAGTCCGATTCGCCGGCCATACGATAGAACTCCACGACCTCCGGAAACTCGCTGACTGTACTGGCAAATTGCTCCAGCCAGTTCAGATTATGCTGGTTAGTCTTTACTGCGACAAAGACATCCACACCCAGATTAAGCTTTTTGCGGTCCAGCAGCACCACCCTTTTGGCGATCACACCTGCTTCCTCC
This sequence comes from Gammaproteobacteria bacterium, assembly GCA_026710425.1. GTDB lineage: Bacteria > Pseudomonadota > Gammaproteobacteria > Pseudomonadales > Pseudohongiellaceae > UBA9145. Next base: position 29,840 of record JAPORB010000232.1, read on the forward strand.
AGCTTCTGAATACGTCGCCAACACGGGGTGGTGGAAAGGCCGACGGTTTCAGCGATTTCTACCGTGGAAAGTTGGCTATTGGACTGCAGCAGGTCAAGAATTTTTCTATCTATCTTATCCATAGAAATCAATTCCAATATTATTCAAATATAAAGAATTATATTCTATAAAAATAAAATTGTATGCAAAATAAGCAAAAAAAATCTACCGCAGCTTTGTTAGCATAATCATGTGCCTGATGCTAGTTGAATACCAGTGATTAAGTATCCACACACTATGGCTAAGGAACCACTATTTGGTCGTCAAACCAATGCAGGCAAGGGACAGGCACACCGCTGAGGAGGAAGAATAGAGATAACAATTGAGAGGGGTTTCGTATGAATAGGCTGAACCAGCATCTTCAGGAAGTGGACGAAAGTTATCTGCAGCATATGTGGCACGCCCTTTCGTTCGCCGGCAACTTGGCACTTGCCAGTGTGGTCTGTACAGTGCATGCCTTCTTTCCATTTTTGCTCGAAAAACAGGGCAGTAGCATTGTGCATAGAATGTATGAGCGAATGGTCAAAAACCGACAAAATCTAAGCAACAGCAAAAAGAAACAGCAACATCAAGACCTATTATCGACAGGATAGTGCTTGATTCGCTCATAGATCCCTTTCACATAAGCGCAGGCTGGCCAGAGCGTTACCTCCACAGAAGCTGCTTTGCTGGGGGGATCTGTTGTCGGTCTAACACCCGCCAAAATCTCTCCAGCATTTTTAGCCCGTCATTCAGTCCAGCCGCGCCAGCCCGGTCCCCTGACCACCTGTCCGGGCAATGCACCAGTGTGCTCGCCTTGGTACAGAACCAGTTCGCCATTGACAATGACATGCTCCATGCCGGTTGCATACTGGTGAGGTGCCGCATACGTGGCATGGTCGGTAACGTTAGCAGGGTCAAAAATCACAATGTCTGCAAAATTACCGACCACCAGTTCACCACGATCACGAATCTTAAGATTGCTCGCTGGTAGCTTGCTGAGCTTTCGAATAGCCTCGGCAAGACTGATGATTTGATCATCCCGCACATATTTTCCCAGTACCTTGGCAAAATTGCCGTAGGCACGCGGGTGTGTGCTGCGTTCAAGAAACACACCCTCATTGGTCATTGAGGCTGCATCGGAGCCAAAGCTCACCCAGGGCAATGCGATACCCCGGGCAACATTCTCCTCCGACATCATGAAATACACCGCCTGCACCCGACTGCCGTCTGCAATGACGAGATCAATGATCGTATCAGCATCGGAGCTTCCACGTTCGGCTGCAACCGCGTCCAGGCTCATCCCGGTATAGTGGCGCAAATCGGGGTTATTGAAGCCGACCAGCAGGGTGGAATCGGTTCCTGCGGCAAGCCACAGGTTCTCCCAGTCATCCGTTGGTATAGTCATTTCCTTCAAAACCTGGGCACGAACCTCTGGGTCCATCAGGCGTTGCCGCCAAGCCTGATAGCCACCTTCCTGCACCCAGGGCGGCATCGCCGCGTTCAATCCGGTAGATCCTGCTGTGTAGGTATACATATTTGCGGTGATTTCGAGACCCTGTTGACGGGCCGCCTCTACCTTGCTCACCACCGCATCAAATTTGTCCCAGTTCTGCTGTCCCGCCATTTTCAAATGGTAGATCTCAGCGGCTAGCTCACCCTCGGTGGCAATCCGTATCAGTTCACCAACGGCTTCCAGCAGACGGTTACCCTCGCTTCGAAGATGGGAGATATACAGCCCATCATACTCTCCGGCCACCTTGGCCAGTGCAATAAGTTCCTCGGTACTGGCATAGAAGGCTGGGGCATAAATCAGGGCAGAGCTGATCCCCATGGCACCCTCTTCCATGGCCTCTCTGACCAGTGCCTTCATTCGTTCCAGCTCTTGCGTTTCGGGCTCGCGGTCCTCGTAGCCAAGCTCATGTACACGCACCGTGGTAGCACCAACAAAGGAAGCCACATTAGTGGCAACACCACGATCCACCAGTGCCTCAAGGTACTCGCCCAGGGTGGTCCAGGAGATATCTGCACCCCCGTAAGCACCGGATTCAAGTACACTGCGCCGCATGGCTTCGTTGAGTGGACCATCTGACCTGCCTTCTCCGAGAACTTCAAGCGTGACGCCCTGCCGAATATCACCCTGACTGCGGCCATCTATCATTAGTGACTCATTGGCCCAGCTAAGCATGTTGATAAAGCCGGGAGCCACGGCATGGCCGCTGGCATCCAACACAGTTTTGGCAACCGCGTCGAGCTGACCAATAGCGACTATCCGATCCTCCACCACAGCTATATCAGCCACAAAGGGTTCGCCACCATTGCCGTCATAAACAGTGCCGTTTGTGATCAACAAATCGTAATCAGCGCCCGATTGTGGCGCGCAGGCCCAGCCCAGGCATGAAAGCAATAGCAGAATTGCAAAGCGGCTGACTTTGCGGATTACTGACCAATGGAACATACTGGCAGCTAGGGGTTGGAGAGAAACAGGTAGAACAGACATTTAAGTAGTTTCCAGGCTGAAGGTTGTTGGTGTATTTTCCTTACCTTTGCGGTACGGCAGAGCATTTTATTGAAACAATTCCATCACAGAGTCGGCACCATTTCCGCTTAGGGTCTTTGTGGTTGACTGAGGTGAACTATAGCAGATGCTCCTGATCAATTCACTCAACAGCACATCAATGAAGAGGTGTCAGCGGCCTTCAACAGTGCCACCCGCTCTGGAGACTTATTCATCTGCCTCAGACAGATTGGGCAGTTTGAGACGGCTACAAAACTACCCGATCGGTAATCTGGCCCACGCCTGTATAGGGCGAGTGATGTCTGTTTTGTAGCGAAGCCTTGGCAATTGACCCGGAGTTCTAATGCGCAGCTCGATCAGTCATAAACAACATGGGATGACATACCTCGGGCAGTATCAGTTCCACATCTGAACATTCTCTACCATAAGTAGAACCCTTGATCGGAAGGCGCATTAGAGAATGTGAGTGCTTACTTGCATTATTTTTGAAAATTATAGCAAGACTATTGCCGACCTCGGCAGTGCGCTGTAATCGCCGCAGGAATCCGTCTGGCAACCAGTTCTGCCCAACCAGCACCAGACCGCAGTTCGGGGTCAAGAGTGCTTTTTCCATACTTTCAGCTGCCTCCTTGCACGAGGTCTCGACCTTGATGACAAAGATTTTTCGGGTATCAATACCGGCATGCAACAGGGTCGGGTCGGCGAGATCACAAGGGGGTGCCGCCCAGAGAATCCATTTGCCCTGGGCAATCACGGACCGTATCAGCGGCAACAGCAACTGCATCGACTCCAGACTCGACTGGCCCCTTGAAATAACCTGAATCAAACCGTAACGCGGCCAGCCACCATCGGGAAGTCTGCGGTCAATTTGTGGAAAGCCGCTGCTGTAGCCACGATGCTTCTGACCGCCACCCTTAATATCAGGCTGTGGATTGCACTGCATGGGTTGCCCGAAAGGTTTAAGGAACACCTCGCCCACAGATTCCGGCGTTGCTGCGGAATCATGGAGTGTTACCGAATCCTCATTGGCGGCAACTCTCATGACAGTGTTTATCGTTTCTGCATTGCTTGTTGAGCTGTTCATGGTCATACCCTCTTGCCCCAAAACTGATTTTATATACAGTATAATGGCAGCAAAATGATTTTGACAAGTACTTTTTCACCATCTTTCTGGCCAAAACTTAATACAGTTTCTAATTAATTGCGGTAATTCATTGCTTTTCAAGGATTTTAATTCTAAAGCTTTGCCTAATACTGCCGTTAAAAGAAAAGAACTTTGATACCTTAACGGTAATTTCATGAAGAAGAAGCCAGATATAGTAGTGGTTGTATTCAGTTTGTTTGTGCTGATGGTACTGGCCAGTAGCGTGGCACAAAGCGCACTGATGTAACCCTTGTAACGAAGTCACGCCCGTACAATAGGCACTGCACCATCATGCTTGCATTGAACCAGAGCGGTTCAAGGCACCAGTAATATCAGGCGGCAAGCCAGGACTAATAACAACAAGGAATACAGGTCAGGGAAAGACCAGGATGTAATGCTCTGCAAACCGCCCTATGCAGTACCGGGGCGGTATATTTTGCTTGGAGTCACAACGATGTCCATGGGAACATCCCAAGCTTGTTGTGCTGTCGCTGGAACTGTTTCCAGCAACTGACAGTCATGAGCTAGTCCCACCAATGCGGGTCTAGCGCGTTGATCGGTCAGCCTGAAAGCAAAGGTTTTGTCATAGAATCCCTTGCCCATGCCTAGACGATATCCCTCGTCACTGAAGCCGGTCAATGGTACAAACACCACATCCAGTGATTGCGGCGCAATTGTTGTTTCCAGCGGAGGCTCGTCAATGCCCCATTGGTTCCCGGTCAGCTGGGTGTTGTTATCCACTGCTGCAAAGGCTAGCTGGCCGGAGTTATTACCGCTAATGACTGGGAGATAGCACAGCTTGCCTGAGTTGAGTGCGTATCGAAGTAGCGGTTGCGGATCAATTTCACCATCATGTTTCTTGTAGAAGGCAATCCGGTGTGAGCCAAGGAAAAAATCCTGCCGTGATACCAAGTCAAACAATGCAGCAGCGGCTGCCACTTGCTGGGCATGCGTCAGGCTTTTGCGCCGCTCCCGCAGGGATTGTCTGAGGGCCTGCTTGTCTTTTTTCTTCATGGAAACAGAAGAGGCGTAGCAGGGTGTGATGCCGGTAAGAGAGCAACTAACTGCCACCTGTAAATTTAGTGGCTACAATCAAGCTCCCCGAAACACCGCTGTCAAAATTGCCCTGAACCAACAGGTTCAGGTGGTGGCTCCCGCGATGCATAAGGCTTTCCGACTTGCGGACCTGCACAACAACATCTAACGAGTTGCCTCCGGTTTTACAAATATCGGCTCAAGAACATCTTTGGCTGGCCAATGTCCCAGGGAACTCTATGCGAAGTATAGCCGGATAATAGCTGGCAGGGAAGTATCAAATACTTTTCACAGACAGAATATCCTCGCTGCCAGCCATGAGAATCCGTCATCAGCTACTAGCGCAGAATGGCTGAAATGCCTATTTA
>JAPORB010000226.1 GCA_026710425.1 Gammaproteobacteria bacterium
AGTTCGCCGAAACCCCTTGATATTAATAACTCTGGAGACCACCGGGAATTGCTGAAGGTTATAAGAAAAGCTTGGACTGACTGTTCTGATGATTTAGACTTAATTTGCTATAAGTTTTCCCTGCACTCTTGATTAACTGGAGACTATAATGAAAATATTGAAAGTATTACCAAAACTGCTGGCCGGGGTCGTGGCAACGATTCTTTTCATGCAATCCGCCTTGGCACAGGATGATGCAGCCATGGCTGCGATGAAGCAAGTCGCTGATATCGTGTCATCGCTGAACCATTTTCCTACAGATGAGGACAAAGCAGTTTTGTCTGAAATTTCCGGTAATGAAGGCATGCCGGAAGGCCTTCGCAATATTGCGGATACCATAGCCAATATAAGCCATGCGGCCACTGACGAAGGTAAGGCGCAAATGGCTGAAATCCAGGCAAACCCTGATGCTCCAGAGGCTGCCAAGGCCCTAGCGGGCATTATTGCTAGCTTCAATCACATGGCCAGTGATGACGACAAGGCCACCTTGATGGAAATGTTTCCCTAGTTTCGGAACCGACAGCGACATTCAGGTTCTTCTAAACCGTTGAATCTGATTAACAAGGCAGAAGCCGGAGGGAAGTAATTCCTCTGGCTTTTTCTGCTTGTTCGTTTTGGCGTCTCATCGGGAGGGTTGGTGCTATTGGAAAATTTCGCTTGAATCGTCTCGGTGAAACTTCCTGTGCTACCCGGTTTGCTCCATATTTTTGGCCACTCATCACTTTCAGTATCCTTGCTGAATGACCACCGTGGTAGCATAGGGGATAGCCGATGGCGAGGGTTAGAACCGGCTGAAGAGATTTCGCCAGCGACTGATGACCAGGCTGTCGCATTAGTAGCAGACCAAGGTCAATCCACATCACAAGGTACTCCGTAATTATTCACAGGAGAGAGCCTTCGTGACAATCAGTCCGATGAGATTTCAACCTGTTTACTCTGTCCACTGGTTAAATCTCTGGAACATTCCATGGCACAATCAGGCGCAACAATCTGGAACCTTTTTTGTTCTATTATCTGTGCAGCATTCTTACTTGCTCTGACAATCTCAAAGGTCAGTGCTGGCAGCCTGGTTATGGTTCAGACTTCCCTGGGCAATTTTTATCTGGAGCTGGATCACCGTGCAGCACCCAAAACAGTCAGACATTTCCTCGACTATGTGCGCGCCGGGGTCTACAACAATTCCTATATTCATGCGGCCATAGGCGGTTCGATCATTCGCGGCGGCAAATACCGTTACAATAACTGCAATGTTGGCCCCGAGATCATTGCCACCAAGCCGCCGATTGCGCTTGAAAATACGGGTCTCAGTAGTGTTTCTGGTGCCATCGCCATGCGCCGGATTTCCGAGGAAGATAACGAACGGGTCGGCAGTGCATGGTTCATCACTCTCGGAAAAGTTAGTGATAATCATGCCCTCAATGGCAACAGCGCCGTGTTCGGTCGGGTCATCGGTACGGGATTGGACACGGTCAGGACGATTGCTAATGCACCCGGTGTTCGCCTGACCTCAATTCATACTGCGCCGACCTCTAACTACTTTGGTGGCGAACAGGTGAATTGCCAGCACTTTTCCCGAGACCACCTAGTGCAGGTGCGGATGGTCATCGTGAGTGAGGATGAAGATTATCCAAGCGCAGACTATAACTCGCTGAATGAACGTCTGGCAGTTAACCTGGACCTGGGCGACAGTGGATTCAAAACTCTACAATTTTCGGTCGATAACGGGGATGATGGCACGACAATTAGGGCATTACAGGACACCACCATAGTCTTGTCTGCCCCTGTGCCAAACATGGCCAGTTACAATGCTTTGGCAGGAGATCTGAGGCTGCCAGTTGTTGCTGTGGACGGCAATACACTGTTTCAAAACCTGCATTTTACCTTGGTCGATGGAGAAAAGCTGGTTTTTAGACTCATCTCGTCTGAACCTTTTGTCCCATAATCCTTGACATGGTTTAACGGATCCGAAAATGTAAGCCAAGGCTTAATAGTTTTTGCAAGCGGCGGCAAGTCTGTCAAGGTTATATTGAACAACGAGTTGATTAATCAGAGATATGTATTGGGAGTTTTGCCCAGGGCAGGGTGTTTCAGAAAATAATAGGTATAATGCAATAGCAGAGTAGGGAAAAAGTCTGCAATTCACTGGCTACATTATTAGATATGCAAGAGTTAAGAAGGAGAGCGTATGCGGCTCACAATGTCAGTCCCATTGATTATCCGATTGTTACCTCGGCAACTTGTAAGCCTGATGCTGTTAACATTCCTGTCTGTTGTGGCGATGGCCCAGGGTATCCCACTGCCAGTCGAACTGTTGCCGTTGGGCAAAGACCTAGGCATGCGTGCTGGGCAGACTGTGACTCCCGCTTTCGAAGGCTGGTATGAGAACGAGGAGGGTGAAATAGAGCTTTCTTTCGGATTTTATAACCGCAACAGCGAGGAAGTGCTGGAGATTCCTGTCGGCCCCGCAAATCGTATCATCGGTGCTCCCAATGATGATGCTGACCAAGGGCAACCAACTCGCTTCGAAACCGGTCGCCACTGGGGTGTCTTTACTGTGACCGTCCCCACAGGATATGAACGGGAGGTAGTCTGGCATCTGGAAAACCGCGGCAAGACTTTTGAGATACCCGCCAATTTCCATACGGATTATGTGATTGACGCCATCGTGGGTGATGCAAATGGCAATTTCCCGCCAAAAATCCGCTTTTCCGAAGCAGGGCCCAACGGCCATGGACCTGCCGGGATTATCACAGGAACAGTTGAGGCCCGGGTTGGAAAGCCAGTCAATCTGCAAGCTTGGGTCAGTGATGACGGCAAGGTCAGTGGCATCGTTGCCATGCTGGTTGCCCGAAGTGGTACCACTCCCCCGGTGGATTTGCACTGGTTCAAGCATCAGGGGCCTGGCGATGTTGAGTTTTCACAAGTTGAAAGTAGGATCCCGGCGGCGGGAGGAGAGGTTGCCACCCAGGCCACCTTCGGTGAGGTCGGTAGCTACCTTGTCAGGGCCCGCATCACCGATATGGCTGGTCCTGAAGTTGCTGGTCATTCACAGTGTTGCTGGACCAACGGGTTTATCAGAGTCGAGGTCAGCCAGTGAGTGGTGGAAGCATCTGAATGTCAAAAATAATGAAGCAGCCTCTAGGAGAGGAAACATGAAAATAGCAATGTTCAGCACAACAATAACAGGGCTGACCGGACGCTTGCTGGTTGCCCTTGCAGCCTGTACTCCGGTATTGGCGATCGGCACAGAAGAGGTGACATGGGCTTCTGATATTGCCCCAATTTTTCAGGAGAAATGTCAGGAATGTCACCGACCCGACTCTATTGCGCCGATGTCCCTGCTGACCTATGAGCAGGCCAAGATGTATGCACCAGTGATTCGTTTTCGGGTGGAAAACCGGGTCATGCCACCTTGGCATGTGAACCCCGAAATAGGAATCCAGGATTTTACTAACGAACGGGGTCTGGATGAGACGCAACGGCAGAAGATTTTAGCCTGGGTCGACCAAGGTGCACCGTTAGGTGATCCCGAGCTCACACCAGAATCCCGAGAGTTTAATGATGCGCTAGTCTGGCGGTTGGAAGATCAGATGGGCGCAGCTCCCGACCTGGTCGTGGCATCGGAACCCTTTGACCTAGCAGCTGTAACCCAAGACAAGTGGTTTCGTCCATCAACCCCTACCGGGCTGAAAGAAGAGAGATGGGTCAAGGCGATTGAGATTCGCCCGGTAAACCCCCAAAGTCGTCAGGTGGTGCATCACGCATTGGCTTTTCTGGTTCAGCAGGAGGACAATAAACGCGGCCTGCCGCAAGACGTGGATATACCGGTGGGTCCAAATCTGTTCATGGAGTGGGCGGTAGGCAAGGCGGGTCAGATTTTTCGTCCCGATACTGGCAAGTTGATGATGCCGGAGTCCCAGATCATGTGGGAAGTGCATTTGCATGCCAATGGAGAACGGGTACCGGATGCACAGGTCGAACTGGGAGTCTGGTTTCACGATGAACCACCCAGCCATCGAACCATATTGAGTATGCTGGATGCGCGCGGCCCCAACAGTCTTGACATTCCGCCTAATGAAATTGCAGTTACTCGGGGCACCTTTGTGCTTGCAGCACCGGCCCGCATAGAAAATTTCCAGCCTCACATGCATATGCGTGGCAAAGCAATGTCCATGGAAGCTTTCTATCCCAATGGTGAGCGCGAGGTTCTTTCCTTTGTCGACAACTTCCAATGGAACTGGCAAATCAACTATATCTATGACGAGGATTCGGCACCCATCGTACCCAAGGGCACCATGTTGGTGACTACCGCTTGGCACGATAATACGGTGAATAATCCCAACAATCCTGACCCCGATCAGTGGGTGGGTTGGGGTGATAGAACTGTAGACGAGATGGCCCATAACTGGGTGGATGTCACTTATCTCGGGCAGGAAGAATACGAGCGGCTGATAGCGGAGCGTAGCACCTCAAACTGAATCCATTTGGAAGAAATCTTGTTGGCAAGAAGTCGATCTGTCTCCTTTACTTTGAAGATATGTTGGCCATTGCTGACCCGAAAAAATTGCTAACGACTTTGGCTCATAATGCAATCGGAAATGCGTGGATTTAACAATTCCCAACCGACTCTCACTCAGAAACTTGAGAGTCCTTTTGTTCGGTTGCTTTCCAGCTTGACTCGGGAGTCCCATGACCATGTCCCTAGCATCCAGCCGCCGTTTGCCGCCTTCTATTAAATCGAATAAGGAATGTCTTGATTTGATGAAGCTTATCTGACTCAAAGGGCCTTAGCCCCGTCTGCCAGTGTAACCTTCGGTGGTGTGGTTCCGGCAACCCATCGCATAGTCACCCGTCCACAAGAAAATATCGAAGGGCAGAAATTCGACTTAGTAGCCTTAATTTGTTTAATTGTTTCTCGGTCATAACGCTTCTTTGTTGGCAGATACTTGGTACTGGTGATGTAACAATTATTTGTATGGCTTTTTATTCGGGTCACGTCAGAATCTTGCGGAAGAGTATTTCCTCCCTTTCTCCATGGTGTAACTATCGCCCACGGGTGTTTATCAACCATCTGCTTCCAGACTTCCTTGTTATAAGCGTTATATGATCCATGGTGTGGGATCTTGAACACATGAGAAAGTGGTTGTCGACCTCGTCTGTTCATAACGACAGCATTCCAGCCCTTTTGGGAGTCTGACACCTGTTCCAAGTCTGCTCCGAACAACACACCTTGATTTCCAATTGTCAAAAGCATTGCTACTGAAAGGTGGTTGCGCGAGGGTTCGGAAATTCTGCCTTTAGGTAGCCCTTTACTTTTTATGGAGAAATCACCAATACGCTGTATAAAATCTGCAAACTGTTTACCTGAAGGAGATAATGCTCGCAATTCTACGCGTAAACCATGAGACAACTCACCCTGTCCATAATCAAAGATTAGCGTATCTTCGCTAAGAAGCTTTGGTTGACGCCCAGATTCATTCAAGTTCTTCAGACACTGAAGTAGTTCAGTTCCTCCTCTATCAAGGACTTGCACTGGTTGTATCTCATGTGCATAAAGGAATGCAACGAACTCTTTTGACTGTAGTGCTGACCCGAAGGAAAGTTTTGCAGCTTTGCATGCACTTATTGTTTTCGCCAGTCCCTTTACATGATCATCATGCCAGTGGCTTGCACTGAAAGAGATCACATCCGAATCTATGGAAACATCCAATTTTCTCAAATAAGATATGGAGGCCGGTTCACGCCCATCATCATCCAGGCATGAATCGATTATTGCCCATTTCCCAGAGCCAATATGAACAACTATGCATTCTCCATACCCAGGTCCAAATATGGTAACTTCGATCTCATTATTCCTCGGCTTCATTATCCCAATTGATCCCCTCCAGTACATTGCAGGCCTTTTCGTAGGCTCGTTTATAATCTTTCTTAGAATGGGAAGGGAGCCTACGGAAATGCAGTTCTGAGACATTTCGCACTTGACCAGTAGAGAGTCGCTCGCGTCCTATGACCCAGCGTATAATTGCGCCCTCCCTAAGCAACTCTTGATCAAATTCACTGACATCATCTTTATGAAAGGTGGCTTGATCGACTGGCAGACCAGATTGTGAGCGTACATTCACCAGTCTTACTGAAAACTCGTCTTCAGACACGCTTTCAACATAACCTTCCCATTCCGAAGTAGGAGTTAAAGTTCTCTCTAGCTTAGCCTTTGCCCGCATTAAAACAAGGTCACCATTTGGTGGTACTATCTCTTTTGAATCTATCCTTGCAACATTAGAACTGCCCTGCTTGCATTTATCTGGGAGATGTTGGGTTGAACCACTCATATCGGCGGGCATTTGTCCAGAAAAGCCTCTGGATTGGAGCGCATTACGAATATTGCAGGCCGCCATTCTGAGTACATAATCATCGGACTTCTGCTTATTGCCGCTGGAATGCTGAACTCGATTTTGTTGATCTTTGAGAACAGAGCTATGTGTAACGGTACTCATTGTTGTTTCCCCAATTTTATCATAGCGTCAATGATTGATTCGGCCTCATTTATCGCATTGTCGAAACGCTTCGACAGCAAACTCATTGCCTGTTCACTTCCATGTCCATAGGGAAGATCGATTAATGGATGATGGCAGTTGACTTGCATAAATACTCCTGCGTTGGATGAGATCTTCGCAGATGGCTCAATATTGACATTGGTTTCCATGATTATTCCGTCCAACGAAGAACTACGTCGCATCGTCAGACTCTGAAGTCCGCCCGTAAGACCGGTGTCATTTTTTTCCATCCCTTGACCATATTCTCCCCATGGCTGAATTGGCGCAAGCAATCTTCTGAGCCGGATTCGCGAGGATTCGCTGGGTAGAGTAAAGTGAACCAAACGGTTTATGCCAAATGCAGTGATTGGAGTGTGAAACAGGTGTTCAGTGAATATTTTATTCGTGATATCGGCGAGAATCACCCAAGGAGCTACTTCGGTTTCGATTTGAAATTGATCTACCCGAATAAGGTAAGAGCGAGTATCAATCGAGAAATTGGCGATTTAACGAGAAGTGAACAGATTGCTATCAGATTGAACAGATTGCTATCAGATTGAACAGATTCTGGTTTTTCGATGCCTTTGGCTTCAAGCCATGAAGGATGGAAGATTGCAGGATTGAACTGCCCTAACAAGACGATTGAGCAAGATGACGATACTGGCTGGTTCTCCATTTCGAAGGTCCTAGGTCTATATTGAACTGTGGGTGCTCTGATTGCAAATGGTGCGACAGGTTCCAACACTAACATTTGTGAAGCCGATTATTTCGATCATCTGACACCACCCGTAATTAGCGGGATGGCCCGGGTGCCCCAATGAGGTTTGTGGTTTGAAAAACTCGCTTGCAAAATTATTGGCGGAACCATCAAAGCTCATCAAAAGATCATACGAACTTATTTTGTGAGTTGCCTAATTATAAATTTCGTTGATTATACAACGCCATTTCAGGGATGCTGAAGGAAAGGAGGATCAAAAAATCGTATTCCTCTCAACTTGACTGATTATTTCGGACACTACGAGCGATTTTCAAACTGACATGAACCAAAGGATTCAGCGTCAGTTGCTCTGCCCGCTAAATTTCTTAAATGATTTCCGCTGGATTATTACACATTTTTACTAATATTGAGTGAGATGATTCCTTTACAAGTGGCAAAGCAGAAGAAGTAACCACCGATAGATATGTTCCCCCAAGACTTCACAGGGACTGTTTCTTTGCGATGCAAAACTATGATGAAGAATCTAGCAAGCTATATAAGCGAACTAAACTTCACACCAAAGAACTAGAAAATATAATATGTTTATTATTCAATAACTTATAGTAATTCCTAGTGAGGTTGTATCTATCTGCACAAACCATATAAAAGTCAGGTATGTGAGATTAGTCAATGGAGGTCAAGATAGGTCAATTATATACTTCCTTGGCTCTCCATATGAAATTAACGTTGTAAGCGAGTCGGTGAGTACTATGAAGAAAGAGATCCAGGATTGCATCAGTGATCGCGGCCTCAACGATATAGTCATCCCAGCCCTTACATCACATTTAAACCTCAAAATCTTGATTTTGAGATTCCTCCAACTGTAAAGTTCAGTGATAATGGAGTCTTTGACAGTTTTCCCCACATACTTTCAGGACTAGTCGCTGTAGCAGGCCATTGACTATTTGAGCGCAAATATATTCATGTTCGCCGCCAAAATGCGAACCGAAGTGGATCATAATACCTTCTGGCCAACGCAGGCTCTCTTCTATAAACTGGAAGAGATATAGGTTCTGGAATTTAGAGTCAGCCGAGACTGCTTTTGGCGGCGAGTTTGATATTCGCGAGTTTCATTATGTGCTACTGGGTCAGGGTGTAGTCTTGCCACTGGATTTGCTTAAATCAGTAATTGATTATTAAATTACGGACATGATAAAGCACTGTATAGACTGGGTTTGTCGACCGATCTGCCAGTATTGGCCGATTAAACTGATTTAGTTTTTCAGCTAAATTCCGAACACAATCTACTCAGGAATTGGGTCTGCTGATTTTAACTCCATTACTTTTCATAGGAGAAACATTCATGCCAAAAACTGTTTGCTGGCAATCGTTGCTGTTGCTGATCTTTACTCTGCCCGTTTGCAGTTCCGCCCAGGAAAAGCCCGGCATGACAGCCATTGATTTGCTTAACCTTCCGAGTCTGTCGGAGCCACAATTGGCACCCGACAGCAACGCCTTGGTCTATGTCCGTGCTGACTCTGACTGGAAGTCCAACCGCCGTGTCAATCATCTCTGGATGAAACGCCTGCCCGATGGTCAGGCATTTCAGATAACTTTTGGCGAGAAAGGTGAGAGTACTCCGCGCTGGTCTCCGGACAGCACTCATATAGCATTCCTCACCGAGCGGGGAGATGATATCAACAGGCAGATTTATGTCATGCCGGCCCGAGGCGGCGAAGCTCGGGCACTGACTGATCTAGATACGGAGCCCGCAAGCATAAGCTGGGCACCCGACGGTCAATCAATGTATTTTCTGGCCAGCATTCCTCTGACCGAAAAAGAGAAAGAGCAGCAAGCATTGCAGGACGATGTGATTGCTTTCGACAATGACTGGAAGCATCGGCATCTGTGGTGCGTGTCTGTGGATGATGGCAGCATCAGCCAGATTACCGAGGGAGATTTTTCGGTTATTGACTATTCGTTGTCAAACAGCGGTGAGCAGGTGGTGATGCAACGCGCACCCTCTCCCTTGCTTGATGATGGTTTCAGCAGCGAACTTGTGGTGATGAACCTGACTGATAAAAGCATGCAGCAACTGACCAGTAATTCACAGCGCGAATCCGCTGGTCAGCTGTCTCCCGACGAGTCCATGGTACTGTATATATCGGACACTAACAGCCGTGGTGAAAATTACTTTGACAGGAATCTGTTCGTCATTCCGGCGATTGGTGGTGAGCCGCGATTGCTGCTGGAGGAGATCCCTTATAGCGTGCTGGATGCAAGCTGGTCCGCTGAAGGGGAGTCGATCCTGTTGCTGGCCAACACCGGAGTGCGTACCAATATTTTCAAGGTGGGTGTTCCTACCGGAGAGTTAATCCAGGTCTCCAGTGGTGATCATGCCCTTGGTGGCTGGTCTTATTTGCCGCAAGCGGATACCCATTTGGTAGTCGTTTCCACAGCATCCAGCCCCGGGGAAGTGTTTTTGCTTCGGGATGGCGGAATGAGTCAGCTAAGTGATGTATTCGATGCCCTAACAGAGCAATTCTGGTTGCCGAAGCAGGAGGCGATTACCTGGAAAGGTGCCGATGGCGAGAGTGTGGAAGGGGTACTGTATTACCCTCGTGATTATAGCGAGGGCCAACGCTATCCTCTGATTGTGCAGACTCATGGTGGACCTCGCGCTTCAGACAAGCTCAGTTTCCCCCGCCCCAGAACCTTTGTGCCGCTGGCAACCGACCGAGGCTGGTTTGTGCTGCAGCCCAACTACCGTGGCTCGACTGGCTATGGGGATGAGTTCATGCGCAACCAGGTCGGCAATTACTGGGACCAGTCACATTTGGATGTAATGACTGGAGTCGATCATCTGATTGCAGGGGGCATGGTGGATTCTGAGCGCATGGCAAAGATGGGCTGGAGCGCGGGCGGTCATATGACCAACAAGATCGTTACACATACTGATCGGTTTAGGGCAGCCTCATCGGGGGCAGGAGCGGCAAACTGGTTGTCCATGTACTCCCAGACGGACATTCGGCTGCATCGCAGTAACTGGTTTGGTGGCGGTCCCTGGAATGAAGATGCACCTGTCGAGCAATACTGGGACCAATCGCCAATCAGAGAGGCTTGGAAGGTCACAACGCCAACGCTGCTTCTGGTGGGTGAGGAAGATGCCCGGGTACCGGCACCGCAGTCGGTGGAGTTTTACCGCGCCCTTAAAGCCAATGATGTGGAGACCGAACTGTACATTGCTCCCAGAGAGGGCCATGGCTGGCGCGAACTTCGGCACCAGTTATTCAAAATCAATAAGGAAATGGCTTGGTTCGAAGAGCATGTGCTGGGCCATGAGTATCAGTGGGAAACGCCACCGGAAGTCTAGTAAACTGCCGACTGATTGGAGGACTTATGGTCATGCCAGCTAACCCTATACTTGGGTTGGGCTTGCAGTATGGCATTTTGGATGATGATCGGCTTAGTCCCATTAGTAGGGCTCTCTAGTGGTGATTCCGATGACACGTAACGAGTTTGCTCTGAGTTGAATCAATATTTTCCGGTAAATTTCTTTTGCTGCAACATGTTGTGAAAAGCGTAAGTTGCTTTAACGAAGGATCGACCATCCCATGAATTTTCCTGCCCCAAGCAATCTTGCAGTGTCCGACCCCTCGTATGAACTCTGTACAGGAACCGCCTCCTCAATTACAATTTGTTATAAATTGACACCACCGCTTCATGATCTGGCATCAAGTTGAGTGCATACTTGTTCGATACTCCCGGGAAGCTAGCGGATATCGCTAACCAAATGGGCTGAAACGCGCTTTTCAGCGGAACCGCCCAAGTACCTGGTTCACTTCCTTTCCACAGACGAGTCTGCTCAAGGGTCCGCAAGAAATGATGCCAATGTTTTGTTTGCAGGTTCGAAACAAGTTGGCTCTGGCAACAGGCCTGACCGCAGTACTGTTATTGACCTACCTCCAGACCGGGTTTGCCCAGAACCCGGTTACTTCTGACGATGCGACAGTAACGTATCCGGCTGATTTCTTTGCCCAGTTTCAGCCCTACTCCGTAAACGATATGCTTCAGCGCATTCCAGGCATCAACCTGGCTCTTGGTGGAGGCGGGGGCAGTGCTCAGGGCGGTCCTGGCAGTTCCGGCGGTGGCGAGCGTCGAGGACTTGGTGCGGGTGGTGATCAGGTTCTGATCAATGGTCGCCGGATTGCCGGTAAGGGCAATGAAGGCAACGCCCAGCTTTCCCGGATCCCTGCTTCGGAAGTCCAGTATATTGAAATTATCCGCGGCACTTCCGGCGACCTGGATGTGCGCGGCGGTCGGCAGGTGATCAATATTGTACTCACAGAGGAAGAGGCCAACACCAGCTATGCCTTCGAAGTGAACATGGACTACAACCATGATGACACCTTCAATCCGGGCAGCAAGCTCTCTGCTACGGGGCAGAACGGTGCATTCAACTATTTTCTGAGTGCCGAAATCGAACCTCGTTACGAGTACCGGGACGGCTTCGAAGTCAGCATCAAACCGGATGGCAGCCTTAACCAGACGGTCAAGCGCGATCAGCTGAGAGATGCCCAACCGAAATCCGTGGTGGCTAATTTCGGTTATGAATTTGATCCACAAAACACAGCCAACCTGAATCTGCAGTGGGTGGATAATGATTTTAATTTCTTTACCGATCGGATAATAACGGATTTTGATGGTGCTGATAGTGTTGTTCGATTGGAACATGATGACGAGCCAACTACGGATGGCTCTTGGGAGATTGGTGGCGATTACATGCACATTTTTGGTGACACAAGCCGCTGGAAGACGCTCTTTATTGTGAATGAGGCTGAACAGAGCAGTATTCGGGATCGATACATTCTAGGGAGTGATTCACGCACCAATGACCTGCATCTAAACAATTATGAGCGTTATCGGGAGCGTATAGTCAGGTCTTCCTATATCTTTGACTTGTTCGGCGATCAGTCAATCGAGGCCGGTGTGGAGGGTGCTCAGACCCTTCTGGATACCTCTTTGCAACTGGGGCTGTTGGATGAGAACGAACCCGGGAATCCCCGTTTCGGAGGGCTGAGTCCGGTTACCGATTCAATAGGCCATGTGGAAGAAATGCGCTATGAATATTTTGCCATCCACAATTGGTCAATAAACGACAGAATGACGTTGGAGACCACTTTATTGTTCGAAGACAGCACCATCTCCCAGGAAGGCACCTTGAACAATTCAAGGGACTTCACTTTTTTTCGTCCCAAGGTAGATTATCGCTATGACATCACCCCGGCAGTGCAGTTCAGGGCGACCATTGAAAAAGATGTCATGCAACTGAGCTTTCGTGATTTCACGGCAGGTGTGGATTCAAGTGATGATGAGCAGAACGCGTTCGAAGGGAATGCTGATCTGAGGCAAACCCAGTCCTGGCGCTACGAAGCCAATGTCGAGTATCGGTTGCCAAACGACGCAGGCGTTATCAACACCAACCTGTTCCTTCATCAGTTTGAGGACATTATCGATAATGTTGATGTTTCTACTGAAGACCAGATCCTTTCCGCCCGTGGCAACATCGGCGATGGCCAGCGTTATGGTATAAACCTGAACACCAGTTTGCGTCTTAACTTTATCAATCAGCCGAACATGTTGTTGACTTCAGGACTTATGCTCGAAGAGCCCTCCCAAATTGATCCATTCACGGGATTGGAGCGTGAGCGATCAATTCGTGGAGGCGGCAGTAACTATAGGCTTGGTTTTCGTCATGATCTGCCGCACCTCAGCAATATGAACTGGGGATTCAACTACCGGAAAGAGTTTTATAACGACTTTCTGGTCTGGGACATTGACAAGATCGAGCACTATCCGAAGATGGGATCATACTTCGGCTGGTTTGAGTTCCAGTCCTGGGCTAATCTGGTGTATCGCATTGAGTTAAGGGATTCCCGCCTTCGTTGCCGTATTCGAACTCGCTATATCAACGGCACGATAGCCAACGGGGACATTGATGAGATTGAGGACTCCTGCTCTGACGCAGGTCCGGTGTGGGCAATCAAGATACGCGGCACGTTCTGACAGCACCCAAACCAAATGATTGGACTTAACTCCGGGTGACCTCAATGTAATTGTCCACTCGACGCTCAAGGATGGCTAGTGGCAGGGCACCACCGCCCAGTACAATGTCGTGAAACTTCCTTATATCAAAGTCATCACCCAATTGTTCCCTTGCCCGCTCACGCAACTCCAGAATTTTTAGCATGCCGATCTTGTAGCTGGTAGCTTGACCGGGCAGTACCAAGTAACGCCGCACTTCCGACACGATCGACGGTAGGGGTGTGGAGACGTTCTGCGCAAAGAAATCAATGGCCTGTTGTTCCGACCAGCCCATAGCGTGCATGCCGGTATCAACTACCAGCCTCACGGCGCGCCACATTTCACTGACCAGTCTGCCGAAATCGGAGTAGGGATCCTGATAGCCGCCCATCTCCCTGGCCAGCAGCTCTGTATACAGGGCCCAACCCTCCACATAGGCATTGAAGAAGGACTGGCTGCGAAAGGCGGGAAGGGATTCCAACTCCAATGCAATTGCAATCTGCATGTGATGTCCCGGCAGACCCTCATGATAGGCGACGGCTTCCAACTCGGTTATCGGATTGGCCCCCATATCAGAAAGGTGGATGTAGTACACACCTGGTACTGACCCATCGGGACTGCTGGGAAAATAGTGCGCTGCTGCCCCATCCTGTTCTCGGAAAGCCTCAACCCGCTTCACTACAAGATCAGCTTTGGGCAGAATCCCAAAGTATTCAGGTAGCAGTGCCTTCATGTTTTCAATGTAACCTGTAGACTCGTCCAGAAACCGTTGCCGCCCCTCGTCGGTATTTGGGTAGAAAAACTGTTCTCCGGTCGAAATAAACTCGAAGAATTCGAGCAGATCTCCTTCAAACCCGACTTTTTCCCTGATGGCCTCCATTTCGATGCGGAGACGCTCAACCTCATCCAGACCGATCTTGTGAATCTCTTCAGCGGTAAGGTCGGTGGTGGTATAGGAGCGTAGCATCTGATTATAGAAAGCCCGGCCTTCAGGTAGGGCACTGACTCCTACAGGCTCCGCAGGAGCCCGCAACATGTCTTCTTCCAACCAGATTACTAGTTCTGTATAGGCAGGCTGCAATTGGTTCTGCAGGGCTGTTCGGGCCCGATCTTTCAGGGTGTTGGCAATGGAGTCATCAATTTCGCCACTTTCCACAAGCCCGTTGATTTTCGACTGAGCATCGCTCCATAAGGCAGAGTCATTCGCGCCGTCATCAAAGGGCTGGCCGGATACCAGATTGTTTGAGGCATCAATGACGAACTCGTAGGCGAAACGTGGTGGTCGCACGCCGCGTTCCGCATTGTCCTGGGCCCATTCCAGCTGCTGGCGCAAGGCGCGCCCCACGCCTTCAATACGGCTGATATAGGCTTCCATTTCGTCGAGAGATGCCACCGTGTGGTAGTTCATCAGTACCACAGGCAGGGAATCATGCATGCCGCCCATTTGCTCAAAGATATATTCCTGGTAGGCGAAGGCGAAGTTATCTCGCGACTGCTCATACAAATATACCCATAGGTCGTAAGATGTTTTGCCCTCGAAATCCAGTGACTCATAGTCAAAGTTGTTGCGTAACTCTTCCACTGTGGCTGCTTGCCAGTCCAGTTGTTCCTGGACCGCTTCGAGAGACATCTGATCGATCTGATCATTTAGTTCCTTGCGACCCAGAGTGGTGAGCTCGATGGGGCTGAAACGCAGCCGCTCCTCATTACGCAACTCAAACCAGGTGTTGAGACGCTCGGTCTCGGTTACGGGGTCCACATTCTGAGCTGGCGGTTTATCAGCGGGCTCACTACAGGCCACCAGCATCAGGGCAGTGGCGGTTATAATGCCAAGGCGCAAAGTCATTCTGTAATCCTAAAATTCTGAGTTGAGCAATTAGTAGCCGGACGATCATACTAGCCATCCGGCCATGTTTCTTCAATCCCCTATCGCTGGGCAGAAGGTTTCATCGTGGCAGGACATCGGGCCGGTTTATAGCGTCCGAGTGAACGAGAAGGTCGGCGGCCACTACGGGAGTATGCATACTTGCCCAATCATATCAGCTTATGCCGAGGCTGACTGGGGAAACACAGTTAATTCAGTTTCGGTGATGCCATGATCATGCATCGGGCTTGCTGATATTGGTAGGGATTTAAAAAATGGCTCATCTTCTTATGCATCTGTTAGGTGTTGAATTGGCAAGCAGAACGTCATTCGCTCTTCATAGTTGTTAGACGATTCGGCATCTCCGATTGAAACTTTCCGAGTTTTGATACCTAGGGATAAATTTACAAAAGCCATAAAACTGCCAATATGACTCTTTTTGAGTTTTCAGGTTAGTGTAACCCCAAATTAATTAGCGACAGTGCAAATTCCCAAAAATCAGCCACACAAAGATGACGAAGATAGCGTAAACAGTTTACCGAAAAAGGTTTTACTGTTCATGCTTATTTTGCCTATCTATTATTTCAGAGCGTTAGGGACCGGGATGTCCTTTGTTCTGATACTTTTTATTTATATTTTTTGGATCGGTAATATATTGGGTTCTTCTCTGAGAAATACTATGGAATTTATCATTGTGCTTCCATTCGTGCTCCTGATAGTAATCAAGATACTAGGTGAAAAGTAACAGCTAGAATATTATGAAATGATTTGATAGCTGCGTTGAATATGAATCAAGCTGAACTTCAGCTTTTGCTACCTGCAAAGTAGTCCGTACTTGCTCAGTGAGCTTGGTCCGTCCTTAGAGATGTGGAGTCGCGTAGGGTATGAACCAACGCTTAATGGTGCAGGACAGTCTGGAGAGGGATATACTGGATTCTTCATCCTGCTAGCTTTTACCCATGAATTATATTCCGATAGACCTTAATTGTTGACATGATTTAGCGATAAGAGCTGCGATTGCTCGAATCGCAGTGCGCCAGTTTCGGAAGAGCGAAATAAAAGGTCTGGGCATTTCTCTTGTTCTCTTGGACTTGCACAAGATAACCCGCCAGTTAATTGCACTGACCTGCGGCGATACTATCAGTGAAAATAGATGTTCTGAAGACACGGCAGCGACTAACGACTTAGCAGAAATGAAAAATGGATATGCTTCCTCCATTCGATCTGTATCAATTGAAATAGTAATCCAGCAACGAGAGTGAGTGGAAACCTTGGATCTTCAATTAGTGGGCATCATGGTTGAATCTGATGATGCCTTCATTCAATTCAATTATGTTTAGGGGATATTTATAAATTCCCTAATACTGGTTTGATTATTAGCAGACTGATTTACCTTCTCCGATATTGCAGGTATTTTCTTGGTAATGAGTTGTTTTCCCGTGTAAATGATAATGCCTGATCAACCAGAATGGCCTTATTCCATCAATAGCTTCATGAAATTTTCCTTGTATTTCATTGTAGCCATGATATTTACACCTCTGTCTTTTCTAAGGATGTAGAGCCCATTTACATGATGTAGCGGGCTAGACGAACCAGTCTCTTTGAATATTACTCTTCAAGCCTTTCTGATGTTCATCTAGGCTGATTTTTCCTGATATGATTCTACCAGATGCATAGCTCTGTCTTCATAGAGTCAGGATCAGACCTTTTGATATAATGGTCAAAACTTAAACGCACTTATCTTAACGAACTGAGGCTGCTTGGCACTTTGTCCAAATGGTGATTGACTAGAACTGATTCCGATGCGCCTTTGTCGATCATAACTATGGCTTTTGCCTTGAAATACAGGTTGGATTGTTTATCTTGTCCATTAGCCAAGCAGCCAATATGATGTTTAACTTAGGGTCAGGTTGGCGGAATGGGCAGCGGTTTGGATATTTCAATTTTTGTATAGTTGGAATATCATGTAATCTCTAAAAAAGGAATTGTATTGTTATGTCTCAATCTTATCCCGAGCTGGGATATTCTAAACTTTTTCTTCACAAGTTTAGCTGTCTTGTTTTCATTTCTGCACTCTGCTTTGGCCTGGGCTCTACTCATGCGCAGGATTTGCCTACCATTGACGAAGTTGTTGAAGATGTGACTTCGATGGAAGGATACTTCAATTTTTACTGGAATGAGGACGAAGGAAAACTGTTATGGGAAATTGACAAGCTGGACACCGAGTTTTTGTATCAGTTATCCATGGGGTCCGGACTGGGATCCAATCCGATTGGCATTGACCGGGGACAGCTCCGGGGTACCTATGTGCTGTACGCCAGCAGGGTCGGCCCACGCGTATTACTTGTGGAACGCAACTACCGCTATCGGGCTACCAGTGATAACGAGCTAGAACGCATTGCTGTGGAAGATGCCTTCGCGCCCTCAGTGCATTGGGGTTTCGATATCCTGGCAGAGCAAGGCGGGAGCATTCTAGTAGATGCGACACCATTCTTCCTGCGGGATGCCCGCGATGTCAGTGGTCAGATTGCCTCTGCTTACCAGGGGAACTACACACTGGATGACTCACGTAGTGTGATCCATCTGGATAACACGGCAACCTATCCGGAAAATGTGGAAGTGGAGGCCATGCTGACCTTCACAGCCTCGGATGCCGGCAATCTGGTCAATGCCGTGGCGGCCAGCGGCGATGCCATCACATTGCGCCAGCATCATTCCATCGTCAAGCTACCGGACGACAATTTCCAACCCAGGTTGGCCGATCCGCGCATTGGGACCTTCGGGCCCATCATTCAGGATTACGGCACTGACATTGATACCGACATGCAGGTCCGGTTGGTAGCCAGGCATCGGCTAGAGAAAAAGAATCCGCAAGCAGCCCGTTCCGAAGCGGTTGAGCCCATTGTTTACTATGTGGATTCAGGCACGCCGGAGCCCATCAAATCAGCACTGATCGAAGGGGCCGCCTGGTGGAATCAGGCGTTTGAATCGGCAGGATTTATTGATGCCTTCCAGGTGCGGGAATTGCCAGAAGGGGCGGACCCGCAGGACGTGCGCTACAACATGATTCATTGGACTCATCGTCGAACTCGCGGCTACTCCTATGGCGGGTCGGTACAAGATCCAAGAACCGGCGAGATTATCAAGGGCAATGTCAATCTGGGCAGTCTGCGTTTACGTCAGGACTATATGATGGCGCAGGGACTGATTCCCTCATTCGACTATCTGGCGGAAGTGATCCGAGGTTCGCAAGAGTCGGTGAACATGGCCCTGAGTCGGGTGCGCCAGCTATCCGCCCATGAGGTGGGTCATACGCTGGGCTTTCCCCACAACTATCTGGCCAGTGCCTTCGGTCGTGAAAGCGTGATGGACTATCCGGCACCCTTGGTGGAGATAGACAATGGGCGACTGGATTTGTCGAACGCCTACCTGCAACGCATTGGCGAGTACGATAAACTGACCGTCCGCTATTCCTATGAACAATTTCCTCCCGACATAAGTGAGGAAGATGGCTTGGCTGCAATCGTTCAGGAAAGTCTGGATCGCGGGCTGATCTTTATGGCCCACAACAATAACCATTTTAGGGGTGCTGGTCATCAGTTCGCTAGTGTCTGGGATAATGGTGCCAACCTGGTGGATCATCTCGAGCATGAAATTGAGGTGCGCCGGATCGGGCTGGAGTCCTACGGCGAGACGATCATTCGCGAGAAAGAACCCCTCTCGAATCTGGAGTATGTGCTTTTGCCCCTGTACATGCATCACCGGTTTCAGTTAAATTCTGCGGCGCAGAGTATTGGGGGTGCTGACTATCGTTATGCGGTCCGCGGAGATGGTCAAATTCCTCTCACTATCGTCGATGGTGCCGAGCAGCGACGCGCCTTGGAAGTTGTACTTTCCACTTTGTCGCCAGAATTTCTGGCCCTGCCGGATGCCATTCTGGAGCAAATTCCACCGCAAGCTTATCGCTATGCCCGGGGTGAGCCTTTTCCTGGTCGAACCGGCCTGTTGTTTGATCCGCTGGGCGCGGCTGAAGGGTCAGTGAGTCTGACAATCCAGACCCTGTTGCATCCGGCCCGCATGGCCAGGCTGGTCGCCTATGGCAGTATGGGTGACTACCCGACCTTGGAGGAGGTAATCGATAGATTGATTGATTACACATGGCGAGCTGAAAAACCGGGACAAGCTTATCACTTACGGATTCTCAATCTTGCCCAACGGGTGACCATCAATGAAATGATGAATCAAGCGACAGACCCGGATAATGAGGGTGAAGTTAAGGCCGTGCTTGCACATCGACTTGATTTGCTGGCGGATGAACTTGAAAGACTAGAGTCTCCCAGTGCCCACCAGGCGACGGCGGCGGCTGATATTCGCCGTTGGCAGACAGATCCAGTGGCGGGCAGACCCGGGCCGAGCTTGCAGATGCCGGCGGGTGACCCTATCTGAACCTCAGGCTGTATCGGCTGCTTTAGCAACATGAAGCATGAAAAGACTTGCACGGTAACCTGAGGATTTATTCAGAGAATCAGTGAAGTTTATGCAATGAAACCACTTTGGCAACTCAGTGCGGTTGAGCAGGCTGCGGGAATCCGTAACAGGAAATTCACGGCCATGAATCTTGTTGAATCAGCCTTGAAGCGCGTCGCTCTGAGGAATGCTGAGCTTAATGCCATTGTCGACCTGACCTCTGAGCAGGCACTTGAAGCTGCAGATAGGGCAGATATGGCGGTAAGCAAAGGCGAAGCAAAAGGTTCTTTGCATGGTGTGCCAGTAACCGTAAAGGTCAATGTGGATACCAAGGGTCGTGCAACGACCAATGGTATGACTGTTTTCAAGGATCTCGTTGCACCCGACAACTCACCCATCGTGCAGAACCTGCTTAACGCTGGTGCCATCATTATTGGTCGCACCAACACACCGGAAATGTCAATGCGGCTGACTACCACCAATCCGTTGCATGGTCTGACAAGAAATCCCTGGAACCCGGAAATGTCACCGGGTGGTTCGTCGGGCGGTGCCGCCTCTGCTGCAGCTGCTGGCTTCGCTGCGATAAACCATGGGAATGATATTGCTGGTTCACTGCGCTATCCCGCCACTGCCTGTGGGCTGAGTACAGTCAAGCCTGGTCTGGGACGGGTTCCGGCCTATCTGCCAACTGCTCAAGCGGAGCGAGGGCTGCTCTCACAGATGATGTCAGTACAGGGAGTGATTTGCCGGGAAGTGAAAGATGTACGGCTGGGGACCGAGGTAATGAGCGGTCATGATCCGCGAGATCCCTGGCATGTTCCCATGCCGTTCAATCTGGAAAAGAATGGTTTGCCTAAAGTGGGTTACTGTAGGGAGTCCCATGGGTATCCAGTTCATGAGGGTATTGTGGCGCAGTTGGATAGGGCTGCCTCACTGCTCGAAGCAGCAGGCTACGACGTGGAACAGATCAAGACCCCATCCATTGCTGAGGCCGCCAGAGCTTGGCTGCGTTACGCACTTTTTGAAATGAAGCGAACTATGGAGCCAGTGTTCAGCCAGCACGGCAGTGAGACATTCAACAGGATTTTTTCTGAGTATTACCGACTGGAAGGGTTGGCAGATGCTGAAGAATACCTGCTGGGCATAGCCGATCGCACCCGACAGGTTCGTGATTGGAATCTGTTACTGGCTGATTATCCACTAATTCTCACTCCGTACCTGATGCGACCGGGCTATCCTGTCGACCATGATGAAACCTCCGTCGGAGTCCAGGATCTGTTCGGTTCCTCTATTTACAGCTATGGCGTTAATTTTCTCGGCATGCCGGCAGGTTTTGTGCCGGTTGATTTGGTTAACGATCTGCCGTCTGGAGTGCAGATTATCGGTCAGAAGTGGCGCGAGGATCTGATTCTGGATGCGATGCAAGTGATTGAGAACGGGACCGGGATCATGGTGCATCGGCTCTGGGAACGGGAATTTAATTGATGCCCATGCCTGACAGGCAAATTACATAAGGATCTGCCATGAAGGATCAGACACATCAGCCCCTGCATAACCCCTATGAAAAACCCAGTGTGCGTAATTATGCACTGGTGATTCTCACGCTCGTTTATACCTTCAATTTTATTGATCGACAGCTGCTATCCATTTTGCAGGAGGCAATCAAGGAGGAATTGTTGTTGTCAGACAGTCAACTTGGTCTACTAACAGGTTTCGCCTTTGCCATGTTCTATGTGACGGCAGGGATACCTATCGCTCGCCTGGCTGACCGGGGTAATCGCCGAAATATTGTGGCGATTTCCATCGGCCTTTGGAGTTTCATGACGGCCATTAGTGGGTTTGTACAGAACTTTGTCCAGCTTTTGCTGGCCCGTATAGGCGTTGGCATCGGAGAAGCTGGTGGAAGCCCGCCGTCCCATTCCATAGTCTCTGATATTTTTCCACCTGAGCAGCGTGCCAGCGCACTCGCCTTCTACTCCACCGGTGTGAATCTGGGGATTATGTTTGGCTTTCTGTTCGGAGGCTGGCTGAATGTGTTTTTTGGCTGGCGAGTGGCTTTCCTCGTGGTGGGCGTACCGGGCATCGTGATGGCTGGTATCTTGCTGGCAACAGTTCGTGAACCCATACGAGGATTGATGGAGAACAAGCAGGTTACAGCTGAGCAAGTACCATTCAGTGTGGTGGTTTCGGAGTTATGGAAGCGCAAGACATTTCGGCATATGGCAATTGGGGGTGGCTTGAATGCCTTTGTTGGTTACGGCACGGTCAACTGGCTGGCATCGTTTTTCATACGCAGTCATGAGATGACTACTGGTGAGCTGGGTACCTGGTTGGCCTTATCTACAGGACTTGCCGGAGCTGTCGGTCTCTATCTGGGCGGGGTGATGGGTGACAAATTGGGGGCTAAAGATAAACGCTGGTATCTGTGGGTTCCGGCTTTGGCAACGATTATGGTGGTTCCTTTCCAGTTCATTATTTACCTCACCGGCAACACCCTGCTGGCCCTTATAATGGTGTTTGTGCCCGGTTTTTTGCAGAACGTATACTTGGGTAATTCCATTGCCACCACCCACAATCTGGTAGGGCTCCGCTGGCGCTCAACAGCTTCGGCACTGCTATTTCTAATTCTGAATATCATCGGCCTGGGTCTGGGTCCGTTCGCAGTTGGATATTTAAGCGATACGCTGTCAGATGTCTATGGATCGGAATCACTTCGCTATGCCATGCTCGGCTTGCTGCCAGGGGTTATGGTCTGGTCCAGCATTCATTTTTTTATGGCATCAAGAACCCTTGATGAAGATCTTGCCCGAGCACCGGATTAAGATCAAATCACAGGCCATGGAACAATCATGCAAGCGTGACCGGGGAATGACATCTTCCGGTGATACTTCAAATATCGCCTGACACTATTGCCGGCGCGGAGCAGAATTCGCGATTAGCGGCATAGCTCCGTGCTTGCCTTAGAAGTAGGAACTCTGAGGCCTTCCACCCTTGGAGGCCGGGTGAACTGTGTGTTGAGAACACAGTCAGATTTCCTGCAGATGCCGGTTTTCCACCTCCATCTCTACGATACTCGCAAGCACTTAAGTGTTTGGTTAAAGAGTGTCGTTGAGGTTAATGCCTATTACGCATTCTGCTGACCATCGTCCATCTTTGTCCTGCTGTATTGTACTTACCCTCCATCATCGCTTGACCGAACGCTTTCAGAGGCACTACTCTGTATAGGTGACCCAAAACGAAATCACCCTCTCGGAGCGGTGGACGCTAAATACGTACACAGTTTCCAGAGTCGGCTGAAAAATTCAGGCATACTTGCCAAAAGCCTGGTGCAGCCCAAGCATTGGTAATGCATCATCATTCGAGATAACTACGCAATAAGCCAACTTGCAGCAAGAGGCATTCAGAATTCTTAGTGTTAAACTATTGTATACGCAGTAGTGGATAGCTGAATTTTAAAAATTTAACTGGAACTCAATAGCGTAGAACCGTGCTACTCTGGAAGTTCCCTAAACGGGAATGTGCAGGCTGTTGGCAGCCCAAACAATCTCGTGCACACCCGGGTTGCTCTTGATACTTGGAAGATGTTCTGCATGCCGGATCGCTAGACTATCCGGTCCGGTATTCACGGGCAAATCTGCACGCACTACTTGGCTGGGCGGAAAAGGCACTTTCTGGTAGATGTGATCACGCATAAGGTCAAGTGATTGAAAAAACACAGGCCACCAAGGCGCGAAACGCCCAGAAATATCTGGTATCATTAAAAACGCTTCGAAATGCTGTGCATTGTCTACTTCATAATAACGCCAGTGCCGCGTGTCCGTTTTTGTGGCGGATACCGCGGCAAAATAAGCTCTTGATGTATGATCAGGAGAGATCAGTGAGTCGCTTCTGCCGTGTATGATCAGCGTTGGGTGTCCGAGCGAACAGGCCATAGCGCAAGTCTCTTTCACCCCGGTTTGGACCCTTTTCGCCTTTTGTGACTTCCCGGTAAGCAGCGATCGCAAAAAAAGGATATCGTCTAATGATGGCCAGATAACATTACCGTTGAAGATTGTATGAACGCCTCCGCCGGGAGATAGTCCACCGCTCAGCGCACCGAGCAAGCGTCGCTCTTGCCTGGTCCCTTCCCGCACTTCTTGGAGTTGCTGGCCCGTGGGGTCGGTTGTGGCAAATGCAAAAGTCGCATTTGCTATTTTATCTTCTACACCAAACCGACCATAAGCATTGGCGTAGTTAATGGCAATCGAGTTCCAAACTTGGGTCGCAGCCATCAAGTGTTGGAGGCTA
Organism: Gammaproteobacteria bacterium; assembly: GCA_026710425.1. Classification (GTDB taxonomy): domain Bacteria; phylum Pseudomonadota; class Gammaproteobacteria; order Pseudomonadales; family Pseudohongiellaceae; genus UBA9145. The sequence continues at coordinate 23,972 of JAPORB010000226.1, forward strand.
TCGGATTTCGCTGTAAAGCCGAATGTGCGAATACGATGCATGGCGGCTTTACTTCGCTCTGCATCGGATCGTCCCTCCAACAAGCCAAGTTTGCTCAGCTCATCACTCCAAAATCGATACTCAGCAGCTCTGAATGCAGTGAGTTCAGCAAAGGGTTGATCAGACCATTCCGATGACAGCACAGCACATGGCAGGTACATTGCCATAAGCGTTGTGTAATCCATCAGGGGTCGCCCCACCTTGCTTAGTTCATTGTCGCCTAAACATATCCTCGCATTATGCATAGCCTTGGGTGCGAGATTGGGTTCGACGGCGACCACCCCATCTATGCTGCATCCATGATCCATCTCGGCGGCGCGCAAAACACTACCACCACCATTTGATACACCAGCGGCGATTACTTTAATGGCTGATGATGCATCATTCGCCGCTGGTTGAGGACGTTGCCTTTCGATTATCTTCCGACCGTAACTTACTGCTTCTAGCACCATTAGTGGCCAGTCGGCCTCTACATTTTCAGTTGAATGTGCATGCTTCAGCGCAATGCGCCCAGGATGTTGTTCACTGAATTTTCTTAACCGTTGACTGAGGCTCAACCGGAAACTTGATGGGGTTTCAGGATCATTTGTGGCGACAAGATCAGTGCCATAGACTTCGCCTGAACTTAAAACCTGTGCTCCCGATCCGGTTCCTTTGTCGGTGAGAACAAGCGCGCAGCCATTTGCTAGAGCCCAAGTTCCAATATCGCCAATCGAACCCCTAAGGTCGCGTGAGCCTGAAGATGGCGCAACTATACACAAAGGACGATCCCAATCAAATGAGACGGGAATGGAAACGGAGACGGTAAAGGGGTGTTTTCGCCCAGCAATCAACAGCAGCGCAATAAACTCTGTACCGGGAATCTTCCATTCAACATGCTTGCTTGAAAACCTTGCAACAAAGCCACCCTGATCGGAGAGATCCAGCAGTTCCCGAAAATTTTTGTGTATGGAGACAGCGCGCGGCGAAGCATCGGCTGGCTTGACTGGATCCAGCAATCCCGACTTACCCAATCCGGCAGTCAATAAATCATCAGTAATGCCATCACGCTCAATGGCACCGCTTTCCCAGACGATTATTGTTTCTGACATAGCATCTTTGCCATTCGTGGGTGCAGCAGGCGAGTCTCAGACAGGACAACTGTCCCCTCGGCCAAAGGTCGGCCAGACATACAGCAGCGATGATCGCTAATAGCGGTAGATCAATCGAACATTATAGGTCTGTGGCGCAGCATAGAAGGCCGCTTCCATGCCGGGAAAAGCTGCAAGATTGAACCCCTGCACCCGAATCGCCTCGTCAGAGATATTCTTGATGCCGACTCTCGCCTCCCAACGTCCATCTGTTGATCCCACTGAGACAAAGGCATTGGCTAACCAATAGGCATCCTGGTTGAGATTGGGTGAGGCTGTTACTTCGTTGGCGTAATCACTACGGTATGCCACATCACCATGCAATGTGACGGTAAGTCTTGAAGATAATGCCACCGCATAAGAAGCACCAATGCTACCACTGACTTCAGGGGAATTGACCAATTTGCGATCACTGACATCTGTGATCACGCCGCCAACCTGAATGTCAAACGCATCATATTCAGCGTCCAGCAGTCCGAGTGTCGCGAAAAGTGACAAACTATCCGAAGGGTTGGCAAGGATTTCAAGCTCAGCACCCTGAATGGTCGCCGCCGCCGCATTCGTAAAAAGATCCACAAAAACCCCGGTCACAGGATCAGCCCCAAAAGAGGTGACTTGAATATCAGTATAATCGTTATGGAACAGAGTGCCATTGACAATCAGCTGTCCATTATACCAACTTGACTTGAAGCCACTTTCATAACTCCAAACGAATTCGGGGCGGAAGGGCTGGAAGCTGAAGTCATCACTTGCGCGTCCAGAGAAACCGCCACTTTTAAAACCGCGTGATGCCGACGCGTAGATCATCAGGTCATCATTTACAGCATAGGAAATGGAGGCCTTCGGTGTGAACGCTTCAAAATCTGCCGTGCCTTCAATGGTGACTCCAGGTGAGCCTGCGCCAGTGAGAAACGGTGGTGTGTTTTCAATGACAGATACCGACGGATCGAAGTAGTTGTCGAACCGCCGTGCAGATGTTTTTTCTTCCCATGTATACCGAGCCCCTGCGCTGATGCTCAGCTTATCATTCAGGTCATAGCTCATATCGGTAAAAAGGGCATAGGAGTCTGTGATTTGATCTGTGTCAGCCAATGATGAACTTGGAAATCCAAATTGTGTCACCGGGAATCCGAAGATGGATGCAGAAAGATTGTCGACACCGCTAAAGGTTAGATCATCATCATGAAAGTAGTAGATGCCACCAGTTAAGGTTAGCGGAGCGTCACCTTCAAAGGTTGCTCGCAGTTCCTGGCTGATCTGAGACTGTTCTTGATCCAGATAGACGTCCAGTAGCCGTAACGGCGTACCGTCGGTATCCAGATTGAGATCGAAATCGAAGGTGCGGTATGAACTGATCGACTCTAGGGTCCAATTTGCGGCAACATCCCAAGTTGTCTTGATCGTCAATCCATAGGCAGATGTATCGGAGAGTTCGCCTGCATTAACATTGACTGCAAAAGGTTCGCCTACTGGGAATGTCTGTGGTACTTCTGGTGCGTTGACCGGATCTGGAATACCGGTGGCCGTGGTGGTCAATGTCGGGTTGCGTGATGAATCAGGGTTTTCAATACGCCCATCGAAAGTCAGGTCAAGTGCAAAAGTATCGTTCGGGGTAAAATATAAACCAAAACGAGTGGCGAGAGAATCAACATCCCCATCGTCTCTGCCCGTTGCAAGATTTTTATTGAAACCATCACGCCTAGCGTAGGAGAAAGCCCCCTTGGCATAGACTGAACCTGCTGAGATCGGCCCGCTCAAACGTCCTTTAATAATGGTCGAATCGTAATTGCCTGACCCCACTTCGCCATAGGCTTCCACCTCATCTGTGGGTCGCCTGGAGACAAACTTCACCGCGCCACCGATTGTATTGCGACCGTACAGCGTTCCCTGAGGCCCGCGAAGAATCTCGACCCTCTCTGTATCAAACAGTTCCAGGAATGCGGCCTGGGAGCGGGCAATGAATACATCGTCAACATAAATGCCAACGCCAGGGTCTGCGAAGGCAAGCGAATCGTTTTGTCCGATCCCTCTTAAATAAACAACTGCATTGGATGCATCGCCTTCGTCGAAATATAGATTGGGTGTTGTATATTGTAATCCTGATAAATCGTCAGCTTGTAGAGTCAATATTTGCTCTTCATTGAAGGCACTTACGGCGATAGGTACATCTTGTAATGATTCTGCGCGTCGTCGCGCGGTTACAGTGATGACATCAACCCGATTTTCGGCCACTGCCTCAGTAGGAACTGATGCATCCTGTTGAGCGTAGCTCGCACTACCGGAAGCAAATAGGATTGCAGAACCAAGAACCCTACAGCAAAGGGATGTGCATGCCAGCCGGGACAGTCCAAGAGACTTGGTGTTCGTATTTGTCATCGCTTTTATCCAATGGTCCATTTTTGATATTCGGTACTGAATAAGAGATTATATGGAGCCACAGCCTTGCAACATGACGATATTGGTCATGTTTAAAGGACAAATTAGCTCATTGAGTGCATTTCATGCCGCGTTCAGGGTACTTGTTGCCGCTGAAATGCAGTTGGTGTCATATCGTTCCAGGTTATGAATGCTCGGGAAAAGCTTCTTGCATCTGAGAATCCAAGTGTTCGCGCTATGGATTCAATGCGATCGCCGCGATTGATCAGACGTTGGGCGCGTCTGTTCAGCACCTGTGAGCGAATTGTTCTGAAACTGGTATTTTCATGTTTTAGTCGGCGCCGCATGGTGGCAACACTCATGCCGAGGTGCCGGGCCATTACAGGCTGTGATTGAGCACTAAATGCTAGGGCTTTTTCAATTCTGCGAGTCAGAGATACCGGTGAAATCCGGTCATCATCACTAGTAAATTGTTGGCCGAAACCCAGTTCGAAGATATTGGTAATCGATTTGAACTTGGCGTTCTTTATTTCGAGTTCGGCAACGCGACCATCATACTCTATTGCATGGTAGTCAGCACCATAGATGATCGGCGCACCCCAAAATCTTAAAAAGGAAGCGCGCTCAGTGGATACAGTCCGTGGCGTTAGAATGCGTAGAATCCGGGGTAACAATTCCTCGCCAGTCAATCTACAGAACAAAAAGTGTACAGAGAGAATGATGCTCTCAATGAAGGAATGCCTGTCGTGTTCGAGTATAAAGTTTGCATAAGGGAACCCTTGATCATCAATGCAGTAACTTATCCTTTTTTTTGTTTCAATGACCCGATTGAATTCACCAGCATGCACCACATTGTAACCCTTGGCAAGATGCTGCATCGCACTACGCAGATTGATTCCAGTCGGTAACGTGTCGAGCAGATATTGTGACGTACCGACTCTCAGTTGTCTGAGTGAAGCTGAACAAGTTTCATCTCCAGTCGTTTCAGTTATTCGTTGTAGCAACCGGATGTAATCTGCGAACTCGATCACCCTCGCTAGTGGTGTTTCAAACAGGTCCGTAGGTAGCCCGAGTTCCTCCATTATGCATTGAGGTTGCATGCCGGATTGACGTACTAGTGTCTCAATAAATTGAATATCGGATACTGATATTTGCATGGTGAGAAAAGCTAAATGCGTTGTAAGTCTATTGCTGTATTATAGACTTTATGGATGAGGTCTGCCTATTAAAACAATTCCGGCCCCAATGGCCGCGCAAGGTAATGATCCAGATCAATCTTTCTCAAATTCTAATGATTTCTTTAACAGAACCAATTGTTTAAACTATTTTTAGGTCTCTTTGTCTTTCCGGGAATATGCAACTGCGCGAACTTTTAACATCTTTTCTGTGTTGGTCGTTGCGACACAGTTGTGTGTAGCTTCAAAATAAGAGCGACATCAGCCGAGATTCTGTTGAATTGACTGAACTGGCGGTATTCATTCGTATCCCACTGTTACCCTTTCCCCTGCAGAAATCTCCCGAGCCTAACCCGGAAAGGGAGTTGCACCACGTTCTGGCAAGGTGCGAAATGCCGTAAATAAAGCGGCGTAGCGGCAGGGAGAAATGTCGGTGAGGGTGCTTGGGTGCAGTGCTACCAGATCAGTTGATGTCGCCACTCTGGGCTTTGCGGGATAGTTCGCCTCAGTGCATGATGAGTATGTTGCGCTGTTCTACAGCCCTTGATTTATAGGGACAATAGGGCAACCTAAAAGAACTTTATCCCGAAAAAGTGCCATTATGGTCTGCTTTTCAGCATTTTCTTCGTTTTTGATAAAAATTCACCCCAAGCTAAAATGGCCGAAAAAATATCTTCAGGTGAAATACTATATCCGAATTGTGACAGATTGCATTGCGTAAGTGGAAAATTGAACACAACTTGGTGGGAATTAGTCTTATTATAGCCATAGCGTAAATCCCTGATATTCACCGCTTCAAGTATTGAAGTTTTCGTTAACTGCGCGATTTCCTAGCGTGATTAAAAACATTTCGTATTGGTATTGGAGATTACCGCAAGCTGATCAATGACTATCAAGCGTTGTGGCATGTTTGGCATTGAGTAATCGCACTGGCAATTAAAACTGGGTAAACTTACCGCCAATGCAATATTCAGGTTTAAAGAATAAGCTAATTTTTCTGAAAACTTCGTAAGGACCTTTCTCATTCTCACTACCTTGGACCATTGACTTATGCGTGCATTCAAGATTGGTATAATAACAATAGTTTTGCTCTTAATAGCCACGCTGCTCACCCTTAGGGTCACTGGCCTAGATCCACGCTACATTGACCCGACCACCGAGGCCTATGAGGAAGTTGGAAGGACAGCTTGGCCGGGACTGTGGCTAAGCGGTGAGGTGGTACGCGAGCCAGTCACAAACTGGGACTTTATTAATGAGGTCAATCATCCGGTTCGCGGCAATGCAGTCATGCTGGAGACCCTCAGCTGGTTCGGTCTTCCCCATTCTGTCACCATCTATGCCATACCTCGCGGTGAGCGTCTTTATGTTGGCGGCAGCAGGCGCGACTCACGGTTGGAAAAGCCATTCCCTCATTCTAAGCGCTGGTGGGCCAATATGGAACGCGACCCACGTGTTCGGATGAAGATTGATGGTAAGATCTATGAGTTGACTGTGGTACGCATTGCCGATCGGGACAAGTTGAGAGAAGCAATAAATCGAGAGCCGTTTTTGACCAGGCTTGATGAAAATGGCAGGGAAGAGATTTACGGCTACTGGCACTACTGGGAAGCATTCCAGAGAGGGGTTGAGGATTATGGCGGAGACTCCTGAATAGTATGTCTGCTATGCGTAAGCTGCTGATAGCACTCCTGCTGTTGGCTTCAATACACAGCACATCGCCACTCGCACAACAGCAGCTTGATTCACTTCTAGTCAATGGCAGTGTGTTGTTGCATTCACCCCGGGGCGAGATGCTGATTAGTCATCAACCGACTTTGCCACTGATCCCCGCTTCATTGATCAAGATTCCCATTGCGCAGGTCGCTCTTGCCGTACTGGGCGAGGATTACCGTTTCGAGACTCACTTCTATCAAAATCAGCAGGGTGATCTGTTAGTCAGGGGTTTAGGCGATCCCTTGCTGGTCTCAGAAGAGATAGCGGAGATTGCAGCAGAACTTGCCAGGCAGGGATTGAAGCAGGTTACTAGGCTGATAATGGATGATTCGGCATTCGAACCAACTCCTGATCTGCCGGTGGAGACTGGTGCAAAGGATCCCTATGCAGCGCGCAATAGTGCCTTGGCAGTAAACTTTAACACGGTCAGCCTGGCCTGGACTCAAGACGGTAGGCTGGTGAGTGGCGAGGCACAAACTCCATTAACCGAGTTGGCAAGGCAAATGGGATCACAAATAAATCCCGGCCCACCTCAGCGCATCAATCTTGGCACAGATCCGCTGGCTGGCCTTGGCCAGGCACACCAACTGTTTCGCCACTTTCTGGAAAAGTCAGGAGTCACCGTTACTGATGCATATCTCTACCGTGAAGCAGTGAGCGAAGACTGGACTTTGCTCTATGAACACAGTAATTGCCGATCCTTGGAGAGCATTCTTCAGGATATGCTGCGTTATTCGAATAATTTTATTGCCAACCAGTTGTTTATGACCATAGGTGCACATGAGGATGGCTATCCGGCAACCGTTGAGAAGTCTCGCAGAACACTAGAACAAAAGCTTGTCAATTTATATGGAGAAGGGTTTGGCCAGAATCCAGAGCGACTTGTGATGCTGGAAGGCTCAGGACTGTCACGCCAGCAGCTGACCAGTGCAGTCGGCATGATGAGAATACTGGAGGTGTTTATACCCCAAGCCGATCTGTTGGCAGAAGCAGATGGGATGTTGCGCAAGAGCGGTACACTGACTGGTGTTTACAATTTTGCGGGATATATTCCTGGTGCTGACGGTCTCTACCCCTTCGTCATTCTGACCAACCAAGGTGTTAATAATAGGGATGAGATTCTTGCTTTTCTAAGAAGGCAGGTACAGCAGTAACTTGCAGGGGTATTCATTGGATCACGGCCCCTCAGGTTCCTCCGGCTATGCGCAGGAGAAAGCTGCGGGCCGCCGTAATGCTAATTGCTGATGCTGCCAATTGCCTCAGCACCAGCAGTAGAGACTTCCTCATCCTGAGCCGCGCGGACACCGCTGGTGGCGATGGCTCCGATTTGAACACCGTTGCGGAAAACAGGCACACCGCCAGCGAAAGTAACTCCGCCCTCAATTTCCTCCCGTTCGCCAGCTTCCACCTGTTGGCCATATTCGCCTGATGTCATCCCTGTGGCATTGACAACCAGTGCTTTGGCTGTCGCATAACTAAAGGTGCGAGCACCAGCACCGTCAATGCGGTGCAGCATTACCGGATTATTGTTGGTGTCGGTAATCAGGATGGTGACATTCCAGCCCTGTTCCCGGGCATAAGCCTCGGCGGCACCCATGGCCTGCATGGCCAGGTCATAGGTCATCAAGCTTTCTTCCTCTTCCTGTGCCCAAGCCATACTGGTTGAGAAAATTAACAACAGGGCAGTAATAAACAAGTGTGTTTTGAACTTCATGGTCAGTTACCTCCTTTAGGTTTGTAATAATCAAGAGCCTAAAAATTCGATGAGTTTCGCATTGACAATTTCCGGCACCTCTTCATGAGGGTTATGCCCGACATCCGGGATGTTATATACCTCGCCATTAGAAAAGGTGTTGGCGGCATGCATAGCTTCCTCGGCATAGGCCGGGTAGTCCTCTGCTCCACCCAGGATCAGAGTCGGAGTATCGATATGTTGCCAGTCATTGACTACGGTATCCATCCCCCGCATTTGCCCGGTCAAGCGGTTGATATAGGCTATGCGTGGCCAGTCACCGCTGAGTCGATTGCCATAGCGAATCCTCATATGTTCCATGAACTCTGGTTTCCAGTTGACATAGTTGTTGTTGGCCCACCTCACCAGCCCCTGATACACTGAGTCCATATCCGGGCGCATGTCCACTTCTCCACTTAGCGGATCAAAACCGCGGCCTTTTCGGTTGTCGGTAAGGCCGACCTGATTTACCGTGACCAGATGAGTGGTACGTTCCGGATAAAGGAAGGCAAAACGGGTCACCATCTGCCCGCCGATTGAATGCCCGACCACAGCTGCCCGTTCTATGCTTAGATGATCCATTAGGCGAGCTGTGTTGGAAGCCCACAGATTGATGCTGTAAGGGATATCCGGTTTGGAGGATTTGCCCCAGCCCAGCCGATCCTTGACGATTACCCTGTAACCTTCCGCCACCAGTGCCTCAACCTGCGCCTTCCAGTACCAGCCATAGTACAGGCCTCCATGATGTAAAATAACACTGCGTCCATTGTGTGTTCCAGTCGGGGCAACATCCATATAGGCCAGTCTGACATCAGTGTTGTAGATCCGAAAATCCATGTAATTGACGGGGTAGGGATACTCAATGTCTTCCAGGTTGACGGAGACTGGTCCCCAGTGATTCGGTGCGGTTTGTGGTGGACCGGATTGGGCAAAAACGCTGCCGGTGAAGACGAGCAAGCCCAGCTGAAATAGCCTGTAGTTGGAACGGAATGACAGCATGATCCCTCCTTGCGGATTGCGGTTTTGAATTGAAGTGATTTAGTGTACTGCGAGGCTGTACCCTGCTGGAAAATCCTCATAAATATCTAACTGTATCTTTACTTGAGTCACAATTAAAGCATATTCTGAAGAGTCTTATGCTAAAGGGCATGGTGATTGACCGAATGCAATAGCAATGCGAGGTGCAAACCGATGGTAAACAAAGTGAACAACAAAAGGAGACAGATCATCAGCGGGCTAGGCGCGCTGGCGGCGGCAAGTACCCTGCCTGGGCGGCTTGCCGCCCAGAGCGATGCCAACGATACCGATGTGCTGATCATCGGTGGCGGCATTGCTGGCAGTTCCACTGCTTTCCACTTGGCAGAACAAGGTAGGAATGTGATTCTGGTGGAGCGGGGCGAAATTGCATCGGAGGCTTCCGGTCAGAATATGGGAGGGCTGGGCGGCAATGGTTGGGGCAATAACCCGAATCTTCTGTCGTACATCACTGCTGGTAGTGTGGAGATTTTCAAGCGCATGCAGCTGGACCTGGGATATGACATGGAGTTCCGGCTGTCCGGAACACTGACCGCCATTCATACCGAAGAGCAATACGAGTATTACCAAGACCAGGTAGCACGACTGCACACTGGTGGCTATGAGGGTGAACTCCTATCGCCGCGGGAAGCTAGAGCAATCGAGCCGGAGGCAAACTCTGATCTGTTGGGTTTCATGTTCTCGAAAGAACGCGGGCAGGCCGATCCGGTAAAATCCACACGCGCCTTCGCCCATGCTGCAGAACTGGCAGGTGCCTCAATCAATACCGGACAAAATGTAATTGGCATTACACCATTGAGCAGCAGGGGTTATGCAGTACGAACGGAATCGGCAGAGTTCCGCTGCCAGACCCTAGTACTGGCAAGTGGAGCCTGGTGCGACCCGCTGGGTCGGATGCTGGGCCTTTATATACCCATCGTACCGATCAGAGGGCAAATGTGGGCTACCGAAAGCGTGCCAGCGCGAGTCTTTCACACTATTGGTTCTGCCGAATCGAGTTATTTCTGGAGCAAGGACAATGGTGCCGATGCCTCCACACCACCTAATCTCACTCATAAAAGCAACCAGCGTCGCATCCGTCATCTCTATGGGCGACAACGTTGGAATGGCGAGATCATATTTGGGGGTGATCGTGAAAGCCTCGGTTACAACAAAACACCAAATCCCGAAGGCATTGAGGTGAATAGAGGACATGCTGCGGAAGTCATCCCCCTAGTTGCCAGCTTGCCCATCAAACGAACCTGGGCCGGGCTGATGCCATTCTCAACAGATGGGTCTCCCATCATCGGCAGGATATCTTTACGAGAAAACCTGTATATAGTGAGTGGACTGTCGTCATCCGGTTTTGGTCGTGGTCCCATGGCAGGAAAGCTTTTGGCGGACTTTATACACACTGGGCACAGGGCCCATGTGCTGGCGGAGGCCAATCCGGACCGATGCGTTATGGAAGCCTGATTCAGGCTTTCAAATCCTTTTTGCAGCAATGAATTGAGAGAAACCTACCAGGAATACCGTATGTTCAGATGTCCTGACCTCGACCGTTGTTTAGCGTTGCCTAAAATTCGCCCATTTCACTGAATTATATGCTATTTTCCTGATTGGACCT
>JAPORB010000172.1 GCA_026710425.1 Gammaproteobacteria bacterium
TCAACCCAAGGAAAAATCAAAAAATCCCTGGTACAAAATTATTATGGAAAGGAACAGTAAAGCTTTATGCCGCAATAGTGGGAATTAGAGCTTACAAAATCGCACAGTCAAAATCAGAGGAGTGGAAGTATGAGTAGAAAAAGGCCAGTGTCATGTGTGGGGAGCTGATAGATTGATAATTTTGCATTGACCGAATTATACCTTGTTACTCTCTGGCATCGGAGATTTCCCAGCTCTGGACTTTAAACAGTCTATGACTCGCGGGGTATACACCACCAGCCCTGGGGCCTTGTCGGAGGGCATCATGACAGGTAAAAATTCAGCCATTTTCAGGTAAGAATCCAACTACTATCGAGTAAATCCACCTATGAGCGATAAAAATAACAAAAATCTACATTCTCGTTATTTATCCAACATTCTGCTGACAATTGTATTTGCCTTTTCCTGCGGATCCTTACTCGCACAGGAGGATCAAGAGGAGGCGGTAGCCGATGAGGCATCCATAGAGACCGAGATTGTGGATAGCAACGCCACAACCGAACCTGCGTTTATTCCGCAAGAGATTATCATCACGGGATCTCGAATTGCCCGTGACAACTTCAGTTCTGCCTCACCGATTCAAATCATTTCCAGCCAGACCAGTGCCCTAGAAGGTCTGGTTACGATATCGGAAGTTTTACAATCCTCGACGTCTGCTGCCAACTCTGGGCAGGTCAACAATACCTTCACTGGGTTTGTTGTTGACGGAGGCGGGGGAATTGACACGATATCATTACGCGGGCTGGGTGCTCAGCGTACTTTGGTACTATTGAATGGTCGCCGCTTTCCTCCCGCAGGTGTCAGTGGAACGGTTGGTCCGGTAGATCTGAATACACTTCCCAACACGATTTTCTCCCGCGCCGAAATCCTGAAAGACGGTGCATCCTCAGTCTATGGGTCAGATGCAGTGGCCGGTGTGGTCAACATTATCACCAGAGATAATGTTGACGGCTTCACGGTCAACGGATCGGTTGATCTGGTGGGTCAAGGCGGTGCAGAGGAATACCTGCTCGCCAGCACCTATGGTAAATCTTTCGACCGGGGCAGTTTCAGCGTATCAGCCGAATATTATACCCAACGACCGTTAACATATGGTGAACGAGATTTTCTTAGCTGCCCGCAGGAGTACTTATATGATGGCGAGGGCAATCGTGTTGACGCAATAGATACCCGGACCAACAACTTCAAGTGCTTCCGTACCATTGAGGGCTATGTACAGACCTACTTTCCCATCAATGCTCCGTTCGGTACGGGCGGGGGTTTTTACGGATCTCGGATACCGGATCCAGTCGGCAGTAACTATGAAGGTATCCCGGGTTATCGCTTTATTCCATTCTTTGAGCGAAGCTATGATGATCCACGCGATAATCGCGAAACCCTGATCTCTCCCCGTGATCGCCTCTCCATCTTCAGCCAGGGTGACTACCGCCCCGCCAGTTTCGATACCACACAGTTGTACTATGAGTTCCTCTACAGCCACCGTGAGTCAGAACAGATTCAGAATCGCCTGTTATTCCCATTCTATCACCATGATTCTGCCGTAAATCCCTACAGCGGAAATATTGAGTCATTTGATTTCGGTCCGTTGTTCGACCTCCCCGAGGGAGAATTCCTTGCTCCACTGGACGGCTTTCTGGTACAGCCATTGGTTCTGGTCCCTTTTGACCAGAAACAGAAAGTCGACATGGGTCGCATCCTTGGTGGTGCCACTGGTGAATTTTCCGGAGGATTTTTGGATCGGTGGTCTTGGGATATTTATATATCGCACTCGGAGTCTACTGGTGAATATAGTCGTCTAGTGAGTCCAGAAGATCGCATCAATGCTGGAACCGGCACAATCCAGGAAACCCTGGAGTTAAATCCTGATGGCATCTGTGGTGCCTCAGCACCGGCAGGGTGCTTGCCACTGGATCTGTTCCGAACGCCGGTATTGTTCGACGGCCGGTTTAATGCCGCCGAGCTGGCCTATTATTTTGTGGATGAGACGGGCAGTACCGATTACTCCCAGACAATCATAGAAGGCTCAATGACTGGTGATCTCTTCACCTTACCCGCTGGTGAAGTGGCAGGTGCATTAGGGTTTATGTATCGCCGGGATGAGATTGATGACATACCGGGCAGATTCAGTGTTGATGCTAATGTATGGGGTTTGTTGAGTGCGGTAGCGACACAAGGCAATGACCATGTTTCCGAGATTTACGCTGAGGCTGATTTGCCAATCCTTCGCAATCGGTCATTGTTTGAGGATCTGTCGCTTAATGTATCAGGCCGTTACTCCAGCTATAACTCTGTTGGCACGGCGACTACTTTCAAACTGGGTATCAACTGGCAGGTCAATGAGTCTGTACGAATTCGGGCCACTCGTGGAACCTCATTCCGTGCCCCTCAGTTATACGAGCTTTTCCTTGGAGATCAGACCTCTTTCCTGAGCCAGACCCAAGTTGATCCCTGCATTAATTATGGTGTCAGTGGTCCTGACCGTTCACCGATTGACCCAACCACCCGAGCCAACTGCGCCGCTGACGGACTGCCACCCAATTACGGTGGAGCTGGCTCCTCGACTGAAGTGCTGACTGGTGGCAATCTTGATCTGGACCCTGAGGACTCCACTGCTTCCACTCTTGGATTTGTGATCACACCGGCCGGAACCGATTTATCTCTATCAGTTACGGGCTTTGAAATTGAAGTTGAGAATCAGGTGGGCAGCTTCTCCTCTGGCGTAGTGAGGGCCTGCTATGCAGACCAGGGTTTTCGCTCGGAACGAGGTTTCTGTGATCTGTTCACGCGCGTGCTGGATCCGAATGCCGTCAATTTCGGCCAGATCACCAATATTGATGCCAGCTACCGCAATATTCCAGCAGCACGGCTACGCGGAATTGATTTCGCAGGTCGCTATAACAGTCAGCTTGATCTAGGGCGACTACTGATAGAAGGGGAAGCCACCTATATTACCGACAGCCGCTCAGAACTTTTCCCCGGGGCTCCGATTATGCAATACGCGGGACTTATCGGAGAGCCGAAACTGGTGGCCAATATGCGTACTTTCTTTGAACAAGGTGACTGGACTTATTTCTGGACCCTGAACTTTACTGGAATCGGCAATAACTTTGGTTTTGAAGGCGAGGATGGACGCTTCAGTACATTTTATGCTCCTGATGCGTATACCCGCACTGAGGTTTCTCCTTACATAACTCACGATATGAGTATACGCAAGGAGTGGGATGACTTCGCGATGATAATCGGTGTGCGCAATTTATTGAATGATATTCCTGATTTTATTTCGGATGGTGACGATGCGGGCAGTGCCCGTCGTCTGGGCAATCTGCCAGCGTCGAGTCAGTACATCGATGGCTACATTGGTCGCAGCTTTGTAGTGAATCTCAGTCGGCGATTTTGACCACAGGAAAAATTTTTCAATGATGATGATTTTGCGATGAGTGCTGCCTTTAGTGACGAATTTTTTGTCAATTTAATCTCAATGGCGGCATGACTATTGGGTGGAGAACTGTAATCTTTTACATCACAGTGAATTAATTCAGTTTTGTTAAAAGTAGCACTCTGAGTCATCTTTATTCGCAAGCGATAGAATTTCATGCTGATAAATGAAAATTATCGAGACGACGGTAGCCTGCGCAAACAGGATGAAATCGACATGGATGGATACTTGTCGATGCGGGACCGTGCACCGACAATTTTGCGCGGTGTGCCGTTCTTTTCGGGACGTGAGGCAGAAATCAGCGTATTTCGAGAGGTCGCCAATGATCTGTCTCGAGCATACACTGCCAATGCCACAATTGTGGTGGAGGGCCCGCCGGGAGCAGGAAAAAGCGCACTTATGTGTCAGTTCATGGAAGAAATGCGATCCCTGCCGCCAGTAGGAGTACGAGAGTGGCTGCCAGTGCTACTTTCAGCGAGCGACTCTGAATCCCCAACAGACATTGCAGATGCGATAGACAGAGCCATTGTCTCGCGGCTCTCGGAGGAATTGCTGGCTTCAAAATCCGTCGAACCAATACTGCTGGATAGGCTGAGCGAATACTGGGGTAAACTCAATCTGGTTCAGGCCATGGATAAGGCAAAAGAGTTTTTTGACCGCGGCGGAAGTGCTTTGGGCTTCTCGCTCGGTGCCTCGCGCGAAGGTCCACCCAAATCCATCGCCCAAGCTGCAACACGACGTCCGGCCTGGCAGTCATGGCAGATTGTGCTACTAATTGATGAGGCACAAGTCATCAAGCCAGGTGTGACCAATGCAGGCTATGGTACCTTGAGTATGCTACACCAGGGACTGTCACAAGCCCCATTGTCTTTTTGTGCATTCGGCTTACCTGGAACACAACAGGTACTAAGCGAAGTAGGTATTTCCCGATTGGCAGACAGTCGTTGCATACGGCTAGGTGGCATAAGTGATACAGCAGCTCAGCAGATGATTGAACGTTGCTTCAAGCGTTTCGGTGTGGTGAGTGGCGAGCAATGGCTCAAGGCGATTCTCGACCGCGCATCAAATTGGCCGCAACACTTGGCAGTCTATCTCAATGCTGCCATTAGGCAGATTCGCAATACAGGCAATGACAGCATGGACGCAAGAATAGCTGACCTGGATAAGGCTATGCGTGAGGGTGACCGAAGCCGTGCAAATTACTACCGCCAGCGCATAGCCCGGCTGAACCAATACAACATTGAATTTGGTGAACTAGCTATGGAGCTCGCCAAGCTTTTCCAAGAAAATAAATTTCATATTCCAACCTCTGACTTGATGAAAGCAATTAGATCTTTTTTCCCAAACATAACCTCCGCTGAAATCACACAGTTTATACAGGAATCTGAGAATAGTGGATTCCTTGCATTATCAGATGATGATAAAAACGAATACTACATTCCTATTCCCTCATTTGCCCGTTACCTGCACGGCTTAGGATCGGCATAGGGATCAGTTTACTCTATTACGCACAGATTCCTGATCAGTAAGCCAACACTTCTGGAATTCTGCCTTCTGCTAACAAAACGACTTTAGGAAAGTTCTGTTATAGTCAAATTATCATCACACCAGTTAGGATAGAACCTTTTTTCTGGTTTTGAATATGAAATTGTCCCCTTTGTTATTATTAAATCTATAAACATAGGGGATGATGAAAAAAATCTCCAATTTCAAGTAATTTTGCATTTTTCATGTATAGTCTGGGTTAAAGATTTTATGTGTTCTATTAAACCCAACCTTTTTATCAGCCAAAGATAGGTTCAGATATCCTGACCTCGTGTATTTTCTTTCCGCTAACGTCATGAAAGATTCAAGCCGAATTTCGTCTATCTTCAGGCAGTCAGCAAGCCATGTGAAGCAAGATAGCCAGTCGAAAAACTGTCATGGTTAATTAGCAGGAATTAGCAATGTTAACATCTGCAAAAATCTCGGTAATCATTCATAACTATATA
>JAPORB010000209.1 GCA_026710425.1 Gammaproteobacteria bacterium
AATCAGTAAAAGCTCTTGCCGGTGTGTCTTTCTCACCAATGATCCGCTCCACCTTTACCGCCTCAAATAGCCTGTGAGCGGGAGCATTTCCCAGATCGCCATCATGCCTGAATACAATTAGCCTGCGGGCAGACATTTCTCCGCGCGCAGCGGAGCGATCATGCTCAAACATAT
The DNA here is from genome assembly GCA_026710425.1 of Gammaproteobacteria bacterium. Lineage (GTDB taxonomy): Bacteria > Pseudomonadota > Gammaproteobacteria > Pseudomonadales > Pseudohongiellaceae > UBA9145. The sequence continues at coordinate 175 of JAPORB010000209.1, forward strand.
TGATGAGTGATTGCCATAACAGCTTCAGATCAGTGTCGGAAAAACCTGTACGCTCGGCGAGCTTAGCCGAAATGTAGCCATGCACGCGGTAAAGGCCGTAGGGAATAATATGTTTCCTCCCCATTGTCCGCTCTTTCTCAAGATCCCTCTCGTTGGTGACTGCCATGCGGGTGATAGCCACCTCTAGTGGCAGAATCGGATCAATGGAGCTGCCAAATGCCAACTGGACAGGTCCCCTGACCTGTCCAGTATTCACCTCTGTAGTCATGACCGCACCAAAGGCCCGCACATCAAAAAAGGTGCGACACATCCAGTCTGTCAGTGCTTGGGCCTGCTCATTTTCCCTTGGTAGTTTCTTTGGAACAGGTTTGATGTCCAATGCTTCATAGGCCTTTTTGTGTTGATTGTTCAGTACCGATTTTTCCTGCATGTAAATATGATAGCCAGCTTTATTGTTCTCCGACAGCAACACAAAGTTACGAATTTTCCGTTTAAGGCATACGTCAGTCACCAATCCTTGGCTAGTTTCTGGGTCAAGTCGCGGCATGTTGCCGGCATCCGGGTCACCGTTTGGGTTGCCGTTGGTGACATCAAATAGGTAGACAAACTCGTAGCGGTTAATGATTGCACTCATTTCTCGTCTCCATGATCAGGTTGAATTTTATGTTTTGTTAAGAGGCTCTGCTGCTGGTGATAGTAGCCAATAACAAACCTCCCTTGGGCCTGCAAACTAAGGCTCCCAGGAAATTCCGAGCCAAGCAGTTCAATTATTTCGCCTATTTGCCTTTCCAATATAACTGCTAAGCCGGGTTTGTCCTTTTTCACTTTACCCAAATGATGCTGAGCATTTCGTACAAGCAGCGGAAAAATAGCTGCCGGGGTTGCGGAGGCGGCACCGAAATATCGTTCTCGTATCGTAGCATTTACTTCTCTTCCCAGCGCATTGCGCTGACAGGACTCTAGCGAGGCGAACAGCCGCCCCAGCACGTAACCCGGGTCTTGGTTTTGTATGTCTATACTCACTGGAATCTCCTTCTTTTGAGTATTAGTAAAACGGGTATTACGACATAGCACTGCTTTGCATAGGGCTACACGCAAAGGAGAAAAATGCCCATCTGCGCGTATCCGCATGAGTACATTAGTCAGTAAACTTCGTGGGTAGCGTTGACCAGTAAGAATTGCTCTTGTCAGCTCACCCGCAAGCTGTGGTGGAACATCATTCAATTTGGGCTTGTTATTTTCCCTATATGGCACCAATTCTCTGATCAGTCGCCAAACCGCAGGCTCATTTTTCCAAGGCTGTGGATTAAGATACAAATCCTGATAATGCTGCGCCAATCGTGCAGTGAAATTCTTCAGACTATCTGCTTCCCAGAATCGAATTGATAGTCGAGAGGTGTTTGGAGCAAGCCCTAGTACATAGATTTGGGTTTCTTCGTCCAGTTCCGGGTCGAGTTCAGACAATGGTCTGCCTTTGGAAATTTTGGTGAGTGCACTTTGAAGTTTGCAAGTCTCCGTCTCGTCTGTTTTCACGTCGAGCAGGGTACTCAGCAGGTTTTCTCCAGCTATGGCCTGTTTCATATGTGCCGCTTCGGCCCAAAATACCACCGTAGTATCGCCAATTTGCAGGCGTTGGCGGTTGCCATCATCATGTCGAAGCAGAAAATTCAGTGCCGTCACATAGGCAGCGGCTGCTCTTTTTGAAACAGGTGCGTTATACCCCTGGGATTTTCCATAAGACCCAAATGAGTCCTTGTTAAAGGAAACGATAGAGGCTCCAGAACTCTGAGCTCCGGCCACACCCTTGATTGATTCATGGATTCTTGCGATGGTTTGATGCTTCCCGGTCACCAGACAGTTACCACATTCGCTCTCTTCAGACTGGAGTCCATCTTGGGGCACTAATTCCTTGGCTGCCGACCGTTCATGCAGAAGCTCTCGCTTACCATCCAGCCGAAATACCACATTCGAATCCAGGAAGTCTTCACCAAGCCTGAGGAAGTGGTTGCTCTCCAAAAAAGTATCAGGATTCCATGTATTCAGGAAACGTAAGAAAGAAGTCAGGCCTTCATCTGTTGGGTTTTCAAGCAGATTAACATGGTATGACCTGAATGATTCATGTTCTTTGGAAAGTCGATCTAGCATTTTTTCCAAGTCATCTTTCTCTTTATTTGATAATTGCTGGCTGCTTTCTTGCTTTTTTCGAAGCTTTTCCACCTTCCCGCTAATACCAAGGGCATAGCTAGTTTTATCCCAGAAAAGAAACGGCTTGAAAACCTGCCCCGTCCGCTTGGTTGAGGCTGGAACAATTAGCCTCTTGGGTAGGGGTTTCGCATAGGTTGTATCTCGCAAATCTTGAACCGAAACAACATGTCCAGTGATGTCTAAAACAACTGCATAGCTTATTTTTTCAGCACTATATCCTCTGGGAGCAATACCGGAATCTTCGTTTGAAGCAAGCCTTTCATAATAATTGTTCAGTGCTGATAGAATCATGCTTTCAACTCCTGAACTTTAAATAAAGGTACATTTATCACACCATCTCTCATCTGCGCCCGGAAGTAGTGAGGGGTAATGCCGTTTTTGAAGTCAAAATCGTGCAGTATCCAGCCCAGATCTTTTTGACCAACCAGATCGGGATGAACTGTCGGCCTCACACCCTCTTCCACAAATTCAAAACTCGCTGCAAATTCCCTGTTTCCCAAACATGGGGTATGAAAGCACTGACCCCTGCGTGCTCTTCGGACAAAGATGTCCCTATGTTTTCGTTCATTGTCATCCGGCCCTGCATTTTCCGTCAGCTCGAAATGTGCTTCAATGATATAGGCCACGTTCCGTAATAGCGTGGTTGCCCGTTGCTGCCGATTGTCTCCGTCATCAACATAATATCTAAGTGCCATCTCTGAGCCGCTCATTGCTGCTTTCACCTTATTATCCGAGATTTTGTCCTTGACTTCATTGCGCCTAAGGGTTTCAAACCTGATAGGATTGAGCACGGTGATCTTGTCTATATGCCAGCGAATCGCTGGTTTCCAGTGAATGGCCTCAACAATGCCCCTAGCTGCAGAAGGTGTGATGACATCATAGCTGACGCGCTCTACCTTCATTTCGGGCCGAGTGAAACAGGCTCTTTCTCCCCAAACTTTTAGCTTTACTCCATAACTCACGGTAATGCCTCTGTCTCTTTATTGCAAAACTTAATAAACTGATCTCTCTGCTGCAATATATGCAGGGTTTTCCCAGCTCAGACCACAGTCTTCATCATACAGGTTTGTAGATACAAGTTCCAAGAACTGCTCACCGAACTTTTCTTCATTTACAGGCTGAACTGCACCAGCAGCACGCAATGCTTGTAACCCATATGCAGGGACCTGCACCAGATAAGGCTGTAGCTTCCTTGCAATTCCGCCAACTCGATCCAGTTGCTTAATTGTATTCAAAAGCTTAGTCACATCGCTTCGGGAAGACTGTTCATGTAGCGAAGAGTAGGTAACGATAATCGGTTGCATATTGCTCTCGATCATACGGAATTTGCGCGCCATCTGTTCGAAGGGTAAAGCATCAGGATCCTGGTTTACATCTAGGAGCCTGTGCGCATCCAGTTCGCAGCCTTTAATCCAATACACTTCCTTAAAATAATTCTGAATGGCCTCGGGTGATAGAGTTATACTTGAGTGCTGCCTTAAAATCATGCGGCTAGCTTGAGCGTACTGCTCTAGTTCCGGTGGCATAGACCAATCGCCTCTTACTGAAAACACAGACACGATACTTTCGTTTTTGGATTGCTTGCCTTCACGATTGCAACGCCCGGCAGCTTGGGCGATGGAGTCCATGCCAGCATCCGCACGAAAAACTGTAGGGAAATCAACATCTACGCCCGCTTCTATCAATGAGGTTGAAATGACCCGGCATGATCTTCCAGATCTCAGTGCCTTTCGAATACACTCCAGTTTGTCGCTGCGGTGTCTTGCACACATCAATGTGGTCAGGTGGTAGCTGCCTTCCATATGGCGGATCCTTTTAAACACAAATTGAGCATGACGGCGGTTGTTCAGGATACACAACACTTGTTGCTGATTTATCAACCGCTCAATCAGCTGTTCATCATCCAGTTCGCCGATATGTTCTATACGCACCCGCTCTAGCTCCCTGTGAAGGGATTTCGGATCAGGTGCCAGCTCCCTCACGTTTTCCAGTCCATTCTTAAAACCATCCTTGGCTAGCAACGCTGGTTGTGTTGCTGTGCATAATACCAAGCTGGTGCGGTAATTCCTTGCCAGCTCGGCAATAGCGGCTACACAGGGGCACAACAATTTATATGGAAGTGTCTGCGCTTCATCCAGAATAACAACGCTATTGGAAATGTTATGCAGTTTTCGACATTGCGAAGGGCGATTCGCAAAAAGACTTTCGAAGAACTGTACCGCGGTGGTGACAATGATGGGAGCATCCCAATTTTCGCTAGCAAGTCGCAACTTATCCTTGGAGTCTGGATCTACCAAAGCATACCTATGCTCATTGAATGCACTGTGATGCTCCAGCACCGCTGCATCACCGAGCAATCCAAATGCCTTACGAAGCTCTCCGGCGTTCTGCTCAACAATACTGGTGAAGGGAATAACAAAGATAATACGGTGCAAGCCATGTTGAATGGCATGATCAAGGCCAAACGCTAGTGACGACAGAGTTTTTCCGCCACCTGTCGGTACATTCAACGTGAATAGTCCCGGTGCCAATGCAGCCTGTTGACGGACATGGGTGAGGATTCTGAAGCGAACAGGGTTTATTCCATTTGGTGACTGAAATCTGGGTTTTTGTAAATAATCAGTCAACGCTTGTTGCAGTGCCCACAAAGATGGAAAACTTCGATCTCTTGGTGCCTTTCCCTCAATCCGCCGAAAGAAGGCATCCGTGTCAAGAAAGTCGGCATCGACAAGGCATGAGTATAGCATTCTTGTCAGAAACGCTATCTGAAATCCTGACAATTTTGGATCTGTGTCCAGTTTAGGTACGGACGGGCACGGATTCAGGTTAATCTCTTTTTCCCAGCATGTATCCAGTTGCGTTTCCACTGGATGGCGCAATCGTGTTTCCAGTGGAGTAATGGATTGCCGCTCAAGTTCCTTACCATCTGCTAATCCGGCATGATGCCCAGCAATCGCATATGCCAGTAATTTTCCAACTTGAGGGTAACGCAAGGCAACAATCTGGGCACCCCAAGTAGCATGATCAACCCGCCTTACGCTGCCTCTCAAACGAGCCTGGAATTCCGGGCAATACTTTCCAACATCACGCAATATACCTGCCAATTCGGCTAAATCCCCACAACCAAATCCTTCTGCGAAATTTTTCGCCAAGCTTCCTACTTGTTTCAAATGATCCTGAAGGGTTTGCCACTCCGTTTCTGGAAATTCACTCGACGAATGAGCATAGAAAGTAGTTCCTTTATACATACAAAAATACCTTTTCTAACTTCAAGGGTTTTTGTCAAAACATATCATATTATTCTAGCCTTGCTAGAGCCTAGCTTCTGGATAATCTGTTAGAAGATATTGGATAAAAAGCCATAAAATATACGGCTCGTTAATTGCATTGACTGAATTTTTAGGGTCTTTCGAACGGTCCCGAATGCTGAAATGGCGGTGAGGGAGGGATTCGAACCCTCGATACGTTCCCGCATACACACTTTCCAGGCGTGCTCCTTCGACCACTCGGACACCTCACCATCAAAATTCAACCAGAATAATATCTACATCTCCTACATCTAGAATTTCACGCTCTATTGAACAGAACATAGTATAATTCAGCCTTAAGAAATTTACAAAGTAGACAATCGCTCCCATTCGTTATTGCCGGGAGATACGAGATAGGATTTGTTGATAGCTAATGGGCGCAGAACTACGATATACATTGATATCAAGACCACCCCGGCGTAAATAATTCATGCATAAAATCAGCTTTTGGGGCTTACAGTAAAGCATCAGATCCCGGTAGATGCGCTCAGCACATTCTTCATGGTACCCCTGGTGCTGCCGATATGAGCAGAGATATTTAATCAATCCATGTTGATCTATTTTTAGCCCGCTGTAACTAATCAGTACTCGGGCCCAATCGGGGGCACCAGTGACGGGACAATTGGACCTGAACAGCTGACTGCTGAGTTCCTCCTCTACCACCGTCTTGTCACTGGTGGCCAGAAAATCACCACAAGGAAGATAATGACTAACCTCCACCTGATGATTGTCAATACTCCTTCCTCTACTACAGCTTAATTCACAGAACTGTTTGTCTTCGACATCAAATATGTGGACTTTAACCTGTGACTTGCTGATCGCTGATAGGTCCCTACCAAGCATGGATGCCAGTTGATTTTTTCCCTCAAGTCTCTCTTGGTTAAGCGAATTCAGATACAGCTTGAGTGACTTTGACTCAACGATGTATTCTGAGTCTGCATCGAAAAAAAATTCAGCCACTGCCACCTCTGGTTTGCCCTGGGAATTAAGCCAGGATAGCTCAAAGGCATGCCAGTGGTCAAAGCCATACATAGGCAGGTTATTGTCGATACCAAGTGTCTGGCGTGCACTTGAACGGGCAATGGGGTAGAGAATTCCCGGATCATAGTGTTCCGGTGCTGCAATAGTTTCGCCTAAAGGATTACCAGTCATTTTTATGCTGCTACTGGCGAATTCCTGTACCGTGACGCAATAACCAAATGCAGCCGCTGTAAAGGACGACGCTAAACAGCCCGAGGATCAGGAAGGCCCACACAATATCAACATCCGAGCTACCAAGAAAACCATAGCGAAACGTATTGACCATGTAGAAGATGGGATTAAGAGCCGATACCGCCTGCCAGAACGGAGATAACAATTCAACTGAGTAAAACACCCCTCCGAGATAGATCAGCGGTGCCAACACGAAAGTGGGAATGATCGAAATGTCATCGAAACTGTTGGCAAAGACTGCATTAACAAAACCTGCCAATGAAAAAACAATTGAAGTCAATAATATTACCGAGACAGTCACCAATGGGTAAGCAATCCGCAGGTCCGCAAACATCAAGGATAGTGAAGTAACAATAACTCCAACAGCCAAACCCCTTGCCATGCCTCCTACCACAAATCCGGATAGGATGACGTAGTTTGGTACGGGTGAGACCAGCAACTCCTCAACACTGCGCTGAAACTTTTGACTGAAAAAACTGGACACCACATTGGAATAAGAATTCTGAATCACCGACATCATGATCAGTCCAGGAACAATAAATTCCATGTATTGAAAACCTGCCATCTCGCCTATGCGGCGACCGACCAGATTACCAAAGATGACAAAATATAGGACAATGGTGATGGCGGGTGGAACTAGGGTTTGCAACCATATTCTGGCAAACCTCCTGATTTCCTTGACCACAATAGTCTCGAATGCAATCAGTTTGTGGTTACCGTACATATTTCTCCCTAACGGATTTGATTTTTTTCATTACTTTCTGTGATCTGCAAACAATTTCAGAAATCGGTTGAGTCTTATTTTCGGAACCGACAGTTCATCATGCCTCTATAACATTTCTTTGCAGGCGAGAGAGAAACAACTGCTCAAGGCGATTACTTTTATTGCGCATACTACTAATATTGATCCCCTTGGCATTAATTTCAGCAAACACTGCGTTTAAGGAAATGCCGGCGGGCACAGAAATTTCGATGCTATGTTCGTCGACAACATTGGCATAGACTCCTTCCAGTGAAAAATCAATTGGACCGCTCATAGCGTCCCTCGAATCAAGCACGAAGACTTGTGAGTCAAGGGCAGCAAGTAAGTGCTTCATGCTGGTGTTTTCCACAATCTCACCATTATCGATGATGGCAATATTACGACACAGTTGTTCGGCTTCTTCCAAGTAATGGGTAGTTAGGATGATGGTGGTGCCATTTGCATTAATCTCAGTAAGGAAATCCCACATGGATTTTCGCAATTCGATGTCCACCCCTGCGGTTGGTTCATCAAGAATCAACAGGCGGGGTTCATGCACCAGGGCTCTGGCTATCATCAAGCGGCGTTTCATGCCGCCAGACAAAGTGCGAGAGCGATCGTTGCGTTTTTCCCACAATCCAAGTTGCCTGAGATATTTCTCTGTGCGCTCTTTGGCCAATTTTCTATTCAAGCCATAATAACCGGCCTGAGTTATAACCACATTGCCCACTCTCTCGAAAAGACTGAAATTCACCTCTTGAGGCACGATGCCCAGATCCAGTTTAGTTTCGTAGACATGAGTATCCACATTGCGTCCAAAAACCTCCACGAACCCACCGGTGCGATTAATCAGCGTTGATATCACGCCGATGGTGGTCGATTTTCCTGCTCCGTTTGGACCTAGCAAGGCAAAAAAATCTCCCTGTCTCACCTCTAGGGATATACCTTTTAGTGCTTCAAACCCATTGGCATAGGTTTTCTGCAGATTTTTTATGGAAATGGCTATCGACATGGTGAACCCGCACTCAATCTGCAACAGTGCCTTGCTGAGACTGTTTTGCGGGACAAGCTGGGGCTAGGAAATGACACTTTGCAGAATATGCAGGAAGCATGGCTTGCATTTTGCTCAAAAAAAAGCCCAGCTTTTGCCGGGCTCTATGTTGGCGTCCCCTAGGGGTTTCGAACCCCTGTTGCCGGGATGAAAACCCGGTGTCCTAGGCCTCTAGACGAAGGGGACAGTTGAATTGTCTCGCAGAACTCACCACATAAAAGACCATCATAAACAGCATGTCTGATTAAGTCAAGGGGTTTTCCAATGGAGAAATTGTGCGACAAGGTTCTGAGGAATTTTAGAGAATAAAAATTTTTATATTATTGATATTTATAGCATTTAATAATCAACTTTAGAATAAATCCTTTGGTCTGATCGTACCACACTGTTACCTATCCAATTTATTTTTATGCTTTGTATATGGGTTTTCTGTTCCATACCCTGCTCTGGTCAGGCAAGATCAACGAGAATACCCGTCCGTAACAAGTAATGATCTACGGACCCTTTATCAAGGTACTGGAGGGGGTCAATTGAGTCTGACAATTCAGGAAAATTCCGGATGGCCATTCTTCAGAGCCTTTTCCTGATTCTCTTTATTCAGCCCGTTGGTCGTCTCTTGAAGGATAATGCGACTAGCCGCACCATTGACCATGAACAGAAAATTGAGGAAAAATTTACTTTTTGGCAGATATGAAGTAGACTTTAGATATGCCAAGTCATTGGATTAAAAGAACTTTTGAGCCAATCTTCAGTAAGCCAGCCAAACATTTGCGCTTGTTTCCTGTATGGTTACTACTCGGTCCAAGGCAGTCGGGCAAAAGCTCGCTCCTGCACCGTTGCAGCACTGGTCACACACATGTAGATCTTGATGACCTGAGTATCAGGGAGCGCGCAAACCGGGATCCGTTGCTGTTTATGAGAAATTTAACGCCACCATTCACTATCGACGAGATTCAGTATGCACCGCATCTGCTGAGCCCAATAAAGCAGCTTGTGGACTCGGGAAGCCTCACACCTGGTGCCATACGGTTAACGGGATAGCAAAATTTCCGGGTGATGCAGGGGGTAAGCGAGAAACTCGCAGGTCGGATCGCTATTCTGAATCTGCTTGGACTCTCATTTGCAGAAAAAGGTTGGGCGCACACAGCTTCGCCACAAAAGTACTTCGAGTGTTTGCTGGAAACAGGATTTCCAAAACTGCATGGCGTGAGGGATCAAGCGACTCGGGATTTGTATTTGTCGTCATATCTCCAAACCTATATCGAACGCGATATCCGAGAGCTTTCCAGAATCGGGAAACGCAGAGAATTTGAGATTTTCGTCAAGGTTTGCGCGCTTCGAACTGGGCAGATAATTAACCTTTCTGATCTTGGGCGCGATGCGGGGGTGTCCTCCGCAACAGTGCGGGACTGGCTGAGTCTGCTTGAAGACGGGTTCCTGATCAAATTGGTGCACCCCTACTACAGCAACCGTACCAGAAGAATGATCAAAAGCCCTAAACTCTATTTTCTTGATGCTGGTCTTGCCGCGTGGCTTGGCGGGTGGCGTAGTATCGATGAGACCCGACTTGGGCCAATGGGTGGTTTCATTTTCGAGACTCAAATTTTGTCTGAGATTGTGAAAAGCTTACGCCACAGAGCACTTGAAATGAGCGTATATTTCTGGCGCACAAGGGATGGTCAGGAGATTGATTTTCTTGTCGAATTCGATGGTCGAGTGTTCCCGATTGAGGTCAAGATGGGCTCGCCACACACTTCAACATTACCAAGCCTTGAAAAGATTGCGGAGCGGAATTGGGAACGAGGACAAGTGGTTTCGCTGACCGCTGAAACATCACCAGTGGACCTGACCCATGAATGGGAACTCTGTGCGCCTCATCAGCTGAATTTCATGTTAAAACCACAGAATTCTGATCTTTTGATTAGTTAATGAGTGAAAGTTAAAATTTCTCCCAATCCAGAAATCAGACTAAAACCAAGACATTAATGGGATTTTGTAGCTCGGGATTCATGCAGCTGATTGGCATGGAGCGGGCTCGGACTATCCTCAGGGTCTTATTTCTTCTGGAGAATGGACAGGAATAGTCGGACCCGGGTGACTGCCAGGATTCTGTAAGTGGAATGGCTGACAATTGCCTTTCCTCCTGACCCAAACGCTCACCTTAATCCAGCAGCAAGACCTTGAGCTTCTCCTTAAACTCATGATCATCTCAGCCAACAAAACATTTTCCCCGATCACTCCCAAGTCTATTTAGATACTGTTCTTAAGCTAAATTGGATGGTTATACATTAACAATTTTGTCGGGGTTCCCGTATGGAGATAGGAGCTAGCAGACACAGTTTTATACTTTTCTTGCTTATTTATAAGCTTTGAGGCGTTGATAACGGTAGAAAATCGGGTTGCCCCGCTACTCCGTACAGACTCCGGATGTGTGCGATACGCGCCCGCTTGCCAAGTGAGGTGAAGATACTCTACATTCCCTGGCCAACGTCTTCGCACACGGCCAGTGCATCTTCGACGTTCACATACAGATATCGGTACTCATAACTGGCATTGAGCAGGTCTGCCGGTGCCAAAAGCACCGAGGTCTTGCAGGTTTACCGCGGCGCATGCTGCACAAAGTATTTCTATTTCCGAATCAGATTCAGGAAATTATCTACATCCACCATCCGATCCAGTGGCGGAATGCAGTAATGTTTCTCAACCTTTACAGATCCTGCTGTGTTAAAAAAGCACATGGTATAAATATATCCTGAATTGTCCGATGAAGCATTTTTTCTGCATATGGTGAGAGACATCACCAATGCTCAAAGTGCTATTGAACCAATCTAGCGTCTTTGAATCGAAATGTCATAGCCACGCCCTTCCTTCATAACTTTCGCTATACAGGAATCAAAATATTTACATATTGTCATTTGAAAGACTTGGTACTTCGTCGATGACAAAGATGTCTTCCGCATAAGTCTCGCCAATTTCAAAGTCTGTCCAGATTGCCTCATTCGCCATAATGCCATTATAGAACAAGCGCACCCGGCCAGCCTGTTGCCAACTGCTCCCCGGCTTCGAAAAATAATCAGAATACCTTCGCTCATGCCAGCCGCGCGGTGTATCAAACCCAACATAGAGAATTTGCAGCGAGTCTTGTTCAAATCCGAACAGAGTCTCACCGCCATCAGGATCACTCAGTTCAATCATAAAGGCAGGTTTGCCATCAATGGTGCGGTTTGCTCTTCTCATCTGCGTCCAGCCTTCATCCAATGCATTGCGGATAGCACCATATCCAAAATTGTTGCTCCACATGGCATTGGCAGACTGATTTTCCATACGACCATTCATATCGTAAGTCACCTGTCCATCATAGCTGATCAGCATAGCCAACTCCTGCCCTTGCCAGGCTTCAATACGCACTTTGCCAGTAGCGGTATGGGCATCACTTTTCTCATCCGTAAAAACCCGCCACATGGCGTATTTGTCCCAGATGCTGATGCCACCATCCTGGCCATAAATTGTATTATGACCCGACAAGAACAGGGTTCCGGGATTGACAAAGATCTCACCGCCCGCCGCTGCATGCGCCATCTCAATAATCTGGCGGCCAGTCAGATCAGACCGATACTGCATCGCATTTTCTGATTGTATTGTGGATTCCGCATCAGCAGGTATTTCACCTTGAGTAACGTTTTCCTCAAGGTCTTGGCACGCAGTAATGAACATCGAACATGAAAAACATAGCACCTGAAGTTTCATAAATTAACCTCCATAACAAAGTTTCTTCTTGGTATCGGCCTCATTTTCATTTCTTAGGCTCTACCCAAGTTAAGCCTAAGGTAACAAGTGAATATTTTATTGCAAACCTGATTGGTCATACTAACCTGCGATGGCAAATTATAGATAATTTACCAATCAGATAAGAGTCCAAAAAACTTTATACTTGGCCAATCTTCTCAACATTGATTGGACCAAGCTGCAATATACCAAGGACTGAATATTCGAGATCTTTACGCGGAATGTGATTGTTAAAAAGCTTGTATGCTAGATAGACAAGTGAAGGTTAATATCACAACAAGTAAGATTGACGAACCCCATTCAACTCATCTCATCTATGCGAGAGGCATGGACCTTGCCACAGATCCTGACTAAAGAATACTCTGGCTCAGTTCAGGTATCTGAAGAATACTTGGAAGCAAGACAGTTCTGGTGATAATTGACAAAACAGGAACAGAATTGATGGTACACAGAGCCTACCTGGATGGCACATTCGGACAAATTCACTATCGCATTGCAGACTTTGAAAATGAAGCTGCTAAGCCGCCACTGATTTGTCTGCATCAAAGCCCCAAATGCGGGCTAGAATTTGAAAACTTCATGCTTGCGGCATGTCGTGACCGCATCGTCATTGCCCCGGACTATCCGGGTTACGGCATGTCGGATCCAGCACCCTCAGAGGCCGCGACAACCATTCCAATGTATGCTCAAGAGATGTGGCGGGTTGCAGACAAATTAGGACTGACAAAGGTGGACCTGTTCGGCAATCATACGGGAGCGAAAGTCGCTGCTGAAATGGCTATGACGGCAAATGGTCGAGTTCATGCAATTGTAATGATCTCGGCCGCCATTCTCACCGATGATGAGCGAGAGAAATTCAAGGATATGTTCACTGCGATCCCGCTTGATGAGGCACATACCCGTTTCAGAACCTGTTGGAAGCGAATCCAGGAACGCTGCGGTCCCGGCCAAACTTTGGAGATGATGGACCGCTCAATTTATATGAATATGATGGGCGGTGAAGCCTATGAATGGGGGCATGCAGCTGCCTTTGCATGGGGAAAGTCCTTTGAAGAGGCTTTGACCACACTGCCACAGCGCATCACCATCCTAAATCCTCAAGATGATCTTACTCAATCTACCCGGCGTGCCACTTCGCTTCTGCACAATGGTGAGGTAATTGAATGTCCTGACTGGGGATATGGCTTTATGGATGTTTTCCCCAAGGACACCGCAAATCTGGTACTCAATAAGTTGGATGCTGACTAGAAATTGCAGGTTTTACCGCACTGTGGTGCAATAATCGATCCCATTAGACCTACCTCAATCATTGCGTCCCCAGGAACATAATCCACATGAAAAATTCCATTTGGAGAGGCTGGCATGGTTAGCCTACATTTCCAGCCCCGGATCCAATACCAGGGCAATTGAATATGGTAATTGAGTTAACTCCAGATTCATTAAAGCCAGTGTAAACTCCGAAAAAACGGTGGAGAAAAACATCTTCAACTCAAGATATTTAGCGATACGCCGCTCACAAAGGAAGGCTGATACCAAAGACTGAAGAGTTTTGTGCCTGCTGGTCGTACTGGAGGTAACAGAACCATCCGGCTTATTTGACAATCCATCCCTTGACCGCTCTCGGCAACTGTGCCATGCTGAAGATGAAAGAGTCAAAATAAGATTTGAGTTCAGGGGACGCTATATCCCTTGGAAGCAAAGCAGGAATCATTATCAGCTTGGAGTCTGATATGGAGGCCCTGAACGCATGAGTAGCGGTAAAAAAACCGACCAGACCAGCCATGCAGACCGCCTAGCGGCAGAGTCTAATATCTCCATTGATCAAAAACTGATCGAAGAAGGCACCGCACAACTCAATAATGAAATTGAGGTGCTGGAAACTTGGCTAAGCGAGTTGGATGGCTCCGATGACAGCAATCCGGAGTTGGTAGCAACGCGAAAATCCTACAGTGACATGCTTCAGAGTCGCAAGGAAATGCTTAGCACACTCGCCAAACAAAGCAGACTACGTGCTGTCGCTGACTGATAGAACCCACCCCCAGCCTCCTATCCACTATATTTCGCTATTACAGTTGCTGGGAACTCCCTACCTTGTTGTGGCTCTAGACCTGAACCTGATCAAGCCATGTTGTCGCGTGAACAAACTGCTACTATGTTGTTATTACAAGGCAACATGAATGCAAAAGTTGATCCCAACTGGGTACATGCCCGATACCCTTATCTCCGAGCCGTCGCCATTGAGGGTGCAGAGGCCATGGATCAGCATGGCTGGAAATGGTGGAAAAAACAGCAAAAGGATCTTCCTCAATTACAGCTGGAACTTATTGATATATGGCACTTTATTCTTTCCGAGGTGCTTTTGCGCAGCCTTGATCAAAATATTGATCCCCAACAGATGCTGGATACCGCATTGCAGCAAGCTGAGACACAAAACACTGTTGAGCTTGACGGTAAGACCTATGTACTTGATTCACTTGAGTTATTGGGGAAGCTGGAGCTGCTGATAGCCCTGTCGGTGGTACGGCGGATTGAACTCTCGGTGTTTGCCGTCATTATGCAGGACTGTAAGATGGACTGGACAGAATTATTTAGACAATATGTTGGCAAAAATGTGCTGAATATGTTCCGCCAAGACCGAGGATATAAAGATGGCAGCTACCAAAAGCACTGGCAGGGTCGGGAAGACAATGAGCATCTGGTGGATATTATCCACCGTCTTGATGCCGATAGCCCAACATTCTCAGAGGCGGTATACGCCGAACTGGCGGAAATCTATCCAGATTAGCGGTAGTAAGCGTTTTCTGTATTGCTGTGGTCAGTAATATCCCGCACTTCAGTGAGCTGTGGAATCTGTTGCAACAGCGTTTTTTCTACCCCGTTCTTTAGTGTGACATCCACCATACCGCATCCCTGACAGCCTCCGCCAAAGCGCAATACTGCCACACTGTCCTGGAAAATCTCCTCCAACGTTACCATGCCACCGTGAGCAGCCAGACCCGGGTTTATCTCGTTATACAGCACATAATTAACCCGATCTTCAAGCGGACTGTCCCCATTAATTTTTGGCATGCGTGAATTCGGAGCTTTAATGGTTAATTGTCCCCCCATGGAATCCTTCTGAAAATCGACCACCGCCTCTTCCAGAAAAGGTATACTTGGCTTGTCAACATAGGCATTGAAGCCCTCGTATTTCTGTACCTCATCGTCCGGTTTTTCTTCGCCTGGCCGACAAAAAGAAATACAGGTCTCAGCACGGGGCGTTCCCGCATCCAGGATAAAGACGCGTACTGCAATACCTTCCACGTTTTGCTTTGCCAGTAAATCAACCAGATATTCCTGTGCAGATTCGGTGATGCTGACCATGATGTCCCTCGTTTACAGTTCTTATGGGTACTAACTTAGATAATTATATCGGATAGAAGGCGAATTAGGAATACCTGAGTAAAATACTCAATTATTTTACCCTCTGCAGGTGCGAGATTCGCAAGTCCAGGAAAGTTGCTGAGCAGCCAAACACCTAATCTGCGACTTACAAAACATCAAATGGACCACTCTGGTATCAAGGATTTCCGCAAACAACATCAGGCTCAGTCGCAATACCAAAAATTATGACAATGAAGAGACCACTTAGCACAAAAGCCCTAAAGGATGCACTTGCCGAGCGCATTCTGGTCATTGATGGTGCCATGGGGACCATGATCCAGTCCCACAAGCTTGCCGAAGCCGATTTCAGAGGTTCTCGATTCACCACCCACCCCAGTGATCTGGCAGGAAACAGCGATATTTTGTCGCTTACCCAACCTGACCTTATCAAAGGCATCCATAGTGCCTATTTGCAGGCGGGTGCGGATATAATTGAGACAAATACCTTCTCGGCAACCCGAGCAGCACAATCTGACTATGGACTAGAGGATATTACCCAAGAACTCAACCATGCTGCCACCCGTCTGGCACGTGAGGCCTGCGATGAGTGCATGGCGGATAGTCCAGAACATCCAAGATTTGTGGCCGGAGTACTGGGCCCCACCAACCGTAGTGCCTCCATTTCCCCCGACGTCAACGACCCTGGCTTTCGCAACATCACTTTCGATGACCTGGTTGATGACTACTCCATTTCCACACTTGGCCTTGTGGAAGGTGGGGCCGACATTATTCTGATTGAAACCTCCTTCGATACCCTTAATGCCAAGGCTGCGATTTTTGCGGTGCATCGCTGCTTTGAAGAGCTTGACCATGAGCTGCCATTAATTATTTCCGGCACCATAACCGATGCCAGCGGTCGGACTCTATCTGGTCAAACTGTTGAAGCATTCTGGAACTCCGTGTCTCATGGCAAAGCATTGGCTGTTGGCTTCAACTGCGCTCTGGGTGCGGAACAGCTGCGACCGCATATTGAGGAATTGTCGGCACTGGCACCAACCCTGATATCTACCCACCCCAATGCAGGCTTGCCCAATGAGTTCGGCGACTATGACCAAACTCCAGAGGTCATGGCCGAGCTTCTCGGTGAATTCGCTAGCAAAGGATTCGTCAACATAATTGGCGGCTGCTGCGGTACCACACCAGCACACACAAAGGCTCTGGTAACAGCAGTAAAGCATGTGGCTCCACGCCCAATACCTGACCTTGCCCCCGCCTGTCGTCTCAGTGGGCTGGAAGCATTCAAAATTGATGGTGATTCTCTATTCGTCAATGTTGGCGAGCGAACCAATGTCACTGGTTCTGCGCGCTTTGCCCGCCTGATCCGGGAAGAAGCTTTCGATGAGGCACTGGAAGTCGCCCGCCAGCAAGTAGAAGCAGGTGCCCAGATCATCGACATCAACATGGATGAAGGAATGCTTGATTCGAAGCAAGCCATGGTCAAATTTTTGCACCTGCTCGCGGCGGAACCGGATATCTCGCGAGTGCCATTGATGGTTGACTCATCCAAATGGGACATTATTGAGGCTGGGCTTAAATGCACCCAAGGCAAGACAGTGGTGAACTCCATCAGCCTTAAGGAAGGGGAAAGCGATTTCCTTGCCAAAGCACGATTGTGCCAGAAGTATGGGGCCGCCGTGATAGTAATGGCTTTTGATGAGCAGGGTCAGGCCGATTCAGTAACTCGCAAGAATGAAATCTGCCAGCGCAGCTATGATCTACTCATAAATAAACTCAACTTTCCGGCCTCAGACATTATTTTCGACCCCAACGTCTTTGCCGTAGCCACAGGCATTGAGGAACACAACAATTATGCTGTTGATTTCATCGAATGCTGCCGGTTTATCAAGGCAAACCTGCCGGGGGCCCTAATCTCTGGCGGTATTTCCAATGTGTCGTTTTCCTTCCGTGGCAACAACACTGTAAGGGAAGCCATACACTCAGTCTTCCTGTATCACGCCATCAAGGCTGGCCTTAGCATGGGAATAGTCAATGCAGGACAGTTAGCCGTATATGACGACATTCCTGATGAACTAAAGCAGGCAGTGGAAGATGTGATACTGAATCGTCATAGCGGGGCCACGGAAAAATTGATGGAGATAGCGCAATCCTTCAGTGGCAACTCTGTCAACAGCACTAGCGAAGATTTAAGCTGGCGAGAATCTCAAGTCAGCACACGCCTCAGCCACGCATTGGTAAATGGCATCAGTAAATATGTGGAAGAAGATACCGAAGAAGCCCGGCAGCAAGTCAGTAAACCCATCGAAGTAATTGAGGGTCCGTTAATGCAGGGTATGGGAACTGTGGGTGATCTTTTTGGTGCCGGCAAAATGTTTCTGCCACAAGTGGTTAAAAGTGCTCGCGTAATGAAGCAGGCGGTAGCCTATCTGCTACCCTACATTGAGGAGGAAAAAACAGGAGAAAAGCTTAGCAGCAAGGGCAGGATCTTGCTGGCAACAGTAAAGGGTGATGTTCATGACATCGGCAAGAACATCGTTGGTGTGGTGCTAGGTTGCAATAACTATGAGGTCATTGATCTTGGAGTGATGGTACCGGCAGATAAGATCCTGCAGGTGGCCAGAGAAGAAAAAGTTGACATCATTGGCCTGAGTGGTCTCATCACCCCCTCTCTGGATGAAATGGTGCATGTGGCAAAGGAAATGCAGCGACTGAACTTCAATATCCCGTTGTTGATTGGTGGTGCCACCACATCCAAAGCTCATACGGCTGTTAAAATTGAGCAAAACTATAGCAACGACACCACAGTGTATGTACCTGATGCATCGCGCTCGGTCACGGTTGTCAGTGAACTGCTTAATGCTGATAAAAAAACCGGGTTTTGTGAGGCCATCAGGCAGGAATACGCCACCATTCGCAAGCGGTCTGCCAATCGTAGCAACAGGCGTGAACTGATTGACTATGCCACTGCCAACAGCAATGCACTAACCATTAATTTTGACATGCAGCCGCCTTCAGCTCCAACTTTCACAGGCTGCCGGGTTTTTGAGAACTATGATCTTGAAATTCTCAGGGATTTTATCGACTGGACACCGTTTTTCATCACCTGGTCTCTGGCCGGGAAGTATCCGGCAATATTGAGCGATGATAAAGTAGGCAAGGCCGCTCGCGAGTTATTTGATGATGCTCAGAACATGCTGAACAAAATCATAGAACAACGACTGATCGAGGCCCGGGCAGTAATAGGATTCTGGCCCGCACAGCGCACTGGCAGCAATGATGTATCCTTGTTCATGTTCAATGGCAGCAAGCAGCCATTGGAGACGCTATACTTTTTGCGGCAGCAGATGGAAAAGCAAACTTCGCTCTCACATTTGTGCCTTGCTGATTTTATTGCCGATGAATCAGCAGCCGTGCAGGACTATATTGGAGGTTTTGTGGTTACTGCCGGGATCGGTGTCGATACACTGGTGGCTCGCTATGAAAAAGATCATAATGACTATGCCGCGTTAATGGTAAAGGCCTTGGCAGACAGACTTGCGGAAGCATTTGCTGAGCATATGCATCAGCGTGTGCGGAAAGAGTTTTGGGCCTACAATCCCGATGAGTCACTCAATAATGAAGAACTCATCGGTGAGAAATATGCTGGCATACGACCAGCACCAGGCTATCCCGCCTGCCCCGATCATTCTGAAAAGACTACATTGTTCAGGTTGCTGGATGCCACCAGTACCATCGGTGTTGAACTCACTGAGAGTTTTGCCATGACACCAGCGGCCAGTGTAAGCGGTCTATACTTCAGTCATCCTCAGGCCAGGTATTTTTCGGTTGGAAAGATAACAGAAGAACAGATTAGCGATCTGGCTCAGCGAAAACATGTTGATGGAAGAAAACTAATGAGACTGCTCGCACCCAATTTGGGATAATTGCGCGCATCCATGAATACTTGGAATTTATTTCACAATACGGAAGAAAACGCAATATCATTCAAATGAGTTATTGCTGATACATAAAGCACCTATTAATCACTTACGCAGAAAAAACAAGTCAACTGTCTAAAATTAAGCATCAGGATTCATTTACTGCTTGCTGCTACAGAGCATCATTCGGGCATAATCCCGCAATCCACTCATGGAACAGGATTCACTGCTTTTTTCCTTCTTCCTGATTTTTACCGGCGCAGCGATATTGAGCACAGCCGCTCTATTACTGCGCCAACCCTTGCTTGTCGCCTACATTGTGCTGGGTGTTGCTCTAGGCCCGTTCGGCACTTCGTATATTTCTGACCCATCTCTACTCACCGATATCTCGGAGTTCGGCATTATTTTCCTACTGTTCCTGCTGGGCCTTGATATGCAACCAGCCAAACTGTTTGTAACTCTCAGAAAAACCTTTTTGGTGACTCTTGCCAGCTCGCTGCTATTTGTGATGATTGGTTACAGCACCGGCCTGCTATTTGCCTTCAGCCACATGGAATCGCTGGTGATTGGCTTCGCCATGATTTTTTCAAGCACCATTATCGGTATCAAACTGCTGCCAACCACGGTACTACATCAGAAACATATGGGAGAGCTGATGGTGGGAATTCTGCTAATGCAGGATTTTATTGCTATATTTATACTGGTATTTCTTGAATCAGGCAGCCAGGAAGATGCCAGCACACTCAGGGTATTGCTTGCCCTGCCCTTACTGGTGGGCTTTACTTATCTGTGTACCCGTTTTCTGCTGATAAAGCTGATAGCTCGATTCGATCAGTTCAAAGAGTACATATTCCTGCTGGCGATTGGCTGGTGTCTGGGAATAGCCGAAATCTCTGCTGCGATTGGGTTATCGGTCGAGATCGGGGCTTTTGTCGCCGGAGTCTCGCTGGCGACTAATCCGATTTCCCGGTACATTGCGCTCAACCTCAAACCATTACGGGATTTTTTCTTGGTGCTGTTTTTCTTTTCCCTTGGTGCTCAACTCAATGTTGGCTTACTGGGAGAGATCCTGCTACCTGCCATCCTACTAGCTATGCTGGCATTAACCATAAAACCAATGGTGTTTTACGCGCTGCTCCGCCGTTTCAGTGAAAAAAAACAACTTGCTTGGGATGCCGGCCTTCGCTTGGGGCAGATCAGTGAGTTCTCCCTGCTAATTGCATTTGTGGCCACCCAGTATGCTGTGATTGGAGAAAGTGCTTCTCTGCTAATCCAGAGTGCAGCCATCCTGACATTCCTGGTCTCCTCCTACATAGTGGTGCTGTTCTGCCTCACTCCGATCGCCCTTTCCAGCAAGCTGCGACGAGATTAATCAGTTCAGACTGTTACCTTTCAGGCCGCTGGATCGAATACAAAACGACCTACCGCACCTCCCTGTAGTACAGCTGTCAGACTTTGCTCCAGTTCACCAAAGCCAATTACAGTGGTAATGCGATTAAGCCCATCAAGTTTCCAGTCCCCTGCCAAACGTTGCCAAATCGCCTGCTTGGTCGCTAAGGGCAATTCAACTGAATCAATTCCCAGCAAATTAACCCCACGGAGAATAAACGGCAAAACACTGGCCTGAAAGTACGGTGACTGGACCAATCCACAAGCGGTAACGCTACCCCCACTTTGAAGACTCTTAATCACATTGAAAAGAGTATCTCCGCCGACCACATCAACCGCACCGGCCCATCGTTCCTCCAGCAATGGTTTGGCCGAAGCCTCACCCAACTCAGACCGATCCAGCACAGTTGAGGCTCCACAGCGACGCAACCATTCATCATGCGATAACTTTCCAGTGCTGGCAGCCACCTGAAATCCAGCTTTTGCCAGCAACATCACCGCAATAATGCCAACCCCTCCGGTGGCACCTGTCACCAGCACCTCACCCTGATCAGGTTCAAGCCCGTTTGCCAGTAATTTTTCCAGACAAAATGCAGCTGTAAATCCGGCCGTTCCAAGCTGCATGGCTGCTAATGCATCCAATCCCTCAGGCAAGGGTAAAACCCAGGCAGCCGGAACCCGAATATACTCGGCAAAGCCACCAGCTGTATTCATACCAAGATCGTATCCCGACACTATGACTGAATCACCAGCCATAAATTGAGAAACGGAGGACTGTTTCACCACACCAGCCACATCAATGCCTGGCGTGTGTGGATAGTTGCGGGTTACCCCCTTGTTACCACTAGCCGACAGCGCATCCTTGTAATTTAGACTTGAATAGGAGACCTTGACTAGCACCTCGCCAGCCGGTAAATCATCCAGCTTTTTTTCTACGGCAATCCCTCTGAAGAGATTATCCTCAATCTCAGAAACTTCATAGGCTCTGAATGTTGTCACTGATGGTTCCTCTTACAAGTCTGATTGATAAACACTGATATTTTCCGCTCTTTGATTACTGGATTACCATTCGCTCATTCGCTTGGTGTTATCAGTTTGAACTGACACCAAAACGGTTTGTGGCCACGATCATCTGGTCGGTTGAAGCAGGAAAATTCCAAGTGAGACAGGCCGTTTAACATATTCAATTTCACTGATATTTTTCCGTACTGGAGCGTTCGATCCAACGTGAAAAGATGCGGTTCAAGCTTTGCTCAAGCATCCCGTCAAAGCGGTCCTGTATTGATTTTCGAAACTCGTAATCAACTTCAAAAACATCAGCATTCTCACAAGCTTCTACAATACATTCATCGCTGGTTTTAATCTCGTCAACCATGCCACGGTCCATGGCCTGTGTACCAACCCAGGTTTCGCCAGTAGAAATCCTGTCAATCTCCACATCAGGCCGATGATCCTTGACCCAGCCTTTGAACAGGTCGTGAATGTTTTCCACATCTTCCTGCACCTTATCCCGCCCCTTCTGGGTGATTTCACCAAATACTGTCAAAGTTCTCTTGAACTCTCCAGCTGAGATAATTTCAAAATCAACATTATTCTTTTTGAGCACACGATGAAAATTTGGCAATTGAACCAAAACTCCGATTGAACCTATGATGGCAAATGGGGCAGCAATCAACTTGTCGGCCAAGCAGGCCATCATATAACCACCACTGGCAGCCACCTTGTCCACGCAAATCGTCAGCGGAATTTTCTGGTCGCGAAGCCGTAAAAGCTGGGAAGATGCCAAACCATAGGCATTAACCATGCCTCCAGGACTTTCCAGCCTGAGTAGTACTTCGTCAATGGAATTGGCCATAGAAATAACTGCAGAAATTTCTTCCCGCAGACAATCCACCTCTCCGGCCTCCATATCGCCGGTAAAGTTAAGCACGTAAATTCGTTTGCGATTGACCGGTTCTTTCTGCTCTGCACTTTCTGCTCTCTTTCTAGCATCCTTGCGCTCTTTTTGTTCGACTTTATGTTTTTTCCTCTGCTCTTTTTGAATTCTTTTTACCTCATCCTTGTCAAGCACAGCAAAACGCATCATATCCTGCAATTCATCGAAGTGGTCATTAAGACAGCTAACTCTTAACCTTCCCTTGCGGTCAGGTCTTCTGGCACGCTGACTAATTGCACCAATAAAAAGGATAACCAAAAAAACAGCTGCAACAATGGTCACTGCCTTGGCTAGAAACAACCCATATTCGGACAAAAACTCCATTCACTTTCCCCATACAGTCTATACAAATAGTCAGGTCGCAGTTTAACCCTAAAGAGCCCCTGATTGCATCTGCCGGACAAAATTGTCGATCAGTTCACCAGCTACACTAATTCTGGCAGAAGGCGTAGTCGGCAAACTATCCACAGAATACCAGCCAGCTTCAGCAATCTCACCTATCTCCGGCACAATCTCTCCGGCCTTGTAATCAGCATAGAAGCCAAGCATCAATTGTGAAGGGAATGGCCAGGATTGACTCTTGAAATATCGTATGTTGTGCACATCAAGCCCGGACTCTTCCTTGACCTCACGCAATACCGTATCTTCCGCAGATTCACCCACCTCAATGAACCCTGCCAGGCAGCTAAGAAACCCTGATCGATAACGGGCGTTTCTGGCCAGCAACATTTTGTCCTCTTTAATAACCAGCACAATGACACAGGGATTGATACGAGGGAAAAAGTGATGATTACAGGATCTGCATTCCATCAGCAGCTCCTGCTCACCACAAATGGTTAACCGCCCACAGTAACCACAGTGGCGATGGGCCCGAAACCACTCCAGTATCTGATTGGCCTTGCCTACAGTGAGCAAGGCTTGCTCGGAATTAAACAAAAGGCTACGCAATGATATTTTTTCAGCTGAGTCTGGTAGCAAAGAATCATCTTTCAGTTCGAGGGCAACCAGATCGGGATTCCGAGCAGTGAGCAGTGGCTGCTGAGCATGCTCAAATAAATGAACCACTTCGCTGAAATCCCACAAATACTTATGCCTGTCGGCCACAACGCGATGTTGGCTGAACAGGATGAACTGATCAGTCTCAAGCAGTTGCTCAGTACTCGGAAAAAAATTTCGCATGGCGACATCGGGCCAGTGGTCGAATCCCGCCAGCATCACAACAACATCAATTAGCCCGTCAAATTAACAACGAGCACCTTGTGCTATTGCCTTTTAAACTTGCCATTCGGATTTCAAGACTAGCAAGCCTCAGTGTCCGACTGTCTCGGTCTCGACACCGGGGCTGGTCAGAATTTCAAGCGGATTGGAGTAAAAGTCCCAGAACAACCACATAATGATGGTACAAGTCACCAGGGTTACCAACATTACAGGCAGGCCTTTCCGCATCCAGAGTCCAGGTGTGATGGCCAAACTTGGATCCCCTGCGTCTTTGGCCATTTTCTCGGAAATGGTAACGATGAACACATTCGCCGTTGAGCCAATATGCGTCCCATTACCTCCCATACCCACACCAGCGGCAAGACCCCATAGCAATGGCGTTACATTGATTCCCTGGGATTCCATGCCAGCAATAATCGGAATCATCGCCGCAGTAAATGGAATATTGTCGATAGCGGCAGACAAAATGGCAGCAACCCACATCAACATCAGAGTAGCCGTCAACAGGTCTTGCTCCACGAACGGGATTATGAACTGGCCGATGTACTCAAGGAACTGACTATGCTCCACTCCACCCACAATGATAAACAAGGAGATGAAGAACATGAGCAAGGCCAATTCGGTGTGGGCAAAGGCTTCCTCCATGTCAAGTTCTCTACCAATAAAAGCCAGAGCAGTTAGGCCAAGTGCTGTGACGAACCAGGGTTCCCAGTGCAGGGAATTGTGCATGATGAAACCAATAACCATGATGCCAAGGACGCCGAGTGCACCATACCAGGTCTTGGGGTCGGAGAGTGGCTCGCGATCAGTAAGGTTGAGCTCGGCGGGAGTTACAGCCAGCTCTTCCCGAAACTCGTAGCGTAGCAGGAACAGAACCACTAGCCAGGCGACCAGTACCATCAGACCCATATGGATAACAAAAGTATTGAAGTCGATACCAAAGGCCGAACCGATCATCAGATTGGGCGGATCTCCCACCAGTGTGGCCACACCGCCAGTGTCTGATAGCAGTGCAGCTGCAAGCAAAAAAGGAATCGGGCTGACACGAAGGGACTGGCAGATAAGAATTATCAGGGGGCCAAATATGACCACCGTGGTAACATTATCCAGTAGCAGGGACAAACCAGTAACCAAAGAACCAATAAGGGCCAGAAGAAGAAACAGTCTGCCTTTGCTAAAATCTGCCGTCCAGTACGCAAGTTGCTGGAAACCACCCGTTGGAATCATGATCGCAACAATAGTCATCATCCCACCGAGTAGAAACACTACATTCCAGTCGATTGCCTCCACAGCACCCTCGGGGTTGTAGAATCCCATAATTTGTCCCACCACGATCATGGTCGCAGCACCAGCCATGGCACATTTCACTCGGTGAACCTTGTGTATTTCCTCTGTGAAAATGGCAATAAAGGTGGTCGCCAGAATAATGGCCGACCAGAGCATATCGTTATTCCATTCAAGCAATTCCATATAGCTTCTACCTTGTCAGTTGGGTTGTGATCAGCTTCTGGGGCAAGACGGTGTACCGCCCAAATTCGGAGGGATACCACTTTTCGGAGGGATACCACTTATAGATGACAAATAAAACAAAATAATCAAGCTGTTCCTATATTTTGCTGGATATCGAGTCCGTCTGAGTCCACCTGTTGGCTACCTCTAACCATAGTTTGCCGGACCATCCAGATTTCGGGGTAAAGGTCAGATGTGTCCAGAGCTTGAGAATAGTACAGATTTAATGCTTGCTCTTCAACCGGTTAAGTCCTGGTTTTCTGCTTCCTGGCCGATTTCAAGAGCAGTGACATCTGCGATGGCCTTGGCAACTCACTTCAGTGCCCTGATTCCAACCGATTCCAAAGGGCTCCCTTGGAACTGCTTTTCTCCAGTTCCTCAAGACGCTCTTGATGAGCATCGAGTTCCGCATTTTTTGCTCGGATTATGCGCAGTGGTGGACGATTCGGATCAAGGGTCCGTTTGACTTGGAGGCTGGTTTCGACCTGGATTGAATCAGTAGCGGGGGCAAAAATGCTATGCTGACCACTGGTCATCATCAGATAGACCTCAGCAAGAATCTTCGCATCCAGCAGTGCCCCATGCTTCTCGCGTTGAGAATTGTCTATGCCATAACGTTTACAAAGAGCATCAAGTGAGTTGCGCTGTCCAGGATGTTTATTTGAGGCCAGTACCAGAGTGTCAAAAACCGTACAAAAACTTGCAATATCGGGGTATTCTGATTGCGCTAGACTTAATTCGTAGTCAAGAAATCCAACATCAAAGGGAGCATTGTGCATAACTAGCTGAGCACCCGAAACATATTCAATAAACTCATCCATAATATCGGCGAACAAAGGCTTGTCAGCCAGAAATTGTGCAGAAAGCCCATGCACTTCATATGCACCTGCTTCTACCTCTCTTTGCGGATTCAGGTATCGGTGAAAATGATTGCTAGTCAGACGACGGTCTTGCAACTCAACACATCCTATCTCAACAATACGATGGCCCTCAGCAGTATCTCTTCCGGTAGTTTCTGTATCCAGTATGATTTGTCGCATGGGATATCTAATTACACTTATATTTGATTATATTTTTTATGCACCTGCTACCCAGCGGACTGACTATCGCTAGTCATGGTCAGATACAGTTCAGCAAGAATTTCAGCATCCAGTAAGGCCCCGTGGAATTCGCGGCGAGTGTTATTTACATTATAACGCTCACAAAGAGCATCAAGAGTATTTTTTTGATCAGGATGTTTATGTTTGGCAAGACGCAAGGTGTCAGTTACTGTACAGCAGCTTTCAATCTGCGAAATGTTGCACTGCGCAAGTGTAAGTTCATGATCTAGAAACCGAACGTCGAATGTCGCATTGTGAATAATCAGTTCAGCCCCTGAAACGAAACTCATAAAATTATGCACTATTTTGCTAAATAAAGGTTTGTCTGCCAAAAACCTTTCGGTCAGCCCATGTACTTTTATTGCCTCATCATCCACCTTTCTTTGAGGGTTGAGATAGCAGTGAAAATGTTGACCAGTTAACTTGCGGTCGAGGATTTCCACGCATCCAATTTCAACGATTCGGTGTCCCTGGCTCGGACTTAGTCCGGTAGTCTCTGTGTCTAGCGCAATTTGACGAGTAGCGTTAGTCATTTTCTAACTATTTTTAGTCTGGACATGCTTGTGTTACCTGGTTACTTTCCATCAGTAGTGAGTTACTGTAATTGTTTTAGCAGGTACAGTGATTTGCATCAAAATATTAAGATAGTAAAGATAATAGATCTACTTCTTATCGTAACCTGTTTTGAAGGATAATTAACCCCCCCCCCACAATAGAAATGATTTTGGCAATATTTCCTGTCAGATTTATGTGGTGTATCTCAATCACTCAGCCGGAAATTCTTGCGCTTCCTCTCGGTTCGGTAATATCAGTCAAGATTCTTTCAATCCTGTTATTAGCAATTTCGGCCATTGCTTCCTCAATTTCTGTACCAATAAATTTACGAGATTCCAATAATGCCGCTTCTCCACAGGAACCAGAACCAGCAAATGGATCATAAACTAGTGAGTTTTCATAGCTAAATATCCTTATCAAATGTCTCAGCAAGTCTACAGGCTTAGTTGTCAAGTGTCCATATCTTTCTTTAGGTTTAGAAGCTGATATAATTGTACCTGGAAATTTTTCAGGTTCAATGTAAGGATTTGAAACATCAATTAGTCCAGTTTCCCAATTATCCCAATTATCCACAAAAGTACCTTCACGCGGTGCCTGGGCCAGAACGATCATTTCACATTGTGGCTTTAACTGGGGAGTTTTACGACTACCAACTTTTTCAATTAAGCGTTCTTTTTCATGTTGAGAGATTTTGCGTTTTCGGATAAAATGCTGTTGAGTGAATGCTTTTGCCTGTCCTTCATATCGCCATGCGAGTATATCTCTGATTTCAAATCCCGCATCTTCAATTGTCATTGCAGAATGATGGACCAAACGATTTTGAGAAAAGCAAAGTACAAATCCACCAGGCTTGATTATTCTCATCCATTCTTTTGCAATTGGATATAAAAATTTTTGAAGGTTCTTACCTTGCTGCTTGTCAAACTTCATGCCTACTGGCAATGATCCAACAACTCCTGATTTCTTGGTTTTCTCCTTTAATTTCTGGTGATTCCAGTCATCACCCATACCATCAATAAAATAAGGTGGGTCAGTGAGAATTAAAGAAACGGTGTCATCATCCATTTCCTGCATCATTAATCTGCAATCTTTTGAATGAATCAATTCCATATATTTACTCTGTCAATTTCAATTAACTTATCCGCCGAATTGCAGGATGGCACAAGGTTTATCTCTTTCCCACTATCAAGAATAAATTTTGAATATCACAACTGGCACTGTGTTGAAATAATTAACTCTCCATTGTTGACTTTAACAAGAATCAAAATCTGCTGGCTAGCCCAATTCATCAATTCCCAAATTTGCGAGAGCATCAGCCTGTTCGTTTCCGGGATGTCCGCTGTGGCCTTTGACCCACTCCCAGTCAACTTGATGCAAGGCAACCAGCTCATCCAGCTGCTGCCACAAATCGACATTAAGCACTGGACTCTTATTGGCGGTACGCCAGTTACGGCGTTTCCAGTTCGGCATCCACTGAGTAAATCCTTCAAGGACATATTTGGAGTCCGTGGTTACCAGTACCCGGCAGGATCTTTTTAATGCTCCCAGCCCTTTGATAACCGCCGTCAACTCCATGCGATTATTCGTGGTATTCGCCACGCCCCCATGCAGCAACTTTTCTATATCTCCAAAGCGCAACAATACTCCCCATCCCCCCTTGCCCGGGTTACCGCGGCAAGCTCCGTCGGTGTACATCTCAACGATATTACTCAAGCGAATTACCTCACCCTTTCCAGCTAATGCATTTTGACCCGAGCAGTTTCTGATGCTGGCATGACAACCGGACGGGCTGACAGTGGTCGCCAGCGGGGCATGATCGGGGTGATGGGAACAACCTGCTTGACGCACAGGTATACATATGCTCCACCGAGTGGGCTTCCAGTTCGTACACCGAACTTTTCCATTGAATCCGCATGTTGTAGCAATGAACTGTAAGCGAGGGGTAGAAAGTGCAGACCATGATGCAATGCCTGTGTATGCAGATTAAGCAATTGCAACCAGTCGCTGAGCCTCCTCTTTGATAGAAAGCGACCTCGCCAGGGAATGGCAGTATTGCGCCTAAACAACTTACTCAGTCCCCAACAGCTGACAGGATTGAATCCAATTATGAGCATCTGACCTCCGGGTCTAAGCACCCGGGTAGCCTCACGCAAGAGTCGGTGACTATCGTCCGCAAAATCCAATGCATGATGCAAGACGACTACGTCAATGCTGTCAGTGGCTAATGGTAGCTCTTCAATGTCAGCCACCGGATTACGGCAGCCAGGCCTCCAACTAGGTGCAAAAATTAGTTTGTGTCTAGCCGGGCTATTTTCTATCAGCGAATATTCCTCATTGCAGCCAATTTGCAGGATATGATGCCCAAAAAGCCTTTCAAGAAGGGGGCTGGTCATCGATTTCTCGGCCTCCAGCACTTTTACGCCCAGCGGTGTCTGGAGCCACCTGGCGACCATAATGTGAACCATTTCCTGGGCCTGAAAGCCCCGCAACAACTGTCGTCTTGTCTCATGCTTGGAAAATAACTGCATCATTCTTGGAAATACCGATTTTCTCGAACCTACTTGATTCTCGTATTTTAAAAACAATCGGGAACTGATTTCAGCACTGCTCTTATGTTCATAGCATCAATTGCCTTGGGTCATCACGAATTGCTATCCAGCAAAAAAGATTATCTATGGCAGAAACACCTAAAATTTATCACACATTTGAATTCTAGAGTATGCATCATAGAGTAATGTCTCATCAAGGATAATATTGGTATTTTTAATTCTTTGATATTGCATCTATAATGGTTAGAATGCCTTAAAGCTGGTTACTCTAAATGATGTGGTCAGAAAAATTCTCCTGTCCAAGGTTAATGCATACACCCAACTTCAGGTGGAAATGTCAATATGCGGAGATGGTGAGTGACTATTGTTCGAACTTTTCAGGGTACT
This sequence comes from Gammaproteobacteria bacterium, assembly GCA_026710425.1. Taxonomy (GTDB): domain Bacteria; phylum Pseudomonadota; class Gammaproteobacteria; order Pseudomonadales; family Pseudohongiellaceae; genus UBA9145. Next base: position 30,420 of record JAPORB010000209.1, read on the forward strand.
TTATTTGCAGAAGAATTCCTATTTGAGTTCATCCGTGATATGCCAGAGTGGGGCAATATTGGTGATGCCGAGCTTGACAAAGTAGAGAATAATTTACGCAATCTCTTTACCAAATTTCCAGCCAAAGCATCACCAAATGAAAGCCAAACCGAAAATGACCTAATTTGGCCAGTACTACGAATTCTTGGATGGAAAGCAAGTCTACGCCAGCAAAATCTCTCTCTACGCGGTCGTGAAGATGTACCGGATGGCTTGTTGTTCAAGGATAATGTCACTAAAGATCTTGCTAATACCTTCCATGAGGAATGGAAACGATACAGAATTGGTTCAGCAATTGTGGAGTGTAAGCGATGGGCGCGGCCACTTGATCGCCGTTCTGGACGCAGTGGAGAAGAAACCGCACCATCAACCCAAATGCTTCGTTATCTGAGGCATGTAGATGACCTGAGTGAAGGTGGAGTTCGATGGGGGATCCTGACCAATGGACAGTGCTGGCGACTTTATTGGCAAGGTGCACATTCAGTCTCAGATCAGTTCTTTGAAGTTGATCTTGCAACCATGCTTGCTTTACCGGAATATCAAGAAAACCAGCAAGCACTAAATCTTGATGCACGTCGCCATCTGCTGAAGGTTTTTTTCATTATATTCCGACCCGGTGCTTTTTTGCCTGATCCAATCGACGGTCGGACGCTGCATCAGCGGGCAGTTGATGAAAGCAGGTACCATCAACAACATGTATCAAGCAGCCTATCCGAATTAGTATTCGGTCAAGTCTTTCCGAACTTAGCCTACGCTATATCAGAAGCCTCCCCAGCTGCAACATGCAGCGAAGTTCGCAAAGCCACTTTAATCTTACTCTATCGATTGCTGTTCATTTTTTTTGCGGAAGATCGTGACTTACTACCTGTTCGCGATACTCGATATGGTCAGTATGGACTACGTGAGAAAGTTCGAATTGATGTAGGCCATCGTAAGGATAAGGGTGATGTATTCTCTTCCAGAGCGTCACGGTATTGGTCCGTATTCGACGATCTATGTCGCACTATTGATATAGGAGATCGTTCAATTGGCCTCCCACCATATAATGGAGGGCTATTCGACAGAACGCAAACACCACTTTTGTCCCAAATACGCCTTGCTGACTCAGTGATGGCAAGTATGATTGATGCGCTCGGATTTGAACAGTTACCGAATGGTCGACGCTATATCAACTATCGTGACCTTGGTGTACAACAATTCGGTTCAATCTATGAACGGTTACTAGAACAGGAAATAGTTAAGAATGGTAATCAGTTAATATTGCGACCCAATGTATTTGCAAGAAAGAACTCTGGCAGCTACTACACACCTGATGATCTAGTTGGATTGATTGTACGGGAGACTATTAATCCACTGATTCAGTCTTGTCTGGATTTATTTCAAACAGAAGCAGAGAATTTAGTCAAAAGCCATCTACCAGAAGATATACGGATTGGACAGTTAAAAATCCATGACCCAGCCGAGCGTATTTTAGAACTCAGGGTCTGCGACCCCGCCATGGGGTCAGGGCATTTTCTGGTGTACTTGGTGGATTATCTTACTGATCGGATCATAACAGCAATGGCTGAATCAGAGGATATCTGGGAAGGATATCTATCACCACTGAGTGAACGGGTTGACAAAATTCGAAATAAAATCATCAACAATGCAAAAAAACAGGACTGGTTAGTCGATCCATCACAATTAGATGACCGACACATAATTCGACGGATGGTTCTCAAACGCTGCGTGTATGGTGTAGACAAGAATCCAATGGCTGTAGAACTCGCCAAGGTATCACTTTGGCTACATACCTTTACTGTTGGAGCACCACTCAGTTTTATTGATCACCATCTACGCTGTGGTGATAGCTTGTTTGGTACATGGGTGAGAGTTGCCCTGGATGAGTCAGAGCGAAAAGGTGGCAGACTGCTTGTGACAGATTCCGTAAAGCGTGCAGTGCGTGCAGCCACACCCATGCAGATTCTTGAAAAGCTAACTGATGCAGAAATTGCAGAGGCATATCGTTCCTCAGATATTTTTGATGAAGTCTCGATAATGACAGCACCACTTGATGCCCTGATGTCATTGCTTTTTGCGTTCGAGTGGTTGGATTTGCGTAATGCACAAGATAAGGCAGCGGTGCAGGAATGGTTAATGGGAACTTACGGAGATCCTGTCACTATTGCACTAGCCACGACCGAGATTAGAGGAGAGTCAAAGACTTCACATCGGTTCCGCCAGCTTTTGGAAAAAGCAAGACAGCTCATTGTCGAAGAGAGATTCCTAAACTGGCAGGTCATGTTTCCTGGAGTATGGGATAACTGGGAAGATTCCGAATTACAAGGTGGTTTCGATGCCGTAATTGGGAATCCACCTTGGGACTGCATGAAACTGCAACAAGTAGAGTGGTTTGAATTCCGCCGACCTGAAATCGCACAGATGACAAGGGCCTCTGATAGAACAAAGCTGATTAAGAAATTGGAACAATCCAATGATCCACTGGCCGAGGAGTTTGCACTTGCTAGCGTTAGAGCAACATCCTCTATGCGGATGATACAAACTAGAGGTGATTATCCACTCCTTTCTCATGGTGATGTCAACCTCTATGCATTATTCGTAGAGAGAGCCATAACTCTGGTCAAAGCAGATGGAATGATAGGATTACTAACTCCGATAGGAATAGGAACCGATAAATCAGCAGCACCATTATTTGCGAAATTGATGAAAAAAAGGCAACTTAAGTGCTTCTGTGCTTTCGAAAATCGAAGAGGTTGGCTTTTCCCTGGAATTCACCACGAAGAGCAACCAACTGCTATTGTCTTCAGTCATAGTCAAGGGCAGTTCAATAGCTACAAATACTGTGCTCGAATCAGTGACTGGTTGCAATTTCAGGATTCAGAACGTTGCTTCCATGTTGATTCTACCGATGCTATGCGTATCAACCCCAATACTGGCACAGCTCCCCTCTTTCGTAATAGGCGCGATGCTAATTTGATTACCGCTATTTACGAACGACTACCTGTTCTTGTTGACAGGTCTACTGATGAGGTGATCAAGGCATGGGCCGTAAAATATATGACTATGTTCCACATGACTAATGATTCAAAACTTTTTCGTACCCGCATGGAGCTGGAAGAAACTGAAGGAGCTTGGCCCACTGGCAAAAATCGTTTTGATAGCCCAAGCGGAAAATGGGTGCCTTTATATGAAGGTAAGTCTATTCAACTCTTCAACCACCGTTATGCTAGTGTGAAAACTAATCCCAAAAATATCAGTAGTCAAGGCAACACAGAAGTTCTAACGTTTAAGCAGCTCAGCGATATCAATTTAACACCGGAACCACGATACTGGGTTAATAAGAATAACATGCCATGCCTGAGTGTTGATTGGGGTATTGGTTTCAATAGCATCTGTAATATCAATAATGCTCGTAGCCTCATCACATCTATTGTTCCCTTATCCGCTTGTGCTAATAGCCTCCCTATTTTTTTACCGGAAAATAGCTCCCAACAGCAACCAATCGAACTTCTTGCCGCTAATCTTGGTTCAATTATTTGCGATTATGTTGCACGTCTAAAAATACAATCCAGAAATTTGAATAAATATATCATAGAACAATTACCAGTTATTCCTGTGGATGCTTATCATAAAACTCACTTTGGTTCTATATCAGCCGGGGAATTACTCCGCCAAATCATTCTGGAACTTACTTATACAGCAACTGATATTGCCGCCTTTGCCCGAAGTATGGGCTATGTCAGCAATAAAGATGAAGTTCTACCACCATTTAAATGGGACGAAAAGCGGCGCCTTTTGCTTCGATCAAAATTGGATGCCATCTACTTCCACCTCTATGGCATCACTAAACGAGATGATATACGTTATGTTTATTCAACTTTTCCTGTTATTGAACGACAAGAGATCAAGCTGATTGGCAGCTTCCGATCTCGAGATCTCTGCCTTGCATGGTTCAACGCTTTGTCAGCGGGTGAGCCGGATGCAACCATTACAATATAAGATTGTCTTGACTCATTACATTTCTTTAGAGTGACTTGACTGCCTAATTTCAGATGTCCTGACCTCAATAGCTGCTCGACAGCAGTGTAATTCTGAATACTTAGTTTAATATCATATAGTTATGAATGATTACCGAGATTTTTGCAGATGTTAACATTG
>JAPORB010000120.1 GCA_026710425.1 Gammaproteobacteria bacterium
ATGGGGCCCCGGTGTCTGATATTCCAGCACTTCAGGCCAGCAACATCAATCTCAAACAGCTGGCCGAAAACGGCGTAAACATCTTTTTCACCCAAGTGTTTGAACATAACTTTTTCCATGCTGACATGCATCCTGGTAATATTTTTGTGGCCACTGACGAGCCCGAGGCGGCTCGTTTCATTGCCATTGATTGTGCCATTATTGGCTCGCTGACACGGGATGATCAGCAGTATCTGGCCAAAAACCTGCTGGCCATTTTTAGACGCAACTATCGCCGAGTGGCCGAGCTACATGTGGATTGCGGTTGGGTGCCGGAATCCACTTCGGTACATGAATTTGAATCAGCAATCCGAACGGTATGTGAACCCTTTTTTGAGAAGCCGCTAAAGGATATTTCTTTCGCCCAGATTCTGGTGGAACTGTTTCGAACCGCCGGTCGATTTGACATGGAAGTACAGCCTTCCCTTATCTTGCTGCAGAAAACCCTGCTCAATATCGAAGGGCTAGGCCGCCAGTTGTATCCAGAACTGGACCTATGGCAAACGGCATTACCTTGTCTGGAAAGATGGAACCGCAACCGTCTTAACCCGCTCACTGTGCTAGGCAAGTTGCAGGATAATATCCCCGACCTGGTTGACCAGCTGCCTGACCTACCCGCTATGCTCGTCAATGCCATGACCCAGACGGAACAGCTGCAGGCCATAGATGCCACCCTGCGACAAAGCCTGAAACATCAGCAACAACAGGAGCGGAAACGAAAGGATCGCTCACTGCTCAGTGGTCTTATATGTCTGGCCATCGCAGCTGGTCTGATGCTGCCGGGAATCAATCTGCTGCTAGCAGAGATTTCGCTGCTAGCCGCCGGAATTGCTGCTCTGGGGATCTGGCTTTTGTTTTTTAGGCAATGACATAGCATAATGAGGTCTATGTCAGCCTTTCTTGATGTCATTAACTGGAACGAAGATGGCCTGATACCGGTCATTACTATTGATGCCAGTAGCAATCGGCTGTTGATGCAGGCGTGGGCGAATCGAGAGGCCGTGGCAACTGCCGTGGCCGAGCGGCGTGGCGTGTACTGGTCCCGTTCGCGGCAAAGGCTCTGGCGGAAAGGTGAGCAATCAGGCAATGTACAAAAGCTGGTAGAGGTATTGCTGGACTGCGATAATGACTCACTATGCTATCGCGTAGAACAGGTCGGCGATGTTGCTTGCCACACCGGTCGCATCAGCTGTTTCTATCGACGATTGGTAAATGGCGTATGGGAAGTTGAGGACAAGGTGATAGTGGATCCGGCGACGCTTTACAAATAGTGGTATCCGCGGCAAGCACTTTTACAAGAAACGAGCACATAGGCAATACCAAGCTGCCACTGGGGCCTCTTGAAGTGATGTGTGCCTGCAGCCTGGTCCGTTGCCGAAGTACCAGTTCAGGTAAAGTGCGATTGTCAGGTCAATTCATTGTCCGCAGTCTTATCAAAGATCTTTCTTTCGATGACACCAAGCACACTATGCGATGAACCACACCTGGAGCCAAATCAACGAAACATACATCGGCAGAATGACCCCAGTAAACCGGTATTGTGAGAAAACCATCAAGCAAGGGTAACACAAGGAGCCTTCGGTGTATGAATGATGTCTTGGAATTACTGGCCCAGATTCTGGAGCAGCGAAAGAGTGCGGCACCTAATGAATCCTATGTGGCCTTCCTGCATGAGAAGGGTCTTAACAAAATTCTGGAAAAGGTGGGAGAAGAGGCTACCGAGACCATCCTGGCAGCCAAGGAATGCACTGGCTGTCCTGAATCCAACCTGGCGGTTGTTCATGAAACGGCAGATCTGTGGTTTCACACGCTGGTGATGCTGAGTTATCTGGGTCTGGGACCCCATCAGGTATTGGAGGAACTAGAAAAACGCTTTAATATATCAGGGTTGGAAGAAAAGGCATTACGAAAAAACTGAAATCGACAATATCGGGTCTGGAGCGGCTAATCGGGCTCCCGGCTGTCATTGCTCTCCCAAAGTTAAAGGTCGGTGAGCTTGTCGGAATTGGAGGTAAATTATGGGTATTGGTGGCATAGGAATCTGGCAACTGCTAATCATTCTGCTGATCGTGTTCATGTTGTTTGGAACCAAAAAACTCAGAAGCCTGGGCTCTGACCTTGGAGGTGCCCTCAAGGGCTTCAAGTCGGCGATGAAGGATGACAAGGATGACCAATCTGAGGACGAGATCTCTGCAGAAACTGTTGCAGCTGCGCAGGTTGAAACTCAGGAAAAAGCTGAGACCAAGTAAACAGACTTCCCGTCTGTTTCCGTGAGCCAGGGAGGAACCGTCCCAGTGTCATCCTTGAACCCTTTGGATTTATCATTCACAGACCATGTTCAATGTTGGCTCTTTTGAGGTGTTGTTGATCTGTGTGATCGCGCTGCTAGTGCTCGGTCCAGAGCGCCTGCCAGGTGCTGTTCGAACTGCAGGTTTGTGGATAGGTCGATTCAGGCGCAGCTTTTACAAGGTAAAGGCCGAAATAGAAAGAGAACTCAATGCCGACGAGATTCGACGCCAGTTGCATAACGAATCCGTCATGGCAGAGATCGAAGAGGCCAAAACTACTGTAAAAGGCGTGGCAAAAGAGGTGGAAGAGTCCGCCAACAGGATCGTCAATACCTCCAAGTCTGATGCCAACAGTCCCCGTTACAGCCAAGCACAGGTAGAGTCCGCAAATGCTGAAAGCGAGGCAACGCGGAAGAAACCCCTCGTGGAGGAAATCAGTGAGGCGGGCGAGCAACTAGCCCAGGCCGGGTCCGAGATCAAGCAGCAACTCTATGGCACGGGTACAAACCCCAAGCTTGCCAACAGTAGTGATGCCTCGGAAAGAAAACCCGCATAATTATGAGCTCTGCAGAGGAGGAAAAAGAACTTACCCTTGTCGATCACCTTGTCGAGTTGAGAGATCGCATTTTCAGAAGCTTGATTGCTGTTCTGATCCTGTTTCTCGGGCTGTTTGCCTTTGCCAATGACATTTATACCTACGTGGCAACCCCCTTGCTCAACGCCCTGCCCGAGGGAGCCACCATGATAGCCATTGACCCGACCTCGCCCTTTTTTGCACCGTTCAAACTGACCTTCTATGCTGCGCTCTTTATCGCAGCCCCGTATATCCTGTATCAGGCTTGGTCATTCATTGCACCGGGCCTATATCAAAAGGAAAAGACCATCGCTATCCCATTGTTTATCTCAAGCGTGCTGCTGTTTTATTCCGGGGTCGCCTTTGCACGCTATATCCTGTTTGGGTTCGTATTTGCGTTCTTTATCTCTGTAGCACCGGAGGGCATCACCGTAGCACCGGATATCAACAGCTTCCTAAGCTTCGCTCTGGCTATTTTTCTGGCCTTTGGGGTCGCCTTTGAGGTTCCCATCGCCGTGTTTCTGTTTATCTGGGTTGGCCTGGCCGAACCAGATTCACTGGCCTCAAAGCGGCCCTATGTGATCGTTGGTTGTTTCGTGGTGGGTATGTTGCTAACCCCTGCTGATCCTTTCACCCAGTCCATGCTGGCCATCCCCATGTGGATATTGTTTGAGGCAGGCATTATTGCCGGGCGGCTGATTCGCAAGCGACAGCAAGAGGAGGAGGACGCAACCCAAGGATCAGCCTAATTGAACCGGTCCCGCTGGTAGCAAAACCAAATCAGCTCTACACTGCCTTGGCTATGATCAGAAATAAAACACGTTTACGGATTACCTTGGCGGGTCAAACCTTCAGCATGAAGGTAACTGGCCCGTCATTTTCCAGCGCAATCTGCATCTCCGCTGCAAACACCCCGCTGGCCACCTTGTTATGTCTTGCCTGCGACGCTGCCACCACCTGCTCAAACAATTGCCTCGCTTCCGCAGGTGCCTTGGCTGTCGAGAAGCCTGGGCGCAATCCCTTGTCGGTGCTGGCAGCAAGTGTGAACTGCGACACCAGCATCAGACCGCCACCGATTTCCCGCAGCCCCAGATTCATTTTGCCATCGGCATCGGCGAAAATCCTATAGGCCAGCAGTTTGTCTACCAACCTGTTCACTTGCGCCAGTTGATCTTCCTTCTCTATCCCGATCAGGGCCAGTATGCCAATATCAATTGCGCTTACCAGTTCGTCAGCGATACTGAGTCTGGCATAGTTGACGCGCTGAATTAGGGCCAGCATGCTTATTCCGCCATGTCGAATTGCTTGCCAAAGTCACCAGTAGCACGGATCAGCGCATCAACCATGCCAGGCTCCGAGGCGGCATGTCCGGCATCACGGACGATATGAAGTTCTGAAGCAGACCAGTGCTGGTGCAAAAGCTGTGCATTGACTAGCGGGCAAACCATGTCATATCGCCCATGCACAATGCGTCCGGGGATGGATGCGATGGATTCCATGTTGTCAAGAATCTGGTTTTCCTCAATAAACCCCTTGTGCATGAAATAGTGAGCCTCAATTCTTGCCAAGGCGATGGCATTATGGGGTCGGATGAATTTTGCAAGAGTTTCGACACTGGGCCGCAGTTTCGCACAGTTACCTTCCCATGCCGCCCAAGCTTTGGCCGCCCCCATGCGCGCCAGTTCATCATTGCCTGTCAGACGATGATAGTAAGCACTCACTAATTCAGAGCGCTCTGTTTCAGGAATGTGCTTGCTGAATTCTTCCCAGTGGTCGGGGAATATGCGATTGGCACCATCCTTGTAGAACCAGTCCAGATCTTGTTGTCGACACAGAAAAATACCACGCAAGATCATTGCCTTGACATGCTCAGGATAGGCTTGGGCATACAGCAAACTGAGTGTAGAGCCCCAGGACCCGCCGAACAGCACAAACTGCTGTACCGTCAAGTACTGACGAATTTGCTCCATATCCTGAATCAAATCCTGAGTGGTATTCTGATCCAAAGAGCTGTGGGGTGTGGAGCGTCCACAGCCGCGCTGGTCGAAGGTGATGATTCGATACAACGCTGGATCATAAAAGCGCCTGGAGCTGACATTGCAGGCCGCTCCCGGGCCACCGTGAACAAACAATACTGGTATTCCATCGGGGTTACCCGCCTCGTCCAGGTAAAGTTCATGATGATCCGATACCCTAAGTCGATGTCTTTGGTAGGGTTTGATCTCGGGGAATAGAACCAGCATGGGGAAATGGGTGTTGGGCACTGTCCAAAAAGCAACTAATGAATATCTAATGTTAGGACACTCCGGGACCTTTTCCTAGACTCAGAACAAACCAGATAATTACACTTTGGCCTGAATCATTGGAACCCTTGTCGCATAAGATTTTACCACATTGAGGGGTCAATGGACTTACTAGACCAAGAATCTGGAATTGAGTTTCCATCAATAACGATGTACCGTTGCTCACCATCGGCCAGCTTACAACAGGTCAGCGCGCCCTCTGCCAATCGCATGTTCACGATGGATATGCCCGTTG
>JAPORB010000254.1 GCA_026710425.1 Gammaproteobacteria bacterium
GGTCTGCGGTCTGCGGTCTGCGGTCTGCGGTCTGCGGTCTGCGGTCTGCGGTTAAAATTTTGCCGAACATGCCTACGCTTGTCAAGTCCTTTTTGCGATTTTTATAAATATTTTCAGTGAGTTGGGCAAGTGACCGACCTGTCGCCGACAGCCAACTCATGCCAGAATTCCAACCCAGACGGTCCCTCAAGCGGACACCGCACCTCTGTGCTGTATCGGACATCACTTCATTTATTTCGGCATGCTGAATAAGAGCTTGAACGGCAACTACGTCAAACCCAGAACCAGCCCCACGATCACCCCGGTCTGCGCAATCATGGCACCAATCATCCACTTCAGCAGCTCGCCCTTGAGTTCGGCCATTTGCCGCTGCAGCTTGGTCTCGAGCTCGGCTATTTGCCGCTGCAGCTTGGTCTCGAGCTCGGCTATTTGCCGCTGTAGCTTGCTCTCGAGTTCGGCCATTTGCCGCTGCAACTTGCCCTCGAGTTCGGCCAGATCCTGCTTTTGAACTCCCTCAAGCTTCAGCAGGTCCTGTTTTTGGATGCCCTGAAGCTTCAGAAGGTCCTGCTTGGTGGCCAGATTATCGTTCAGCAGCCTGACCTGCTCGTCCGCCAAGACTTCGGCCTGCGCCTCGGTGAATCCCGTGTCCGTCAGCCGCTTGACGAACCGATGGGTGTCAAATGCGATCGCTTCGCTCATCAAGCCGCTCCTGATCCGCAGGACAATCCGGCGGCACTTACCGGATATTGTCTATGTGTTCCGGGTTTCCCGTTTCCAACCGCATGGGAGACGCCGCATTCGCTAGCGGATCACCCCAATATTCATGGGCCGACACTATACGGTAATTGAGATAAAAAACAACCCCTGTCTCTGCCCCGCACAACTTGCTGCCGGATAGCGTTTCCTGTTTGCCTCAATCGCTGACCTGCTCCATACGGCAAACAACGCTTTCACAATATGATCTTTCTTGATGTGCTGGCCAGTGCCCGGCGTATAACTGACCACAGGTTTCGAGCAACGGGCGCACCCCGCAGGTGCGCCCGCAAGGGGGGTCACCGGCAGCACTGCCACTATCGCTGGCTGTATGACCTGCCGCTGCACAATGCTGAAAATACCTTGCACGTCAACTGGATTGAAATTGAAATCAGCAACGCAAAAAGCAAGGTCACCTGCTGCGCCAGTTTAATCACCGATCTCGACATAAATAAAAAGAATGTCGCCGAACTCGCCGACTACGCGCACGCGCCGGAAGATCGAAAACACATGCTTCAACACCCTCAAGACGCAGGGATACCACCTCACGCATAACTTCGGGCACGGCAAGTCCACCCTTGCGTTGCGAGCGTCCTTGCGACGCTTAACCTGTTCGCTTGCACCCTGCAACGCCTGTGATCTTGTGGAAACCTGCCGACAACTTGCCTGAGAGCAACGCGATACGCACGCGGATTTCTTCAGACATCTGAGTACCATAGTCTGCTATTGGGTAGTCCCGTTATGGTCCGCACTTATGAATAAGATTCTCTCAGACAGCGCACCTCAAGGCCTTGATCACACAGGCAAAAGCGATGGTATGAAGTAATTTTTAAAAATCTAGAGGAGAGAGGAGAGAAAGGTGCTCGGAGAAAAGTATTTTCCGTAATGAGAACAGCTGATCACCTCTGATGGATTTGCGTTCTAAGGATCCGCTGAGCTATGTATGGCAGGGCGGGATATTAAATTATCTGATTTGCAGACTTCGGCAACATTAGGTGCAATTGGGACTATATTATGATGCCATACTCCAATATGATGTGCAGTAAATGACAAAATCACAGCAATCAAGTTCAGCAAAAGGACCACTGGTCGGTTTGCGCATAGTGGAAATGGCGGCCATAGGGCCAGTGCCATTCACTGCCATGATGTTGTCGGACATGGGTGCAGAAGTCATCCGTGTGGACCGCCTGAGTCAAAAAGGTAGTGGTCATCGTTCCAATGTGCTTTATCGCGGGCGAAAGTCCATCGCCTTGGATCTGAAAAACAAGCAAGGTGTAGAAACCGCCCAGCGGCTAATCGATCAGGCTGATGTGGTGCTGGAGGGGTTTCGTCCTGGTGTTATGGAGCGACTGGGGCTCGCACCTGAGGTTTGCCTGCGAAGAAACCCCAAACTAATTTTTGGGCGAATGACTGGCTGGGGACAAACAGGGCCGCTCTCACAGGCCGCTGGCCACGACATCAATTACATCTCAATTGGCGGCGCATTGGGTGCCATGGGATATGCCGATCGACCACCAGCACCTCCGCTGAATTTGGTTGGAGACTTTGGAGGTGGTGCCATGTATCTGCTGGCCGGCATACTGGCTGCGCTGGTGGAGCGTAACAACTCTGGCCAAGGGCAGGTGATTGATACGGCAATGACTGATGGCACGGCCAGTCTGCTATCCCCGGTTTTTGGCCTAATGGCCATGGGCTTGTGGAGCACTGATCGCTTTGCTAATCGTCTTGACGGTGGAGCCTATTTTTATGGCAGCTATGAGTGCAAAGATGGTCAATATATTTCCATAGGCTCACTGGAGCCACAGTTCTACAAGCTGCTGCTAGAAAAAGCCAATATTGAGGATTCAGATTTTGATGACCAGCAGGATCAGACGGGCTGGCAGCGGAAGCGTGAAAAACTGGCAGAACTATTCAGGAGCAAGACAAGGCAAGAATGGTGCGAGATTATGGAGGGTACGGATGTATGCTTTGCGCCAGTGCTTAATCTAAAGGAAGCCCCAAATCACCCACATAACGTCAGCAGAAAAACCTTTGTTGCAAATGAGGGGGTTGTACAACCTGCCCCAGCACCCCGGTTTAGCCGAACACCAGGAGAGATTCAGGGTGGTACTGCCTTGGTGGGGGAACATACAGCAGAAGTTCTGACCGACTGGGGTTTTTCGGAGAAGGAGATGACAGATTTGAGTGCTAGCGGAGCAATCTGATAATTATGGAATGGTGTCAATTAACCATTTAAAAAATAATACCACAACAATTTTGACGAATTTTTTTCTTAACATATACATGCTCGACTTTGATCTATTGACAGGACAATGGACCTACTAAGTCCAAGCATAATATTTTACTCATAAAAGCTACAAAATTATATTGGACTGCGAAGCTGGTGGATTAGACGAGGCAACAAGCTAAGAAATTATTTTGATCTTATTACTTGCGCTTCCATTAGAGACTTCAAAAGGGTTTTTTCTCAATTCCGGCAGCTTGGGTTAATATAAGCCCACTAACTGAACTTGCTGTTATCTCTCGGCATGCCACAGTGTACAGAGTAGAGACAGATGAACATCTATCAATCAGTAATAAACCTATTGCCCTATCTCCGGATCAATGACTTGAAATTGATCTGAAACCAAAATTAACCAACGGAAACGCATTATGCGAATACCCTCTGGAATATCTAGACCCAGCGCACTCTCAGCCGCCATTGCCGCAGTGTTGACAACCCCCTCAGCTCTGGCCCAGCCCACTGAAAGCGGTCGCAGGCTTGAAGAAATTCTGGTGACAGCAACCCGAATCGAGCGCGCCTTGCAGGATGTTCCAGTCGCTGTGTCAGCTCTGAATGCCGAAGACATCAATGAACTTGGTATCAATAACTTTGCTGACTATATGCTTCAACTGCCTTCCGTAACCGCCGGAGGCAGTGGGCCCGGACAAAATACAATCTACATACGCGGTGTTGCCTCAACTACGCCAAACTTGACAACTGCTGGTGTAGCTGGTCTGTCTCCCAACGTAGCATTCTATCTGGACGAGCAACCGCTTGCCCAACCAGGTCGTAATCTCGACGTGTATGCCGCTGATCTGGCAAGAATAGAGGTGTTGGCCGGTCCTCAGGGCACACTATTTGGTGCCAGCTCACAGGCGGGTAATGTCCGCTTGATCACCAATAAACCCGAAATGGGAGAACTTTACGGCAATGCAAAAATTGGTGCCAACACTATCAATGGAGGTGATACTGGGTCCAACGTTGAATTTGTGTTGAATTTACCAGTCAATGATAGCTTTGCACTGCGCGGTGTGATCTATCAGGATAATCAAGGTGGCTGGATAGATAATGTGCCAGGCACACGAACTGTCAGGGAAGGTGCCCGGTTTCGCCCCGAAGGCACCGTGCGAAAAAATGGTTTGCCGGTTGCAGCCCACCGGGCAGGCTTCCAGGCAGGAGTCGATCTCTCGAACATTACATTTATTGCTGCGAACAATAGCGCGATCGTTCGCGACAACATCAATGATGTCAACTACCTCGGAGGGCGCTTCTCGGCCTTGTGGGAAATCAGCGATGATTGGGAATTACTGGTTTCACACACCACCCAGGACACTGACGCTGATGGTGTTTTCTTTGCCGATCCCGACATCGGTGACCTAGCGATCACCCGCTTCACGGAAGACAAGCTTGAAGATACCTTCGACAACACAGCATGGACCCTCTCCGGCCGAATTGCCGAACTGGAAGTCATCTATACTGGAGCATTCACTGACCGACAATCGGAACAAATAGTTGATTACTCAGACTACCTTTTTGTGGGTCAGTACCTCCCATATTATATTTGCGACTACTATGCGACCTATACCTCATTTAACACGCCTCCAGGTGTGCCACGCGAGGGCACAACCTGCCACGAGCCGAATATGTTCGTGGATAGTCTAAACAAACTGGAAGTGCAGACCCATGAAATCCGTTTCACCACAGACCAGAGCAACCGCCTTCGCTTTCAAGGCGGTATGTTCGTAAGCGATCTTGAGCTGATTGAAGTTAACGACTTTACTTATCCTAGTGCCAAGAAGGCCATTTCCTGGAACGGTGAGCCAGGATTTGCACCAAACTACCCGCTGACCAATCCTCAGGCAGCACCCGGAGACCCTACCGGGTCAAGCTTCAATGCCGGACCAGGTTATTACACTTTCCCGGGACCATTCCCTCAGGATGTAATTTTTCGCAACGATGTTCGTAGAACTGATCAGCAATTTGGCATTTTTGGCGAAATAGGCTTCGATCTGAGTGATCAGTTTTCTCTTACGCTCGGTGCCCGTAATTACGAGGTCAAAGTCGATCTTGAGGGCAGTGCCAATGCTTCCTTCGGCAATTTCGGTTCAAATCGAATGGACACACAACGCTTTGGCACCAATATTTCACAACAGTTTAGGCCGGGCAATAGCTTCGGTGCTCCCGACAAGGCGGTGGCGGATGGCACCATCTATCGGGCCACGCTGGACTGGCGCCCTATGGATGACCGGCTGTTTTACCTTACAGTCTCTGAAGGTTTCCGCCCCGGACTGTTGAATCGTCCCGGTGGTCGCACCAGTTCAGACGGCAGTGGCTTTGTGGTGCCCTTTGAACTGGAAACCGATGAAGTAGTC
>JAPORB010000169.1 GCA_026710425.1 Gammaproteobacteria bacterium
CTTTATACGAGTTTGCCGAGAGTAAACCTCGTGAAGCAGGCTGGTAATTTGGTTTATCAAGCGGCAAACACTTGGTTCCACATTCTGAATACTGTGCATCTATTCGAACTGGTGAGCACCTATTCTGCCTGTGGTCGCAGAAAGGAATCACTCCCATAGCAGCCGATTAACCAAAGCCTGAAAAACGAAAAATTGCCCCAGTGATTGCGGTTGATTAGAAAAAATAAATCACTTGGAAGTGAAACCCCGCTCATAGAACCGAGGGGCTGCGAGATTTAAGCAAGAACCGTATTCCCAAAAATAAACAACACAGCAACTTGAAACGCAAGGCTAAAGTTGGGTATATTAGATTTCAGCGGCACGGCAAAAACAAGGTTGCGCAGATTGTAGATAAACCCAGAAAGACACTATACCATCCTTGGCTCTTTGGCCACAAAATAATTCAAAAATCACTCTCTAGGCTAAAGCTTCGCTCGTCTGGAATTCATTGAGTACGTCGGCAGTAAAATATGACTAATAAAATCAAAAATCTCGGGGATTTAACCCTGAAAGACCAGCTTTCGCACCTGACATACCCTAAGGTGGTAAAACTACTAAACCCGAACGGTGAGAAGATGCTTCTGCATGGTGGGCGCTTCGACATTGATCCAGATACGCATGTAGAGCTTGACGACGACAGATTCATCCTAAAGCTGTACGATGCTAGGGTGGAAATTACTCTGCATCAGGACTTGCGGTCAAACTTGCAATGGAATTGCAGTTGCGGAGAATCACCCTGTATCCATGTCGCAGCTGCCTTTTCCACCATTCTAGAAGAAAAGACCCAGCTGGGATTGGCAGAGGCACCTCCAGAAATACTGGAAGCAACTCCCCTTAGCGATAAGCAGCTGGTTGAGAATGAGTTAAAAGAGCGAGAGGAGAGAGCGAATACGGAAAAAATGCGGGTCAAGTCCCAGGATGCCTCGGAAATCTGGACAGACTACCTGGTGACCAATGCCCACTCCGGAAAAACCTACCGGGTTGCCTTGCGGGGCTGGGAGCGTGGGGAGTCTTTCTGTAGTTGCCCGGATTTTCGTAAAAACACCTTGGGCACATGCAAGCACATCCTGAACGTTTTGAAAAAGGTGAAAAAACGATTCCCCGCTGCAGAGCGCAATAGTAGTTTCGTGCAAGATCAAATTGCTGTGCATCTGTCTTATGGAAAGACTCTGGAATTACGTCTGCTTCTACCTCAAAAGCTGGCACCCCAGTGCAAGAAAATTGTCAAACCCATTGCCGATAAGGCCATTACTGACTTACAAAGCCTGCTTCAATGCATCCGAAAACTGGAGCAAATGGGTGAGTCCGTGCTGGTTTTCCCAGATGCTGAATCCTATATCGAACGAAAGCTGTTTCAGGAGCGAATTACTGCCAAGGTTGCTGAAATACGGTGTGACCCAGCTAACCATCCACTACGCGAAAGCCTGTTGAAAACTCCCTTACTACCTTATCAACTTGATGGAATCGCCTTTGCCGTTGGTGCAGGTCGTGCCATTCTGGCTGATGAAATGGGGCTCGGAAAAACAATACAGGGCATTGGTGTTGCTGAAATGCTGGCTAAAGAAGCAGACATATATCGAGTACTGGTTATCTCGCCAGCGTCGCTCAAGTCGCAGTGGCAATCTGAGATCCGGCGCTTCTGCGACCGTGACTGTCAGATTGTAATTGGTAGTGCCAGTGATCGAGCAATGCAATATCGGAATCCGGTTTTTTTCACCCTGTGCAACTATGAGCAGGTCTTGCGTGACCTTCACCCAATTCGCAACCAAAATTGGGATCTTATTGTTCTTGATGAAGGGCAACGGATCAAGAACTGGGAGGCCAAGACCAGCAAGGCAATAAAGTCGCTTCAATCCACTTTCGCTCTGGTACTTTCAGGCACTCCGCTCGAAAATCGCCTGGACGACCTTTACTCTGTAGTTGAGTTCATTGATGACCGACGTCTAGGTCCGTCATTTCGCTTTCAGCATCACCATCGAGTAGTGGATGAAAAAGGCAAGGTCATGGGGTATCGCAATCTAAAGGAATTGCGCAAAAAGCTTGCCCCCGTGCTATTGCGCCGTACCCGGGCTTCAGTACAGCTCCAGTTGCCGGATCGAACCACTGAAGTCATCCAAATAATACCTACCGAAGAACAGTTGGAGATTAGCAATGCCCAGCGGATGACTATCAGTTCCATACTCCATAAGAAGTTCCTGACCGAAATGGATTTACTTCGCCTGCAAAAGGCACTGTTAATGGGACGGATGGCAGCCAACAGCACATTTCTGGTCAACAAGATCCCTCCGGGCTGTTCAAGCAAGCTTGATGAGTTGGATGGCTTGTTGGAGCAATTGAGCCGAGAAAACAATCGCAAAATCATCCTGTTTTCAGAATGGACAACCATGCTGGATCTGATTGAGCCTCTGGTTCAAAAGCACTCAATGGAATTTGTTCGGCTTGATGGAAGTGTACCGCAGAAAAAACGCCGCCAACTGGTAGAGAGTTTCCAGAACAATGAGCAGTGCCAGCTGTTCATGACCACCAATGCCGGGGCTACGGGTCTGAACCTACAGGCGGCCAACACTGTCATCAATATTGACTTGCCCTGGAATCCTGCCGTACTTGAGCAACGGATTGCCCGAGCACATCGCATGGGACAGAAACAGTCCGTTCAGGTATATATTCTCGTGACCCTGAATACGCTTGAAGAGAACCTGTTGATGACGCTTTCGGCCAAGCGGAATCTGGCGATGGAAGCACTGGACCCGGATGCAAGTGCTGACGAGGTCGAGATGGAAAGTGGCATGGAGGAGTTAAAACGCAGGCTGGAGGTGCTGCTTGGTGCTGTACCGGAAGCACCTGTCGACGTTACTGAGCAACAAAAAGTTGAAAAGGAGATTGAGCAGCAGCGCAAGATTTCAGATGCAGGTGGGCAATTACTTGTCGCTGCCTTTCAGCTGCTTGGCGAATTGCTTCCTGCCGAAGTGTCTACTCCGAAGACACAAGCACTGGCAGATACATTTGAAAAACAGCTGAATAACTGCCTGGTAACCGGAGAGGATGGTCAGATGCAACTGACAGTCAACCTGGCAGACTCAAGCGCGGTATCCAACATGGCAAATTCTCTGGCTCGTATCGCAAGCCTGTCGACATCTGAGTAATATGAGGAAGCTGACCTAAATTAAAGTACTCGACATTGATTGAGTGAAGGTTTGATAAAAGGGCTTGTTCTGATGATTAAGCTGACCTGATTCGATGAAACTAATTTCGCAAGAGCATAGAGATTTTACTTTAGGCTCTCAAGATAGCAACATCGACAAGACTGTGAGAGCCATTCTACGTTATGTAACTCCTACTTCCGCAAAACCCATCTATCATGCTTCAGAAGGTGGCTCTGAGGCTGAGATCAGAGTTGAACATGCAGAATTTGTGGACTGTAAAGTGCCCATACACAACGCCCGCACGGCACTTGAGCATGCTTCACTCGATACTCAAGGTTTTGCCATTACTGTGCATCGTACAACGGTTGAGAATTTCTATGATATGGGCCTCGCGTTGTATGGTTATGAAGATGAAATAGGGTCTTTGGTACTAAAAGCAACTGGTGCAGAATCAGTATTAATTTTTGATCATACTCTGCGCTCAGACTCACCAGAAATCAGAGGTTGGCACCGAACGCGGGAAGTTGCTTCTGTCATTCATAATGACTACACAGACTACTCTGCACACAAGCGATTGAGGGAATTACTGCCAGAACAGGCCGGCTACAGAGCAGAAAAGCGATTTGCTATTGTCAACCTCTGGCGTAGTATCGCCGGACCCGTTCTGAGAAAGCCTCTGGCTTGCTGTGATGCCCAAACACTGGAGCCTGGTGATCTCATCACGAGTGAGCGCCGAGCAAAGGGCCGCACAGGTGAGCTTGAACTGGTGAGTTTCAACAATCACCATCGCTGGTATTACTTCCCTGAAATGCAGAGCCATGAGGCATTGTTGATCAAGACTTTTGATTCGCTCTCCACAGGCGTTGCCAGACGTTCGGTACATACTGCTTTTGATAATCCTTTGGCCCCAGCCGATGCAGCACCTCGCGAAAGTATGGAATCTAGAATGTTTGTATTCTTTGAAGATTAATTCCAACGCGTGATTGACCTACCCAGGTTGCACTGGCATTGAATTCTCAAACTCAATTCTTTTCAGCATGTTTGATTGTTATTTATGCCTGTAATAACTTATGAGCTTATTTCAATCAGACCAAACTATGGATAATATAGATATTATCGGCCTAGCTTTCAGCTGCCATAGTTTTTCATGCGCATTAAACCTACGCATCCATTGTACACAGCTTTGAATTCTCTTCATTGATTTCAGATAGAGAAGAATTTGGATAAACTGCCAGATGACTTTATTAACCAAGTTCACCAAGAACCATTCTGGGATTGTATCCTCCACGACATATACTTGCCTGAATTTTGAATACTTATTTAACTGAAGCAAATATATTTATGCCAAAGTAGTAATAATGAAAAAGAATCAGACTAATCAAAAAACCTTATACAGTACGCATGCGCAAAAAAAGCATAATGAAGATCGTGTCAGGCATGTTAAATCATGGTGGAAACGGAGTAAAAAATATGACCCCGGTACAGTAGAGAGGTTCATTTTCTTTGGATAAGCTTTAATGCAGCCTACGGACTCAAAAGGGAAAGTACGAAAAGTGAAATAGGGTCAATCAAAAGCTTTCTGTCCAATGTTGTTAACAAGGACAAAGAAGGTATATTGGAAAGAAAACTGACAGGCCTAGAGAGGCATATCAGAATAGTCTTAGAGAACCCATGCATATCGACAGCCTTTTGGGCCTATGTGCATGGAGAAAGCGGTGTTAATCTCTCTGGGTGGAAAGATAAGTATAGGAAAAAGTTCGAAAGAGAAAATCAAAAAGCGATTAATGCATTACAGGGTGGAAAAATAGCTGACCTGTTACACTTAATATTTTATCGCCTTTATGTCCTTCGCAATCAGGTTGTTCATGGAGGGGCAACTCACCCATACAATGTTGGAAAAAAACAAGTTGTGGAAGGTTCTCACCTTCTGAAATCCCTCATATCAAGTGTGATACATATTATGGAGCAAGATATTAAGGCACGACCAAGTACTAGGTATTGGGGCAAAGTTTGGTATCCAAGCTTTTCCCCGGAGGAACTGGAAAAAAGAGGAGTGGAAAAACCCTGTTTGAACAACCAAAGAGCGAGCCGAAGAAGTAAAGGATGCATATTGTTATAAAACCTCTAGCTCCAGACACTACCTAACTTACATAATCTGCTGAGGTAACTGGAGAGTCTACTACCA
>JAPORB010000080.1 GCA_026710425.1 Gammaproteobacteria bacterium
AAGGCGGCAATCTGGGTGCCGTGATGTTGGAAAAAGTGGATCATAGAGCTGAATTGGCCAGATTTAGTCTAAACTTGAGACAGTTTCTCTAATTGATTTTCTCGCCAATCCTGAGAATACCAAATTATTTTTGCGCAAGCCCTAAGAGTCGGCAAAGCGCTCATGCAATCGCTGCATTCCTCCTAGCCAGCGATCATAGTCATCAGCCTTGCGGCGGATGTACGTCAGCACCTCGGGATGTGGCAATACCAGAAATCGTTCCTCCGTCAGTGTTTCCACAACCGACTCAGCCAGCTGCTCAGGTTCCAGCATGCCGTCAATGCCAGCAACTCCACCTTCTTCGCTGCCAGCGGCCATGGGAGTACGTACAGCCTGGGGGCAAAGGGCCGACACTCTGATGCCGCGCTTACCATAGGTAATGCTCAGCCACTCGGCAAATCCAATCGCCGCATGCTTGGTAACGGAATACGGAGCGGAACCAATCGCACTTAACAGTCCAGCCGCAGATGAGGTATTCAGCAAATACCCCTCTCCCCGAGCCAGCATGCCAGGCAGTACAGCGCGCGCGGCAAAAACATGGGCCATGACATTGATATCCCAAATCGACTGCCAGTCAGCGGTAAGCACATTTTCATCACCGATGGTATAGATTCCGGCATTGGAACAAAACAGATCAATGTGTTTGAATTGCATCAAAGTTTCGTCTACTAGCTTACTGACCTCCTGCTCTTTGCCAACATTACAGGGAATTCCAATCGCTGTGGTATCATCCCCGATCATTGCCACAGTCTCTTTCATGCCTTCAACATTAATATCGGATACCACTACTGCCCTTGACCCTGCTTTGGCAAAACGTAGGCAAAGTGCTCTACCGATTCCGCTGGCTGCTCCAGTTACTACGACTATCTTATCCTTTAATTCCATGGGCTGTCTCCACACTCCAGTTTTGTACATTTATCGATTCGAGTTGGTTGTTTGCTGTGAATCACCAAGCCTCAAACCGACCCCATTAGTTGCAGACGCTCGTTAATGATGGTCTGCGCCTCACTGACTATTCGCTGGATTAGATCTTCACAGGATGGGATATCATCAATCAGACCGACCACCATTCCTGCTGACCAGATTCCACGATTCAGATCCCCTTCCTCGAATAACTCCCGGCCTTTGATGCCCTGCACCAAGGGCCGAATGTCTTCAAAATCGGTTGCTCCAGGCTTGTCCTCAATCTCAAGCACCTGCTCAGCAATGTTATTTTTGAATACACGTGCTGTATTACGCAGACTACGATAAATCAGTGCTGTGTCCAGCTCGCTCGCCTCTACCATTGCCTGTTTTACTTTCTTATGAATCGGTGCCTCTTTGGTAACCATGAAACGGGTACCCATATTGATACCATCTGCTCCCATGGCCAACGCAGCCGCCAGGCCCATACCATCTCCAAGGCCACCCGAGGCAAGGAATGGAATTTTCAGCCGACGGGCCGCCAAAGGCAGCAAAATCATATTTGTCACATCATCTTCCCCAGGGTGCCCAGCACATTCGAAGCCGTCCACACTCACCACATCACATCCGATTCGTTCAGCTTTGAGGGAATGTCGGATCGAAGTGCATTTATGAATCACGGTAATATCGGCGGCCTTGAAAAGCGGCAAAAATGGCTCTGGATTGCGCCCTGCAGTCTCAACAATCTTTATACCAGCTTCAACTATTGCCTGGGCATATTCCTCATAGGGGACGGGCTTAATCGTTGGCAGGATGGTGAGGTTGACCGCAAAAGGTCTGTCGGTCATGTCGCGGCACCGCTGAATCTCCCTGACCAAGGCCTCTGGAGTGGGCTGGGTGAGACCGGTAAGTATGCCCAAACCACCGGCATTGGAGACAGCAGAAGCAAGTTCGGCCAATCCTACCCATTGCATACCTCCCTGAACGATTGGATACTTAATACCTAGCATTCTGGTGAACCTTGTTTCCATGGTTTCTCTCCGCCCCCGATTTGTCAGAAGCTCTTGCCCAGACTGGATTTGCAAAAATTCATCTCTAACCAACATCAAAGCAGAATAACCCACCACACTCCTGCGATTGCTATTGGCATGGTAAAAGCGGGTTTCTGTGCTCTGACTCAAGTGCGCAAAGGCGAGATTGTCCGAAAATTCTGGCGAGGGAAAGACTAACGCCGACCGCAAGGTCAAGACAAAACAGGGCAATTAACCCAGTGAAGTGAGTGTGATTCTCGCCACTCTTTGCTATAATGTGTCATTCAACGCAAGAAAACCATAAACATAAGGAAATGCAACTCTGCCACCAAGGTATAAATCCTGACACGGCGTGGCGACCAATGCAAATATCACTTAGTCTTTCGCAGTGTGCTCAGACAGCATACTGCTCAAGCGGGAGAAAAACATGTTTCGTAGCTTACTGATCACCATCAGTTTAGCAGTCATGGCCATGGCAACCCTACCGTCTCTGGCTCAATCCATAGCCGGGTCTGAAGTCATTAATGAAGTTGAAGTAATTTCCACGACCCGCCGCTCAGAGGGTCTGGCCGATATTAATTCAGCCGTATCCGTTCTAGGTACCCGCGAATTGAACCTGATCGCCCTGACCCACTATCAGGAAGCACTGAATCGTATTCCCGGTGTTAATATACATCGTAACAATGGTCAGGAAAGTTTGGCCTCAATCAGGTCACCTGTCTTCACTGGTGCCGGTGCGTGTGGTGCCTTCCTGGTGGCAGAAAATGGTATTCCGCTCCGTTCTAGTGGGTTTTGCAATGTCAATGAGATGTTTGATGCCCACTCCGAAAACGCAGCGCAAATTGAAGTGGTAAGAGGCCCCGGCAGTGCCTTCTGGGGATCCAATGCCGTGCACGGATTGATCAACGTGGTGTTGCCTGAACCCGGTGACATCGGCAATCTGCGGCTGGAGGCCGGACCACGCGGTTCGTTCAGACTGCGCGGTGCGCTTGGCAATGATTACGGCAACTTCAAGCAGACTCTGCTGGTTAATGCTCAGAACGAGGAGGGATATCGCGCTGACTCCGGTGTCGATCAGCAAAAAATGTCCTGGCTCTACAACTACACCACAGACAATGGTACAGAACTGGACGGTGGCTTCACTCTCAATAATCTCAATCAGGAAACCGCTGGCTTTGTGGTCGGCACCAATGCCTACAAGGACAAATCTCTGAGGAAGACCAACCCCAACCCGGAAGCCTATCGCGACAGTGCCAGTGGCCGGGCCTGGACCCGGTTTACCCGGCAACTGGATAACGGAGAACTGGTTTTTACTCCTTACTGGCGCAGTATCGACATGAGATTCATTCAACACTTCCTGCCCGGACAACCCATTGAGGATTTCGAGCATAGCAGTCTCGGTTTGCAGGCCGCAGGCTATCGTGATCTGGCTAACGGCGGACAACTGGCGGTTGGATTTGACATTGAGGAAACCAGTGCCGCCCTGAAACAGTTCCAGCCGAACCCCACCCGGGGATCCTTCTTTTTGCGAAACTCCATACCCCAAGGACAGCACTACGACTTTGAAGTTGATGCTCGCCTTTTGGCGGCATTTGTCAACTTTGACACCAACTACCTTGGCTGGCAGCTGTCGCTGGGCTTGCGGATTGAGAATATGCAGTACGATTACAACAACCTTATGATAGACGGGCGCACCGATGAGTTTGGCGTACCCTGCCGGTTTGGTTGCCGCTATAACCGCCCTGCTGATCGCAATGATGAGTTCACGAATTTATCGCCAAAACTGGGACTCAGCTATGCACTGAATGACAATCATACCCTGCAAATACGCGTGCAGCGCGGATTTCGGGCCCCTCAGGCTACCGAGCTTTACCGTCTGCAAAATGCACAATCGGTGGCTGATCTGGAATCAGTAGAACTGGACAGCTTTGAACTGGCAGTGAATGGTTCAGGAGCCGGATGGGACTATTCAGCCAGTCTTTATCACATGGACAAGGATAACGGTATCTTTCAGAACAGTGCGCGAGAAAACGTTAATGACAGCAGCACTCAGCATCGGGGCTTCGAGCTGGAAATTGGTCGTGATCTAACTGAGTCCCTGTCCATTCGAGTGGTCGGCAATTATGCCAAACATACCTATGAGAACTCGCGCTTGTCCGGCGGAATGGATATCAATGGCAATGATGTGGACACTGCACCCAATCGCTTCGGAACCCTGCGCCTGACCTGGCGACCAGTCCCGGCGGTGGTTTCGGAACTGGAGTGGGTTCACATGGGAGAATACTTCACCAATCCAGAGAATACAGTTAAATATGAAGGCCATGATCTGCTTAACCTTCGCACGCAATACACGCTGAGTGAAGATCTGCTGTTATCCCTGAATATCATGAACCTGAGTAATGATCTGTATGCCGAACGAGCCGACTGGACTACCTTCACTGGAGACCGATACTTCCCAGGTGAAGAACTCCGTGCGTTTTTTGCAGTCAACTGGAACTTTCGCTAGATACCAACCATGTCGCAGCATCCAATGCCTTGCCTAATAAACCCCCTGCCAGTATGAATTAAAATGTCGGCCTCCTGTCGGCATTTTGCTGCACCATGATGACTGTAGCACTTACCTCTGCTGTTTCTTCCACCAGTGTCTACCGTGGTTTGCTTGACTACTTCCAATCGCCCGCTGCACAACAGCCTCGGGCCATCGCACACCCGGATACTACCGTCAATGCGCTTTCTCCTGAGAAGTCAGCTAGCTTCAGAAAGGCAGCGGTGCTGATACCCGTAACCCGACTCTGTGACGGGGAGAGTCATCTGGTACTGACGGTACGTTCTGCCAATCTAAAACATCATGCCGGGCAGATAAGCCTGCCTGGCGGCAGTACCGAGCCCGAAGACAATGATGCTGTTGCAACTGCATTACGCGAGAGCGAGGAAGAAATCGGACTGGAACCAAATCAGGTGGAAATCCTCGGTCAGCTTGGAGAACTCATAATGCCCTCCGGATTCAGAATAACACCAATAGTCGGACTGATTAACAACGATCTGGTGTTCAGGGCCTGTCCAGAGGAAGTCGCCGATGTGTTTCAGGTTCCTCTGGCACTGGTGCTAGACCCGGTCTCCTACCGACAATCCAGTTACCACTATCGGGATGCAGAACGGATAGTGTTGGAGCTGCATTATGAGGATTACCGGATTTGGGGAGCAACGGCAGCGATTCTACATCATCTGGCATTAAGTGTTCACGTCCAGGACAATCAAGCATAAAGCGAAAGAGTCCCTACAACCCAACTTGGCATTACAATAGCTCACTCAGGCTGAATTGCTAATTACAAATCACTTAATTAGGATTATGGAGACATGGTGATTTCA
>JAPORB010000257.1 GCA_026710425.1 Gammaproteobacteria bacterium
GCAGGCAATAATGACCATTTTTTGGGGTAAAGTTCTTTTGAGGATGCCCTTTGGCTCATATAAATCAAGGGTTTCAGAACAACGCAACTGCCTCAGAACATCTGAATTTCCGCAGATTGCCGATCTGTTAATTCAGCATAATTGAATTGCCATTGGTTACAAGCTGAAGCTGGCACCTCTGTCAAAACTTCTTGTACGGGAGGATCGAGCGTTTCATAGACGTCAAAAACTAGTTGCCGAAAGTCTGGGAGGTCGGCTGGTTGCGATACACCCGCACCGGATATGAAAATAACTTCACTGCGGGCATGAGCCAGCAAAAGAGGTTCGGGCACGGCCGCCAATCCTTCACCGAATGAGATTACACGGCCCTGACTTTTCAGTAAGTTGACCAAATTATGCGATAGCTTGCAGGGCATCACAAGCCGTCTTGGACTCACTTATTAGACTTTCTGGCAAAACGATAAAATCAAATATCCTACCGATTGGTCTCAGTCCGTCACGGGCAACGGTGGCAGCCCAAGCTCCTTGAGGAACAGGTTGTGTTTCGCTGTTGACTCCCGAATCTGCTTCTCGATTTTAACCATCTCCTTGTGCGTGACTGACAGGTCGATCTGAACTTCCGGTTTGGCGTTACTGACGTAGCGGGAGATGTTCAGGTTGTGGTCTTTGGCCTTGATCTCTGACATGCCAACGCAACGGGCATAGCGTTCGATGCCTTCCGGGCGTTGCTTGTAGGTTTCGATGTTGCCATCGTTGAGGAGCTTGCGGCGGATTTTGGCCTTGTACCGCCGCGGAAAAGTACGCCGTGGGGGAAGATGATGGCCATTACGCCGTCATCCTTGAGGTAGTGGAAGCCGTGGAGCAGGAAGGAGAAGTCTGCCGCGGATTTTGGCGCGAGGCCGTGGTTCTTGAAGCGCATGTCCTCGGCCAGGGCATCGGTCGGCTTCCATCGTAAGCTGAACGGAGGGTTGGCGACCACGGCGTCGAATTGTGGTTTCCAGGCCGGGTTGGTCTCGCGGAGTAGTTGCCAGTCGTTGGTCAGCGTGTCAGCGTAAAAGATCTCGAACTCGGAGTCCTTCACGCCGTGCAGCAGCATGTTCATGCGAGCGAGGTTGTACGTGGTGATGTTCTTTTCTTGCCCATGGATTTTGCCGATTCCGTGGAAGTCCATACGGTTGCGCACATTGAGCAGCAGTGAGCCGGAGCCACAGGCAAAGTCGAGCACGCAGGCGAGGTGTTTTCGTTTGCCGGTTTTCGGTTCCTAGCTGTCGAGGGTGACGATGGTGGAAAGGATGTTCGAGATGCGCTTCGGCGTGTAGAACTCACCAGCCTTCTTGCCCGAGCCGACGGCGAACTGGCCGATCAAGTATTCGTAGGCATAGCCGAGGGTATCGCTCTCGGTCGAGAATTCTTCAAGGCTCTCGGCGATTTCTGTGATGATTGTGCACAGAGTTGTGCATTCCGGTCCATATAGGTCTTACCGAGCTTTTCGGAAGCGAGATTGATTTCCGAGAAGAGGCCTGAGAATGTGCTTTGAAACGATTCGGTTTCGATGTGCTTGAAGCCGGCCTGGAGGACGTTGAGCAGTTGGTCCGACTGTGTGCGAGCCAAGTGGGCGATGCTGGTCCAAAAGAATTTGGGGTCGATTACGTAATGCGCCTTGATCTGCATTTGCTTTTTTAAATCCGACACATATTCGGGATTCTGCTCGTACCAGGTCGACAGGGGGGGGGGAGCGGCCACCATTGCCGATTGCGTCCGGGTCGGGGTAGTCGCGCCCGAGTTCCTTCCTGACCGCCTGCTCGTAGTTGTCCGAGAGGTAGCGGAGGAACAGGAACGCGAGCATATAGTCGCGGAAGTCGTCGGCGTTCATCACCCCCCAAAGTTGATCGGCGATGGCCCAAAGTGTCTTTCCGAGTTGTTTCTGGTTCTTTTCGGTTATGTCGCGTTACTCGTGGCTTGCTGGCTATCAATTGAGGGAAAGAGTTGTTGCATCAGCCCTTGCTTGTGCTGCCGCAGGACTTCGAACTTTCGGTATTCCACTGCGATCAGGTCGTCTAGCGAGCCGAGGCAGTCGGCAATGCGATGTTGCTCGGCAGAATAAGGAAGTCGAACAGGCAAGTCGTTGATGATATCGACATTCAGGTCTTTGACACCTGTTCCTGCTGCTGAGTTTGCGAAGTATGCCTGACTAGCACTAGTGTCAAGTCAATGGATATTTGTCGCATAGATAGAATCATTCATATGCTCTGATAAGCAAGGCAGCCAGTTAAACTGAAGCGTGTTCATCCGTCATTTTTTGATTGACTTAACACTAGATATCATAAATTAATAGAGAAAATTCTTTACAATCGCTTGCTGAATTCGAGTCACTGCTATCCACCCATCGTGAATACAAGCAATGATTTTCAAAAGATATGGGCGCCCAAAACCCATTGAGTTAGACAAAATAAAGTCACCTGGCACAGTCGATGCGACGGACCATCTCGACTTGCCTCAGGCCCAGTCGGCGGCGAACGCGGCGGGCGTCCTCGTTATGTCCCGCATGGCTTCCGCCTTGTCCTACCTCTGCTGCCGGGCGAACTGCGCTTCGCTAGTGCCATTAAACTCAGCGAGCTTGATGCGCCCTTTGGGGAAAGTAACGGGATTGTCTGGATCAATCTCGATGCGTTTAGTGCCCATGGTTTTCGACCCTTTCCGTGCTAACCCTGAGGGCGGAAATAATGTGGTTGGCAGAATCGCTCATCGTGAAGACGACCACGTACACCCTGCCCTCGATGGCTCCAAAAACCTAGAACCGGTCTTCGCTATAGTCGTGCCGGCTTTCCTGCGCAACTACGCGCCGCGGGTTTAAGAACGCCCGTGCGGTATAGGTAAAGTCGAAACTGCAGCTTCGCAAACAGGCACTATTTTTAGCATCGTCCCCGAAGATCATTCACAAAATTTCCATATATCAAAAATGAAATCCAACTATGGATCGCTAATTTTTGAATGTTTCTCAGACAAATAGGAAGCAAATGAAGCGCACGCACCGAACATAAAAATTGCTTCCTCTTGGCCAACTTTCGCAGAAGAGTGGTCAACCAAAGAATGTCGAATACCGCCTTCATCGCTAGTATAACCATATAGCGATTTAAATCCTTTAATAAGCGCTGAATGTTGTAGAAGTCCGGCCTTCTTTAAGGAATCAAGTGCGGTTCCAAGTGTTAGATTAGATTTAGGATCAATTTTGCGAGCGACAGACTCTACCGCGTGAATGCTATCCAAGATCGAGTCAGCATATTGTAGTGCGTTCATATGCTCTACTGCCTGCCTTAGATGGGCTGTGGCAGCATCATGGCCGTTTTGGAAAATAGTTTCGATGTTGTTCTCGACGGCGTTTGCCTGTTCCTCGGTCGTGCTCGGAAAAAACTGGTACGGTTCTCTAGTTGTGTTAAGCCAATATGCCGCCTGATGCTTCTTGAACAGCATTTTCAGCCGGGAGGCAAATTCTTCACTAGCGTAATCTAGTGCTAGATGTCTCAAGATAACTTCGAGAAAGTCCATGACTTTATTGAAGGAATCTGAACTCAAGATGGCATCGCAAATTTTGCTAATTTCGCTGCAAGAACTAGTAATCTCACTCTGAGCTTGGCACAGAAACTCGCCTAATGCACTCTTCCAAAATTTCGCAGAGGTTGATTCAAAATCATCTTCGTAAATCGGATTTCTTGAGAATCCCTCGACTAATTCTTGGGTCGCGTCACGTAGTTCTCGCCGCAAATCTTCCGAGAGATGCTCCAATCGCATCGGTACTGGTAACGGCTCATACCCATGTCGCTGGGAGAAACTCAAAGGTCTGGGGATGTGTTCAATAGTGGATCCCATTATCGACTACCTTGAAATACTCAATCTATCCAAGAATTGCATGAATGAGGCGGGAAGGAAAATCCTATCTTGATACAGTTAAGATACTTCGGCTGATATCAAAGGACACCCTACCCTTGACGGAGTATATATCAGCCTTTATTCGTTTTCCAAGCTGCGTGACCTGCGCTGTGAAGATGGTTCTCGCCAACGGATGCTATCAACTCTTACAGCAGCACGCTGCTGGGTGACAGCCTAGTCAGATGATGGGATTGAGCGGCTGCGCTGAGCACGAGCCGACCGATTTGCGCCGCAAGGCTTGTTGCTGACAATCATCTCAAACAATGTCACAGTAACGTTTGTACTTACTGGTGCCGGACTATGAAGGCCTGAAAGATCAAGACGAGTTGCAGTCGGACCTCCATTGCAAAAAGGGGGGGGCGTTAAGGCTTTGGCGGGTGCCTACACACCCTGTCGATTCCAACAACGATAGATCGAGAAGAAGCGGAGTGCCTACACATCGAGACGTGTTGTAGCACTCAAAGAGTGATTCTCGCCTCAAACGCATCGAAAGGCCAAGTTATTCGGGAAAGGAAGCTGAAATATTTTGAAAATTGGTCGGCTCTCAAGCCGCAAAATTAAACCAGTTTGGTAATAGAGAAGTTGGGAACTTGCGATAAACTCATCAATTTCTTTCACTAACAATATTCAAGCTGAATTTCAAGAATTTTGTCTAAAGCCAGCCAAATGAGTCTATAAATATGGTTTATGGACAATAGTCAACTTGTTATGCATTTGCATTGCCAGCTTTTTCCATTTTCCATTATCAGATTCTTTTTGTAAAAATAACTTACTAGATCTTGAGAATACTTTTTTACACAATCAATTTTAATAATATTTGATTTAATAATATTTGATATTTCTTTACCTGATTCGGTTAAGGCAATTCCGTGTACTCTAAATTCATTTTCATAACTTTAGGATCCTTTAGGAGAAAGAATCCAATTCTGACTTTGGAATCTGTAAGGGAAGCGAATTACCGAGACACCGCGACCAGCGACGAGCCCAATTGCTGGACTAAAATCTAGCTAGGAATTGTAATCGGAAATTATCAAACCATGCTCATTGAGTATGTTCAGCATATTGAAATCTAGGACATAATTTATTAAACCATTCGTCCCAGCATTAGTACCGAGAGACGGGACTATGGCATCTGTAATTGATTCTCCACCTAAAAAATACACGCAAATTGAGCATAATATTTCGAACAGTTTCGCAGTAGCCTGATTCAAATTT
>JAPORB010000115.1 GCA_026710425.1 Gammaproteobacteria bacterium
ATCTTTAACTTCATCTTCAAAGACAACAAGCCTGTCAGGAGTTCCATCTGGCGATACGGCGACCAGTTCAATTGCAACCCGCTCTACTGGCTCTTTCCACCAATAATCACAAACTCGCACCGTGTCTTTTTGGGCAGACCAAAAACCTCTGGTAAATCTGTTTGCCCCACCATAACGGTTGTGTGCAGGAATTGAAGTAGTATCAATGTCATCGCCAAATTTAGCTTTGAACTCTGCTTTATCCATGTCCCAGTATTGACCACAATATCTGGCAGCATCGTAATCTTCATCACGCCCGTCTGGAGGCTCATAAAGCACTGAAAAACGATCCTTAACTGTTTCAACTCTTATCTCATTATTCCAAGGATCGTCATTTAATTGACGAACATTAACCTTTAGCCATCCCAGCCCAGTTTCTGAACTTTGTTGCAAAGCTGTGCAATATTTGTCATGGGCTTTTGACCTATATTCAATATCACGCACCAAACCTTCCATGATTTGACTGCGGGTATAAGGTTTGTTTAGCGTTTCCTGATCATACATT
The DNA here is from genome assembly GCA_026710425.1 of Gammaproteobacteria bacterium. Classification (GTDB taxonomy): domain Bacteria; phylum Pseudomonadota; class Gammaproteobacteria; order Pseudomonadales; family Pseudohongiellaceae; genus UBA9145. The sequence goes on from JAPORB010000115.1 coordinate 545, forward strand.
TTCAGGTTTTTGCCAGATATTTGTTTGACATTTATGTCAAATTTCGTACGTCTGGCTTCATTTACCACACCAAAAACATATTGTGGCAGCTGGTTCAGAGTAAGCATTGGTCGGTTGGTACGAGCTTCCTTTGCATCGTCAGGCCATTGATCCTCATACAAAAACCTAAGATCAGACTTAAAAACATCATACATTTCACGCCAATAACTTGCAGCCTCATCCATGTTTTTAACGGCTTCAGCTAAAATTTTACCATTCTCAGATTCACCAAGAATGTCATGCTCCTCAAGCTCATCACGAACATTGATAAGCTGATCGGAAGGTATGGGATCTTTGGTAAGATCTACATCTTTACCAATGTCTCCTGCACCATCAATTTTTACATCATCATCCATCAAATGCTCATCCATCCGCCAGCATTTCTAAATCTTCCCCTGCCCTTGACCGAACTGTGATACACGCTTTCTTGTTCAGAATCAACCGAATCCATCCACTTGGTAACCCTGCTACGAGTTCGATCACGAATCATTGACCACAATTCTTCCTTGTATATTCCAACCAGAGAATATATCAATGCATCACCCTCGTCTGGAGACCTGCCAAGCCTTTTCTTGGTCTCTTTTTTGTCCTCAGCCAATATGAAACCACCATGAACATCGTCATTGTAAAGCACAGAAGTTAAATCTGCCTTCAATCGTTCATTGGGGTGAATAGCCACATTTAAGTTAAGCTCTGGATCCAAAATCACTCGCAATACCCAGTAACACCATGTCCGCAGATTGTAAATTCTTGGCTTGCCTGGCAACCATTTTAGACCAGTCCTTGATTGACTATGAACCGCAACAACATTCATTCCACCCTCAGACATTGAATCCACTGCCGAAGATCCAACGCCAGTCGCGTCAACATTAATGGGGCAATAATTTTTTTGAGACTGATAGCATAAAACCGCCACATCTTTGCCCATCGGGGTTTCATTGCCAGGCCTTTTAACATGCTCAGGGAAAATTACGCCATATCTCGGCTGAACCACGGTAAACGACCTCGGACCGCCTTTTGCCACATCCACACCAAGCGAACTCATTTGCTTTCCAACAATCAATCTTGGATCGTATCTGTTAAAAGCCGCTTCAAGCCATTTTGTAGGAATTAACTGCTTAGGATGGTCAGTAATCGTGTCCTTAAATGAACCAAGAAGCATTTGCTCTCGAAAGGGACTAGGCAATGCAGCTAAATTAAATTCATAGTTTGTGCCGCTCAAAAACGGGTTGTCCTGCACCGTGGCAGGAATAAATGTTCGACTCTGAGGTTCAATTATTTTGGTCTGACCACCAATTTTTACTTCACGGGGACTATTGTCCGGAACGGAGACTTCTTCACCAGCCTCGTTACGCATATACCAGCGCAACTCCCCTGGCATAGCTTGATCTTCCTCTGGCCAAGTATCATCAATCCATGGACCAAAAAACGGTATTACCCATCGGCCTTGAGGAATTTCACCTGTATCTTCGTCATAAGACCCTGGCGGATTAAAAGTAAACAAACTGCGACAACGCTGATCCTTCAGCACAGAACGCATCCATGTCATCAAAAACATCAGTTTCCGCTCATTTAACTCGGTGACTTCATCGGCACACAACAAATCGTGCGCTCGACCACGCCATACCATCTCGGAACCTGGTTTACCAATCCCGCCCCATTCAATCATATGACCTTGACGGTCAGGAAAATAGAACGAATTGGCTTGACGATTCAGTCCAGTTTGAGAACCTACAAACTGAATTAAATCATCAACTAATCCACGCAGTTGGTTTGCATCAAATCGAAAAACAACCGTTCTTTCATGTTCCAATATTGACAAAAGAGCAATTAAAGCGGTTTTGCCTCCGCCAGCAGCCCCCCCATATCCAAGCACATCCGCTTCCGAATTGTAGGCTTGACGCTGGGGACCATCATTTGGGGCAACTCTGGGCAACTGCCCAGCCATGTCGTTAACAGAATTTTTTTCAGCGGGAGATAACTTTTCGTACCATTCAAGCCAAGAAAGCTCGTCCTGAATGGGCGGCATATTCTCGAATATGTCAATGTCCCGTATTGCAGTCTGCATTAGTATTTCTTCTTGTTTTTCATACCAGATTTTTTCATGGCGGATTTTTTCATCCCCATTTTTTTGCCCATCTTCTTACCCGCTTTCTTCTTGTGCATTTTCTTGTTCATTGTCGTCTCCTAAAATTCTATGGACGCATCCATATCAATGTCACCAATTTGAGCCTTAGATGGCTCTGAAACCGGAACTTCCGCCTCTGGTTGAATAATAGCCAACTCGCCAGCAACCTCCATCACTTTAGCTTCGCCGTCAATAATTGCACCACGAGCAGCCAAAGTCTCTGCCATCTTTTGACCAGCCAACATGCGCTGGTATATCTCGGAAATGTCAATTTTGTGATTTACCTGCAATTCAGATTTATCACCATATCGCTTGCGATTATGAGCCTGCATCATCTTGAAAAGCAAAGTGTTGTCTTGCTTCGCCTTCCTGCCAACAACTTCCCCCTTGTGGTAAACATCTTCTGGAGAACCGTTCATGGCACGATCCCACCCAACGTCTTCAAGCGTATCAGCAATGTACTCATCGCGATACTTGAGAACTTGGGCAATTTCGTGAATAAGAGGGGAATCTTCAGGCCTTTGTTCAAGAGATCTGCGCTCCCAGGCTCTGAATGTGTGCAATGTGACTTCAGCCGCCCTTGCAGCAGCCGTAACTGATACCCGCCTGTTGTCTTCTGCGGTCAATATGCGCTTGGCCGCTGCCCAACGCTGTGGAGTGAACTCCGACAATGGATCAACAGCGGCCATGCGTGATTTTCCACGGCTTAGTGCTTGCCGCCCTTAAAACCATTGGCGGTTTTGCCACCACCTACTGCCTTTCCAACACTGCCTGGAATTGGAGTGTGCGGAGCACTTTTGCAGGTTTGATTAGAACCTGCACAACGACCCGCCACTGGACCAGAACCGTGACCCGTGCCCCATTTGCCTTTACCACCTTTATGCATCATGTCATAACTCCTCAACTAATCATCAAAAACCATTGCCAGAATATCAACAATACGAAAAATCATCAAGCCACAGACTTCAACGAACTTTCAGATCTCACATAACCCAACAAATCTGTTGCCCGAAGCCACAAATAATCTACATCGTCAATCTTTATTGTGTTTCCAGCAAACTTGCTGAAAATGGCCGTATCACCAACCCTAAACCCGTAATCAATTTCCAAGATTAAATCCATCTTCACAATCAAACCCTTATTGGGCTTTTCATGCTTTTGCAAGGGCAACTCAATCCCACCTTCGCTCATACCCATCATGGTAAACGGCTTTATCAACAACCAGCCGTTTGTAACCTGTATATCTTCAACCTTCATGTATGCCTCCAGCAAATTCAAGATGCTTGCCTGGCAGGACCGCAGCATCAAACGGTGGAAAGGGTGATGAACCCACCTGCCAGACAGTCTAACGAGCCAAGTGACCAACTCTGATGAGGCCTGCAACAGCCATGCTCTAATTGACTACAAGGCTTTTACCCCTCTAAGTCAAAATCTTTATATATCACCAAAATCAATTTTGCAAATTATTTTCAAAATACTCAAAACAAATACTTACGAAAATTGCCGCTACCTGCGGCACAATTGCATTTCCCGACCCCATAAGCGCACCCCTTCTACCGATGGAACCGTGGCCATCCATTGAGACGGGTAGCCCATCAACCACAGGGAAAAGGCTGGGTTCAATCGGAATTGGCCTATATTTGCCTTTTTCGCATTCTCGCCATTCAACATTATCCCAAAAACCTGATCTTCCATCCGACTCTTGTTTTCCTTCGCATTCTTGATATTCCCTTCGTGATTGCTTCTGGGTGTGCCCCATTGCATCATCGCAGCCGCATCCTGTAACGCTGGACCGTACCCCCGATTCTGAGGACTCAGCCCGTTCGGATCGTTGTTCTTCGGAGACGGCCAATTCACTCGGATCACCTGGTCGTTCAGTCCGGGACTGAACTCGTTGCCGTCTTGCCGGGGGGTTCGGTTTACCCTCTCTCCGTTTGAATCGCTTAATTTTGGTGTTGACCAATTCATTTGAAATACTTGATCGTTCAACCCCTCTGAAAATTTGCTCTGATTGTCCACCAACCGACCGATGCTCTCGCCATCCGCATTCATGGGAGTCAACCATGGCGCACCACCACAACCGTTGACGGGTATGCGGCGCACCAACGCTCGCAGCCGGTAAATCGGCCGCCCCACAAGCATAACCGAGGTTTTCCAAACTACCTCGGACACATGCGAACCATTCAAGCCCCGATGCGCTGCTAACCTGCTCTCCAAATACGACTGAAGGTCGGCATTCTCGCACAAGTCGGTAAACCTCTGGCCACAAGTGCCGCTCATCGCATTCCCATTCATGCCCGCAGCTCGCACACACTGCAATCCCTGTTTGGAAAGGATGCCAGATAATTTCTTTGCTTTTGCATTCTGGGCATCCAACTTTTT
>JAPORB010000072.1 GCA_026710425.1 Gammaproteobacteria bacterium
AAAGAACAAACTTATCAAGACCTTAGGGGTGTTGCACTTCGAACAAAAACGGGGGCATAAAATTAACAAAACAATAGTAACAGCTCAGATTCATCTAATCTTTTTGCAATATTGACATAATTCAATACTTTATCGAGCACTCTCTTGACATTAATTACCTAACCTTAGTCCAGTCAAAATATGGGCTATAGCAATCTGACCTCCTAGACATATATTGAAAGTAAAAGGGAATTTCGACAGTCCTAATCTGGGAGTTATTCACCACATCATTGAATGGTTAAAGGATAACAAACCCCCTTGTTTTGTTGTCTAATGCAGATCTATAAGAGTCTCAACACATCTATGCTATGACCAGACTTCGATATTTTCTTATGCTTACCTCTCAGAACAGCAATCTGATCAGTTGAGGAGATGCATGGCTTAACTATACAGACTGGCCAACGCGATCCAGTTAAAGGTTTGTAATTGCATTCATGAATGCAAAGCTCTCAAATATAACGCATAGCCAACCGTACCTTTACAATAGTTTGCGACAATTTATGGGAAGTTATAGTAATATGTTACGTCGAAATTCTCTGGAAAGCTCTTAATTTTGATGTTTCGACATACTCTATAAAGTGCATTATTTCTGACATCTGAATTACGGTCGAAGAACTAATTATTATCCACTTTTTTACATTGAGATTCGAATTACTGCTCAAGTTGATACAAATAGCTTGTGATGCACTGAAAATGAGTTTGTGGTTATTTCACTCATTCTGAGTTAGGGTTGATGGTCTAAAGTTTGTAAATACATTCCCTGTACTGATGTCTTTTTAGTCTCTATTCTTTGCCTGTAACAAATCCCACCCTAATCATCGGATACATGCCAATACCATGCAGGAATGCATTCGTAACATTGCCATCATTGCGCACGTTGACCATGGTAAAACCACCCTAGTGGACCGACTGTTGCAGCAATCGGGAACGCTTGGATCCCGTGGAGAGCGGGTGGAACGGATCATGGACTCCAATGATCAGGAAAGAGAGCGCGGGATAACGATTCTGGCGAAAAATACTGCCATCAACTGGAATGGCTACCGAATCAATATAGTCGACACCCCAGGCCATGCTGATTTTGGCGGCGAGGTGGAACGTGTATTGTCCATGGTTGACAGCGTATTGCTGCTGGTAGATGCAGTAGAAGGCCCCATGCCGCAAACACGCTATGTCACACAAAAAGCCTTTGCCCGCGGGCTCAATCCCATAGTGGTAATCAACAAGGTAGACCGCAATGGTGCTCGTCCCCATTGGGTGGTAGATCAGGTTTTTGACCTGTTTGACAACCTCGGTGCCACCGAGCAGCAACTGGATTTTCCTGTGATTTATACCTCTGCACTTGAGGGAAGTGCCGGGACCGAGGTCGATAACCTTGCCGATGACATGAATGAGCTGTTTAGACTTATCGTCAATGAGGTGCCTGCACCTGCTGTCACTTTGGATGCACCGCTGCAGCTGCAGATCAGTGCTCTTGACTATAGCAGCTATGTGGGAGTGATCGGTATCGGGCGCATCACAAGGGGAGTGGCGAGACCGAATCAGTCCGTGGTGGTTGTGGACCACCAGGGCGGGCAACGTCAGGGAAAAATCGGACAACTTAAAAGTCACCTTGGTCTGGAGCGGGTAGATGTGGCTATGGCAGAAGCAGGGGAAATAATCTGTGTTTCCGGCATTGATAGCCTTAAACTTTCTGATACTCTGTGTGAACCAGAGGCGGTTGAAGCACTGCCGTCTCTGAGTGTGGATGAGCCCACCATTAGCATGACTTTCGGAGTTAATGACTCACCCTTCGCTGGTTTGGAGGGCAAGTACCTGACTTCGCGACATCTTGGAGAACGATTACAACGGGAATTGCTGCACAATGTCGCCCTGCGCGTTAGGCAAGGAAAGACTCCAGATCAATTCATCGTGTCGGGCCGCGGGGAACTGCACCTGGCTGTGCTTATCGAAAGCATGCGCCGAGAAGGATACGAACTGGCCATTTCCCGACCTGAAGTTATTCTTCATGAGCAGGACGGTGTCGTGGTTGAGCCTTGGGAATTGCTGATTATCGATTGTGATGAGCAGCATCAGGGCAGTGTCATTGCCGAGCTAGGTAACCGGCGTGCCGAATTGCAGGAACTGCTCCCCGATAGCAAGGGCCGTATGCGCCTGGAGTTTTTGGCACCCACTCGTGGTCTGATCGGATTTCGTTCGGTTTTTCTGGGTGTGACTTCCGGGACCGGCCTGATGACTCGTCTGTTTAACCATTATGGCAAATACCGAGAAACCGATCTTGCGATTCGTAGCAATGGCGTGATGGTTTCCATGGTGCGTGGCAAAACTCTGGCCTATGCCCTGTTTAATCTACAGGAACGGGGGCGCCTTTTCGTGAGACCCAACACAGAAGTCTATGAAGGCATGATTGTGGGTCTGCACAGTCGCAAAAATGATTTGACAGTCAACCCTACCCGGGCCAAACAGCTGACTAATATTCGCGCTGCCGGTAGCGATGAAAATATTTTGTTGACACCAGCGGTTAACCATAGCCTCGAACAAGCGATGGAGTTCATCGCTGATGATGAACTGGTAGAAGTGACCCCCCGCAGTATTCGCCTGCGCAAGAAGTATCTCACCGAAAACGAACGTCGGCATCATAGCAGGGATCGGTAGGTGGGTCATCGCTGGACTGCTGCTAGGCTAATTCTTGCCAGATACGTTATTTAGGAGAATTTTACTCGCAATAGGGATGGTTGTAGTAATTAGGTTTGGCGAACAAAAATAAGGTACTATTGCGAAATGCGTTTCTTTAATACAACAGACCTGTAAAGGTTGAGAGACACTACTGCATTCCGCCACTGGATAGGATAGATGTAGATTATCTCCTGAGTCTGATTCAGCAGGAGAAATACTTTGTACTGCATGCGCCGCGGCAGACCGGCAAGACCTCGGTGCTGCTGGCACTGGCCGACCTGCTCAATGCCAGTGATGAGTTCCGTTGCTTGTATGTGAATGTCGAGGGCGCACAGACTGCGCGCGAAGATGTAGGCAGGGGAATGAAAGGCATTCTTGGTGCTATCGGCATGGATGCAATTAACACCTTACGGGATTCGTTTGTTGAGGACCATGCCGAGGAAGTGCTTGAAAAAACTGGACCTGATTTCGCTTTGGCGAAAATGCTGACCCAGTGGTGCGAGGCGAGCCCCCTCCCTTTGGTATTGCTGATCGATGAGATTGACTCACTGGTGGGCGATACTTTGGTGTCAGTGTTGCGCCAGCTCCGATCCGGCTACCATAAGCGTCCGGCACTATTCCCGCAATCAGTCATCCTGTGCGGTGTACGCAATGTCCGGGACTATCGCATCGATACCAGCTCCGAAAAGGATAATATCGCTGGCGGCAGTGCCTTTAATATCAAGTCAGATTCCTTGCGCCTCGGCAACTTCTGTGAGCGGGAAATACGCACCCTGCTGGCACAGCACACGGAGGAGACTGGTCAGGTATTCCAGGAATCTGCCATTAGTCGCATTGTGGAATCGACTGCTGGTCAGCCTTGGTTGGTCAATGCACTCGCCTACGAAACTTGTTTCAAGGACAAGGCGGCGCGGCAGCATGACAGGGAAATCACGGTTGAAGCGGTGGATGCGGCGCGCGAGGCAATCATCCTGCGGCGTGAAACACATCTTGACCAGCTCACAGACAAGCTGAAGGAAGACCGTGTGCGGCGCGTTATTGAGCCCATTCTGGCTGGCACGTTTGGACTGGATATGCAGGACCATGATCTTGAATATGCACGTGATCTCGGATTGGTGGCAGCGGATTCACCAATCCGCATCGCCAACCCCATCTATGCCGAGGTTATCCCCCGAGCCTTGACTTGGGCAATACAAGAGAAATTGACCCTTGAGATGATGGGCTATCAGGCTGGTGACACGCTGGATATTGAGCAACTGATTGAGGGCTTCCAAGACTTTTACCGTCTGAACAGCGAGCACTGGGAGGAGCGATTTGAGTACAAGGAAGCGGGACAGCAATTGCTCCTGCAGGCCTATCTTCAGCGCGTGGTGAATGGCAGTGGGCATCTCCATCGTGAGTATGCGACCGGCAGAGGTCGCACCGACTTGCTGGTAAGCTGGCCGCTTGACAATGGCGAACAACGGCGCATCGTCATTGAGTGTAAGGTGCGCCGTGCACGCAATTCAATGGAGTCGATCATTGCGCAAGGACTTGAACAAATCCGTGGTTATATGGACAACTGCGGCACCTTCGAAGGACACCTGGTCGTCTTCGAGTCCGATGCCTCGAAAACCTGGGATGAGCGCATTTTCCGCCGTGAAGAGGCGGGAAACGGTACCATGGTAGTAGTCTGGGGCTGTTGAGAGCAAACTCAGTCAGAACATCCGAACTACCCGGATGATTCATATGCTAAGTCGTTTCCTTAAAAGCTGGCACAGATCAGCGTGAGGGAAAATCAGGTAGGTCGCGTAAAAACTGCATTAACGAATGAAGACAGGCTATAGTCGCACTATGCGCTTCTTTAACACAGCAGGGCCAGTAGTGGTCGCCGATCATTATTGCATCCCGCCGCTTGAACGGCTGGATGTGGATGAACTCCTGAATCTGATTCGGCAAAAAAAATACTTCGTGCTGCATGCGCCGCGGCAGACCGGCAAGACCTCGGTGCTGCTGGCACTGGCCGACCTGCTCAATGCCAGTGATGAGTTCCGTTGCTTGTATGTGAATGTCGAGGGCGCACAGACTGCGCGCGAGGACGTGGGTCGTGGAATGCATAGCATCTTCAGCTCCCTTGGTAAGCGGGCACGCATCGCGTTACAGGACTCGTTCGTCCGTAACCATGCAGAGGAGGTGCTGAAAACCGCCGGACCTGATTTCGCATTGGAGGAAATGCTAACGCGATGGTGTGAGGTAAATCCCAAGCCCTTGGTATTACTGATCGACGAGATTGACGCGCTGGTTGGCGACACGCTGGTCTCGGTACTGCGCCAGTTGCGTTCCGGCTATGACATGCGACCAGCACTGTTCC
>JAPORB010000179.1 GCA_026710425.1 Gammaproteobacteria bacterium
ATATCATATCGGCAGAAAGACCTTGCTGAGGCTGAGTGCTTTCCGACTCTCCATGCCTGGTAATCCCTACCACTCCGACATTCACTGTTATATCTAGTTTCTTCAGCCCGGTGAGTAGGGCCTCCTTCAGGTTCTTCACCCTGCTGGACTCATAATCGGGAAATGCCCAGTCCAATCGGTCAAGCTCTCGCTTGGTTGCCTCCATCATGGCTTTGATGACAGAGGGTGCTGAATTCAGCGCACCCGGTTTAATGGGGACTGGTATCCAAGGCTCTTGGGGAGTTGAATGCTGACGCACGGCTTCCATGCATTCGTTTTTGAAGGCAGTTTTGCCTGCACCCGGAGCACCCTGAAAAATCATGGTGCCGCCACCAACTCGACCGTACATCAGCATGTTTAATGCATTCTGAAAAACCCCATATTCATGATCGCGGCCTCGAAAGAAGGCTTCACGACCAACTTCAGCCCGGTCAGTATCGCCCAACCAGATTTCCTGGGGAATCGGCGCAGCAGGGTAAGGTTTTGGGAATGCTTTTGAGTTCATAAATATGGATAATACCATGAAAGGCGAGTTCGCCCTGCACCAAACAACTCATTCAACCCAAAGCCTGCACAGAATTTTCTGTCATCGAACTGATATCAACAGGAGATGCCGCCTGGAGCAACCCTGTTTTTTAAAATGTCTGCTACCTCGGTAGGGAGCTAGTATTAGCCGTTTGATTATTCCTTTTGGCTTATTCCTCGTCGAGGTAGCACCGCTATCTATTTAAGCCAATTACGAAAGTAGATTTACGGATCAAATTAGAAAAAGCTTTGTGATTGATGATTGGTCTGCAATCTAAGTATGAATTTAATAACCTTCTCAGTATAGCTAAGATTTGCATGAAAAACTTCCGGGAATATCCTTCTGATATCATAACCGATATAAATCGCATAATTCCATAAAGTTTACACACTTACTAATACCGCTGAGATACAAGTGTTCAAGTAATCAATTGGTGAGAATATAAAATGGGGCAAGGCTTCATTCATGCAAAATAATCTAAGCTCAGGTTGAGAAATTATGGGATTTCAATTCTGTTTAACATTAGATAAATGTTTTCTGATTTATAAAATTTGTTAATTTGTGATGCTTATAACCACCATTATAATTACCTTATTATCGCTTCCGTATTTACTACCAAGCACAGCACCCTTCCCAAAGAGTTACGCCATTAAATATAGAGATGTTCCCTCGCATTCATTTGTATAGAATTGTCTTCAAATAATCCTCTGTAGCTTCAAATACAGGTTCGTTAAAGTTTTCCCTCTTCATTAAAGGCAGCACTTTTTTTCGTACTCCCATACCCCTAGCATCCACATAACCATAATCCCTTAGCATATCGACAATGAATAAATTTCTCGGTTGTCTATGACCTGCAATCATCTTTTCTATAGTCATCGAATTATGCATAGCTCCAGGGCTGACAATTTCTAATCGATCTGAGTAACAAGTTATTTCGATATCAACCAAGCGAGTCCAATCTCTATGGGCTATAGCATTTATCATCACTTCTCTAATTGCCTCAACTGGATAGTGCCATCTCCTTACCCTTCTCATGCTTTCATCTATTTTATCGCTTTCCTCAGTAATAAAAGGTTTTAATGTCTCTATAACTTGTTCGATAATACCATAGGCAACAAGAGTTCTTGCGCCACTTGATACTGCTTTCCATAGACCTACCATTGGCATATCCAGCACTTCGTCTAGCCTTGATTGGTACTCCTTGTCATCTCCTTCAAACACCATCAGTCGGATACCGGCCTGCCTTAAATACCTTCTTGGTTTATAGCCAAACAAAAGCAAACCTGCAACCGTACAAACAGGTACATCTCCAATTTTTTGGGTAAGGAACCCAAGGTCGAGCAATCGTTGTTCCCAACTTTCCTTGGAAGAAGGAGGTTCTGGTTCCTGGAAAATATTCCTGAAGTAATCATCAATCCTGCTAATGTCCATATTATCAATGGATGTGCCTGAAACCGCCAAGTTCTCAGCACTGAACATTCCACCCGCTTCAAATAATCTGGCCTGCTGTTCCCTCGTAGCCGTTCTTGAAGTAGTACCGATTCGAATATAGACCTCTTCCCGGTCATCATGGCGGCAAACGTAAGGTTTGGTTACACCCTGCTCAAAAGATAACACAGCAACTCTTCTTCCCTCTCCCAACAATACTTCCTGATAGGATGGTAGGAATTGAGGATGAATTTTACGTGCTACAACAGAATCCATTATCCATTCCTCTAGATTTTTCCTTTGAATACCACTGATTTCACCTCCATCCTCAACACCCAGCAGAATTTTCCCTCCATTATGATTCACCATAGCAACTATCTCTTTAGCAAGTTGCTCAGGTCGGCAGTTATCCCTTTTGAACTCTACTTGGGAATTCTCACCGTTAGCAATAAGCTCTAGTAGCTCTTTTTTCAACATTCATATCATCCAATAATCAGAACTATCATAATGCTTACATTGACATGTTTCTCGAATTCAATAATTTTACAAGCTTAGGAAGCAAAGGAAATTAATGCATAATCCACGTAAAAGAACCAAGGTGCCTCAAGTATCTGATATATGCAGCGAGAGTTAAATTTAGAGTGATTTGGACTGAGATGCTGATAATAATTGGTCAACTAACAAAATTCTTTATGTAGTTATCAGATTCAGATTTGCGGATATTTCTTTCATATTCTTGACCATAGGTAATTGATACATCAACTAACCAATTTTTGAAATCGGTAAAATCGGAAAAGCTTCAAATTAGGCAGGTATAGATCAGGACAAAGATACACAGTTATTTTATGAATAGCGGAAACATAGTTTAATTTCATGTTCATGTGCCCTAAACCAACAAACCCCGGAGAGTGTCCAGGGTTTGTCAGCGATCCGAAAGAGAGTTGCCTTTCAGATTGGATGGTATTGACTTTATATGCTAAAAGTCATAAACAGCTCTGGCGTAGATAACCCTATTCAAGGGGTTCTGCAACTGCCCCAGAACTCCGGTGAATTCCGGGGAACGTTGCGGCTCCCTGTCGGTTAGGTTACGACCGCCAACAGTAAAGCTCAACTCGCCATCAAATAACTCCACCCCCCGGTAAGTGTAGTTGGCATCCAGCTGTGCCCAAGCCTTGACTCCAGTATCCACGATACCTGCAGGACGGAAAGTGCCCCCGAAGTTATCCAAGTGGGTAAATAATGGACCATCGTAGGGTCCCATACTGTCGACGTAACGGCCTATTGTATTGACGGAATGATTACCTCGGGTCCAGACAATCTGCAGATTGGCCTTGAGCTGTGGCAGATTGGGTGCAGCACCTGTTGTATCGTTGTAGCCACCTGCACCATCCTGTATCGGATCCGTTGGTTTAGACTGGTAAAGGAACTCATCAATATAGGTGGCCTGCAGACCGACATTGACATCACCCCAGTCATTTAGGGCCAAGTTATAACTCGCTTGGATGTCATAAGCCGTGACCTCCACAGTCTCCGCATTACCGGCACCCAGACCGTTGATTTGAAGAAGCCCAAGCTCAGGATCATTCATATCCCGGATTAGATCCTTGTTGGAAAGTGGATTTGCCAGCCATGCACGTAACTGGTCAATAGTCGGCTTGGTACCGGAACTGAGACCGTCACCGGAAAAGCCCGTTGCCATCTGGAAGTTGAGGAAATCAAATGTCATGATGTCTTGGGCACTGGTACTGATTATCCTGTTTTCAAACTGCGTATGATTGTAAGTAACGGAAAGCAGGAAATCACCAAATGACAGATCGAAACCGAGTTGCTCAGATTCGGATTCCTCATTTTCCAGATTGGGATTACCACCTTCGCAGGCTGTTGTAAATCCATCAAAAACTGTGAACCGATCAGTCACAGTGGAAAGTCCGCAAGTTACTGGATCCAGCAATTGCTCCAGCGTAGGCGCAATAAATGCGCTACCCTGAGTAGCCCGCAAGGTTAGCCAGTCAGTTGCTTGCCAAGTAAGTCCATATTTCGGATCAGTTGATGCCTGTCCTGTAGAAAATTCTTCACGACGTACCGCCGCTGAAACTTCGAGAGTTGACAATACCGGAATTGAGAACTCGGCGAAGTATGCATCTATCTCACGGGAACCACTGGTTATAACTTCCTTATCGGCACTTCCAATCCAAGTATCACCCGCCAGTTCCACATGTGATGGGATGTTGGTGTAGGAATCATCACGCCACTGATATCCAACAGCGGCACCAATAGGCCCGCCCGGCAATTCGAAACTTCCTAGAGGGATTTCACCGTTTAGGACGATATCAATAATATCCAGATCACGCATCTCCCATTCATTATCCCGGGCTGCAATAGCATCAATAACATGCTTGGATGTTACATTATTGACATCAGTCACAAAAAATGGGTTGTAGCAGGACTCACGATCATTCACCACATCACAATTCAGTCCCTTAATCATCTCAGTGATATCGTAATTCTGATTTGACATGAACATGAGCTCTTGCGTGTTCCGTGTGTAGGAAGCCATACCTTCCCAACCATCAATGAATGGTACAGTAAAATCAGCCTGCATTGAGTAGCGTGAAATGTGATCCACATTGTCACCCAGATTGTCCATGTCAGGACTATGGCCAGCAGGTGCTCCTCCCAGACGATTGGTTTTGTTGATTGGGCGCAATCTTCTGGCTCGTACATCTTCACGCAATGGCACACCATTATTCATAGTGCCGGACACAATGTAATCATTCAAGCCATCGTTATTAAGATCCTCCATACCCCGATCAGGCACTCCATCGCCATTGGCATCCACGCCATACAGCTGATTACCATTGGCATCCAAGGCGAAAAATGGATTCCCCGGAATCTCGCCACGGACTACTGGTAACTCACCGATACGGGAGTTACCTGGATTGGAGGTAGAACTATAGGTGCGTTCGGCTAAACGCGTACGAAATCCTTGGAATGACAGGGTGAGGTCTTCACTAACTTCCCAAGTTGCATTGGCATAGAACTGAGT
>JAPORB010000252.1 GCA_026710425.1 Gammaproteobacteria bacterium
TTAATCAAGGATAGTACCAATATTGGCCATTGCCACGGGTTATTGAGAAGTTACCGGTAATTGCACAGCACGAATGACTTTTCGGCCTGTTTCGCAAGGAATATCTCTAAAAAATAAACCAGCGAGTGAGAACCTATTGGCCAGTCCAATATGGTAAGAAGAAAGGTTGCTTCTCTCGACTCTTAGTAAAGTCAGTAACACCATGCAGGGTAAATTATTAGGGGGGGGGTAGGGGCCGCAACATCTTATGCGTGTATTGACGAGATAGAGAGTCTTTGCTGAACTAGGGCTGCTTCAAGATTTATATTCGTCTCTGTGAAGCAGCCCCCTGTAATTTCCTCAAAGATACTGCAAGATAATGAACAAAGCAGCGGTAAGAGCTAATCCCAAATGGATTACGCCAGCAACGGATGCCATTGGCCCCATCTTTCCTTTGATGGCATTAAGCTCCAGCAGTAACACGATCAGTACGCAAAGGCCCAGGGCCGTCATGCTGTTCCCCTCTGCCAATACAGGTACTCTTCCATAACCGCCTAGATGAGCCGAGGCTCCCATGAAAAATAACATGGGAATGGAGAACAGAGTATTGGTTCGGGAGGCCAATCCGGCGGCAGCCAGAGCTCCGGCTGCATTTGGCAATGCTTCACCCCCACCCAGAACCTGTTCATTGGAAGCAATGACCGTTTTCTGGTTTGGCCAGATAATCAGCCACACATTGAGGAACATCAAGGTACCTAGCAGCATGCCGACAGTGATATAAAAGTTCACAGCAGAACCGAGAAAGTACGCAAGAGCAAGGCCGGATAGCAGAGTAAACAATGCGCCGAAGCGAAACCACCACAAAGCCCGAGGCACCAACTTGCTGATGGCATCAGCTTTAGCACTACCATCAGCTACCTTAAAGTATTCCGTCTGCACAAAATTAAAGTAATAAAGAAGTCCTATCCATGCCACTCCGGCGAGAAAGTGTATCCAGCGAAATAGGTAGGAAATAAATTGTTCGAGTTCCATGCTAATACCTGACGATTTCCGATCCAGTTAAATTTAAGCCCGCTCTGCCATGCCCTTGCAGCGAATGGTCGGCTGAGTCGAGCCGCTTCAGTCTCGGACATGTTAGCACAGAGACAGAGATAAGTCATTTTGCAATTCCATCTATTTTAACGTTTAGGATTCTTTAGTGGATTTCTGTGGCGTTTTGCTGGAGTAATGGACCATCAGCCCAACGCCGCCCAGACGCGGTTTATTCCGCACTGAAGAGATCGTCAGCTGCCACTTACAGGAAAATAATCCGCGCAGGGGCATGATAGAGGATGTTGGTACTCGGTAAGACGGTCGTGCGGGTCAACTTGAGCGATAGCCAATGTCCTGGGCCTGAGCTTCTTGGATGAACTACTTGAGTGCTTGTTGGCGATTGTGATTGATGGTGTCCTTGAAGACAACCATATCCTCGTGCGGAGGTGGCAGTGCTTGCCGATTTTCTTGTGGAGAGGGCCGAATCTGCTGGTGGGCCATAGTTTTATGAGTGCATCCGGGACGAATTGAATGTTGCACAGTTGTTGTCGCATGCAGGTGCTCTTAGTCAAAAGAAAGCCTCATCCCTGCGAGCAGCAGAGGCCGGATCAAGCCGGTTGTTTCCCAAGCTGGAACTTGGAGGAGCGCAAGATCTTGCAGCTCAGTTTCGCCAATTCGCTCAAAAAATCTGCTGGAGCTGGGTTGACTAGGATTGCCTGATGAGTTTTCCTAGCTATAACTGGAGTAAGAATGCCTTGATTCAGATATCCTGACATTTTATTCAAGTCTTCCTGGCTGTCCAGAACCTGTCGTCAACGGTAAGCGACTTTTCTGGTGGGGCTGTGTAGTTTGCTTATTCGGGATTCGCAGATTCCACCAGTAATCAACCTCACTCTGAAAGTTCAAGCCCATCAAAGACTCACTGACCCAAAGTACCCGCACTGTTATCATTCACAGCCCGTCTCAACCAGGTTTGACTTCAGCATAGGATGCTGGCTGCCAGATACTCTTAATTCCGGTCAGGTTCTACGAGGGGAAAGGTATGGCAAAAGGTGCCTCAATTTAGGATAATGACACTATGAGCGAGCCAGACGATTTTACTGACATTCCTCCCCTGGTGCCCGATCGGGACGATCTTGATACGCATAAAAAAGACAAGATTGCCCAAAGCCAGGATATAGTCCGTCCCAGTCAATATACACAGCTGGGCAGATCAAGTAGTTGGCCGATGCGACTTGCGGTCTGGCTGCTGTTTATGGCTGCAATGGCCGGGAGCTATGGAGCCTATTATTTTTATGGCCTGTATCAGGACAACCTGCGCCAGACCAATCTTCGAATCAGCGATCTGGAACTTCGTCTGGCACTGGTTGATGAGAGTGCCGCCGAGTCGGATAACACGCTAATGGAAAATATCGAACAGACCATTGAGCAATATGACCTGCTGTGGGCAAATTGGCGGGCAAACAATCGTGCCTTTGAGGACTTCAAGGGTGAAATTGCTCGTCTGAAACTGGCCAATGAAGGCCAGGATGAAATGGCTAACAACATAGCACAATCGCTCGCCGACACCAATAAGACGATGCAAAATGTTCAGGCCAGTTTAAATACTCTGGATCAGGATATTGTCCGTCTTGATGAATCAGTCATTGCGATAGATTATCAAGTTGGGGGCTTGGCTAGTTTGCGCAATGATCTGGAATCAATCAGAGAGGCACTCGACAGTGGCGGGAGCACAGTGCTGGGACTCGTTGGACGTCTGGAGTACATGGAAGAATCCATGGAGTCTGTCAATGTACATCGCCAGCAAGTCAACGAAGCGCTCTTACGAATGCAGGAAAATGTTCAGGCATTACAAGTGCAATTAACCAACGGCAGCGGTAATCTCTAGTTGCCAGTAAACTTTGCCTTGCGTTTTTCAATAAACGCCGTGACACCTTCTCTGAAGTCATTACGTCCCGCACAGTCGGCAAAGTATTCTGCCTCAGCTTGGAGTTGTGATTCAAATTCACTCTCCAGTGAACGATAGAGCAGTGCCTTGGTATTGCCGTAGGCATGTGTTGGCCCGTTGGCCAGGCGGCTTGCAAGCTTGCTGGTTTCAGCTTCCAGTTCATCGGTCGGCACGACAAAATTAATCAAGCCTATGTCCTTCGCTTCTTCGGCACTGATGCGATCTCCCAACAATGCTATTTCCATGGCCTTCTTGATTCCTACAGCCCTGGGTAGGTGGAAGGAAGAAGAGCCGTCTGGACTCGTACCGATATGGCAATAGGCCAATGTAAAGAAAGCATCTTCCGAGGCAATAATCAGATCACAGGCCAGAGCCACACTGACTCCGGCACCGGCTGCGGCACCACGGCAACTGGCAATGACGGGCTTGGGCATACGACGCATGGCAAACATAATGGGATGCAGGTCGTGAATACGCAGCATAAATTCCTTCTTTATCTCTTCCGGTGCTTTGTTGACAGAGTTGCCCATGCCCTTGACATCACCGCCAGCCATAAAGTGGTCTCCGGCCCCTTTAAGGACCACACAACGGATGTCCTGTTCAAGTTCAATTTCGTGCAAGGCAGAACAGAGTTCAGTACGCATTTCCATACTCAATGCGTTGCGTGCCTGAGGACGGTTCATAGTAAGGGTAGCGATGCCTTGGTTCCGGGTTATTTCAAGGTCGGCCATAAGTGATTCCTTTGAAGTGAATAGATTTTTCAGGTCTATTGTAACCTGAGTTCAATCAGGCTTCTAGTCTATCGAACTGTTACATGCGCTGTGCTTGATTCATTCTGAGCGACTGGTCCATAAAATGCAGCCACTCAATAAGACTCATCGAGAGGAAATCGCCCAGTTCAGAGATTCCATCTGGGATTTATATGCACAACTGAAGCAGTACCGGCGGCAACCCGACTCACAGCAACGAGAAAGACTGCGTCAGCGATTCGATGAGATCTTTACCCGGAAGACCAGCTACGCTATGCTGGATAAGACCTTGAAGCAAATACACAACAATAAGGAGAAGTTGTTACGGGTGCTGGATCGACCGGATACCCTTCTGCATACCAACGAGAGCGAGACCGACATACGAGACTATGTCAAAAAACGCAAGGTCAGCGATGGGACACGAAGTGACCAAGGTCGGCAATGTCGCGACACCCTCGCCAGCCTGAAAAAGACCTGTCGCAAATTGGACATCTCATTCTGGGATTATTTGACCGATCGCCTGGGTATAGGCAACAAAACCATTCCTCCACTGCCTGATATTATTGCCCAAAGAGCGGCTGTTGCCACGGATTATTGAGAAGTTACGGAAAATAGGGTTAGATGTATAATTGCCTTGGAAAAACAGGATTTTGGCTACTGAGGACCCACCGCCGAAGTCAGGACATCTGAACTTAGAGGGAATTAGTTCTATTTTGGCCATACCGCAAATGCCTTAGCCCCTATTTTTTTAATTTCGGTTATAATATAATATGTGTTATTGAAGTAAAGCTAGGTTTTTTCCGAACTCTAGGGCGAGCTGTTGAGGTTGATGATCAGGGCCATGATCGCACAGACGGGGGTGATCGTAAGGCTGGTGCTGGGTTTGGCGCAGTCGCCGTTCATGCTCTCATCCAGCATGCCGAAATAAATGAAGTGGTGGCCGATACAACACATAGGTTCGGTGTCCGCTTGAGGAGCCGTCTGGTAGCGGGTGCGGCAGTGTGTCCCATGCGGTTGGAAACGGGAAAACCCGGAATATACAGACAATATCCGGTAAGTACCGCCGAATTGTCCCGCGGATCAGGAGCGGCTTGATGAGCGAAGCGATCGCATTCGACACCCATCGGTTCGTCAAACGGCTGACGGACACGGGATTCACCGAGGCGCAGGCCGAAGTCCTGGCGGACGAGCAGGTCAGGCTGCTGAACGACAATTTGGCCACCAAGCAGGATCTGCTGAAGCTTCAGGGCATCCAAAAACAGGACCTGCTGAAGCTTGAGGGAGTTCAAA
>JAPORB010000217.1 GCA_026710425.1 Gammaproteobacteria bacterium
AATTTAAGCCCGTTGAATGTTTTGATTGCGATTTTTGCGATTGAGGCCGCAGTTCTGGAAATTAGAGATCGGGTTAATTTGAAATTGGTAGAATGGGAAATTATTCAAAGCATTGAAGAAATCTAGACGGCTTCACCCGTTGCCGTTATTGCTGAATGGAGTTTATGGCACCGGCAAGATTGAAGTTTTGCAATAGGGGCGTGGGGTGAGTCATTCCCACCACGCCGCCCCATAATCCGCATGAAATCAACAGGGAGAAATCAGCGTAATCAGCATAAGCCCCGCAAGACGTGACCCAATGCCACTACACTTTGCGCTTGGAATCCTGCTTTGCTTCCTGTGGCTTTCGCCAATAGCAATCGGTCAGACCACCATTAACCGCAGTCCGGAATCGTTCGTCACCTACGCGAAGTTTGTGACCCCCTCACCCCACTTGCCTAAACCGTTCTGGGGCCATGCGTCTACGATTCGGAAATTGATTTTTACCTGGCTTGCACCTACTGGTTCGGGCAGCAGGTGCCGGGAATGATCATTAGACCCCTAGTTCGACCCGGCCAACAGGACTGGATTCTATCGGAATCCGATTTCCTGCGCGAACCAAACAATATCGCCAGCAGTACGCTGCAAACCCTGTGGGCTTATTTTAGATAACTCAACGTAAATTGTCGGTCTGCCAGCCATAGATTTTTGTTGGATCTCATAGAGTTCCCCGTCTATGGAGTTTCGTTACGCGTTCGAGTTATGGGTTGCCACACCCTCGGACCCTCCCCAAAACTGGAATCATAGTGGGCTCCCATACTACAGATAGCGGACGGCTTCACCTGCCGCAAGGGATTTTGTGTATGTGGAAATCATGCTACTGCTAGCCCAGCGACCTTGCCGCATGATGGCGGCTGCCGGTGCACTGTTTTTTGTCATGTGCGAGGTTACGCACGGGCGGCAATATGCGGCGGATGGTTACAGCCCGGCCACCGCGCCGTAGCCGCATGGCCAGTTCTGCCGCCGCAGCGGATCCCGCCGGGTCAGCGTCCGGCCAGATTTCAACCGGCCCGGTGCCCGATGGCGGGTCGAATTTTTTCAGATTCCCGGTGTCACCTGCGGTCACTGGCAACGCATCCGGTTACGGGGTCGACAATGCAATGGCATCGAGTTCGCACTCGCTGATCGCAACCACCCAGCCTGAAAGTATGATTGCGTTCAGATCGAATCAACTTCAGAATATGTACTTTTGGTGCAGGTAATGGACAGCTCAGTATGGCATCGACTCGCGGTGAATTCAGTTCCAGATTCGGCTTTCTGATGGCAGCTTCAGGGTCTGCGGTAGGTCTCGGTAACATTTGGGGGTTTCCCACTAATGCCGCCACCAATGGAGGAGCGGCCTTTCTGTTCGCCTACCTTATTCTTGCCTTTGCATTGGCTTATCCGGCCCTTATGGCAGAGTTAATCATTGGCAGACATGCTCGTGCCAATGCTGTTACGGCTTTGCGTCTGATCTCGCGTAGTAAAAGAAGCAGAGTACTCGGCACAATTGTGGGGCTGACCGGAATTCTGACTGTCAGTTTTATTTTGAGTTTTTATGCAATTGTCAGTGGTTGGATGATGGCATTCTTCTTTGATCCACTGGCGAGACTTATGGGAATGGATGGGCTTGCTAAATGGTTGACACAAGATGCCGAGCTGCGCAACAGCATTTTTGCACTGCTGTTTATGGCCCTAACCGTCTTCATCATTAGTGCCGGCGTGAAAAATGGTATTGAGAAGTGGGCCTCCCGGCTTATGCCTTCGCTAATCATCATCTTGCTATTGCTGATTCTCTACGTATTTACCCTGCCAGGGGCAACTGAAGGCTTGCGGGCCTATCTGGTGCCTGATTTCAGTCGTATTGCAGATCCCGCTCTGCTGGTGGATGCCATGGGACAGGCATTCTTCTCACTTTCCCTTGGGGTCGGTACCATGCTGATATACGGATCCTACATCAGCAAACGGGAGGATCTGCCAACCATAGGTGGCTTGGTTGCTCTTCTGGATGTGGGAATAGCAGTGTTGGCCGGCATGCTGATTCTGCCTGCAATGTATGTTGCACTTGCCAATGGAGTGGAAATATTTGATGCAACGGGTGGTCTGATTGCAGGACCGGGTTTGATTGTTTCGGTATTGCCTGCCTTGTTTGCTACCATGAGTGGTATTGGCCTGTTTGTTGGTGTTGCTTTCTTTGCCTTGATGACTATTGCATCTCTGACCTCATCCATATCCATGCTGGAGGTCCCTGTGGCCTATGGCGTGGAACATCATGGCCTTGAGCGCCGCAAAGCTGCCATCGCCATTGGTAGCCTCATTGCCCTTATTTCACTGGTAATAGTGTTCAATTTCGATCCATTGTTTGATCTCGTTGTGACCTATACTACGGAGGTCAGCCAGCCACTGTTGGGTTTTGCATTCTGTATTTTTGTGGCCTGGATCTGGCAGCGCAATGACATTCTCAGTGAAATCAAACAGGGTAGTCCTGAAGTGGAGTCAGGTCTGTTCTGGAAAATATGGCCATTCTATGTGAAGTTCATTTGTCCGGTAGCTATTCTGGTGGTCTATTTTCAATAACAGGTACATACGGATAGACAGTAGGGGGAAAATCATGAGCAAGTCCAGCAACAGCAATGGGGTCCCGGCATGAACACAGCCAAATCCAATCTGGCCCGCAGGTCATTTCTGCAGTGTTTTGGCCTTCTCGGGATTGCGCTTACAACGGTACCGATTGCAGGGCGACAGGTATTCGCCCAAAGCAATATGCCTAACAGCATAGAAGCTCTGGTGTTTGATGTATTTGGCACCGTAGTTGATTGGCGCGGCTCTATTATACGCGAGGGGCAATTACTGGCAGCAAAAAAAGGTTATTCCATTGACTGGGCGCAGTTTGCTGATCGTTGGCGGGCTGGCTATGGTCCTGCCATGAACCGGGTTCGCAGCGGTGAGTTACCATGGACAAAAATTGATGACCTGCATCGCATGATTCTGGATGAGCTGGTGCAGGAATTCTCACTGGAGGGGATGACCGAGCAAGAGCTGGATCATTTCAACAGAGCTTGGCATCGCCTCAGCCCTTGGCCTGACAGCGTGCCTGGCCTAAATCGGCTTAAGAATCGCTTCATCATAGCCACCCTGTCGAATGGCAATTTGTCGTTATTGACCCGCATGGCCAAGAACGCCGGACTACCCTGGGATGCGGTTTTGTCTGCTGAGTTGTCGCGGCATTACAAGCCTGATCTCAAGGTCTATCTTAAGGCCGTAGATTTGCTTAGCCTTCAACCTCGGCAGGTGATGATGGTGGCGTGTCACCCTAGGGATTTGCAGGCAGCGGCTCAGGCCGGACTCAGAACTGCTTACGTGATTCGACTTCTGGAAAAAGGACCTGGACAGCCGGTAAATCGCAATCCCAATGGGAACTTCGACTACATGGCGGAGGATTTTCTGGATCTGGCGAAACAGCTGGGAGTTTGATTACTCCGAAAGACACATTCCCCGAGAGTTCACTGCACCGATCTTGTCATTGAAAAAAGCGAGATTGCGGCACTCTGCCTGAAGCAGGGTAATTAATGCGCTTTTGCTGGCAAACAAAAAGCCAAGACGAGCCAAGATTCGCTTCCATGAAGATTCTGACTGTCCGCACTGTGCCAGTGGTGAAGTGGAGTTCCACGCACCCACTAAACTTCGCACCTCGCACACCAACCCTTTTTTATCTGGTGCTGGGGCTGGCACTTTTTGGATTGGGTGAAGCTCTGTTGATTGCGGCGGCAATTGGTGTCAGTCCCTGGATCGTGCTGGCTCAGGGACTGGTCAATCAGAGTGATATCTCCATAGGTTGGGCAACATTCTCAGTGAGCGGAGTGGTGCTGTTGTTATGGTTGCCACTCAAGCAGCAACCTGGACCAGGAACGCTACTTAATGCACTCATTATCCCCGTTATGATTGAGCTGTGCATGCCTTTACTTCCAAAGCCCGATGCATTGGTGTTGCAACTAATGGAGGCTGTCATGGGGGTTCTTTGTGTCGGGGTCGGCAGTGGTTTGTACCTGACCGCCAGACTGGGGCCGGGCCCGCGAGACGGTCTGATGACCGGACTGCAGCAGTTGACCGGCTATCCGGTATCCTTGGTGCGTTTGTTTCTGGAGGTGAGTGTGGTCAGTATTGGCTGGTTGCTGGGAGGCACTGCGGGTATTGGTACCTTGTTGTTTGCTTTTGGTATCGGGCCTTCGGTTTCTGCCAGTCTGTATGCTGTGAGTGTAATTTTTTCAAAGCCAACGCAGGATCAGTAATGAATGATGATTATCTTGATGCGGATCGATGGATGTCCTTGGCTTTGGAACAGGCTGAACTAGCGGCAGCTGCCGATGAGGTTCCGGTAGGAGCCGTGCTAGTGAGGCAGGGCAAGTTACTTGCAAGTGCCCATAACTCCAATGTATCAATGCAAGACCCCACAGCCCATGCGGAAATACTCGTCCTGCGTCAAGGGGCAAAGATTATGAATAACCACCGTCTGCCGGGCACCACTCTATATGTTACTATCGAACCCTGCACTATGTGTGTAGGGGCTATGATTCATGCGCGTATAGACAAACTCGTGTTTGGGGCACGGGAACCTAAGGCTGGTGCTGTTGTTAGTCATCTGCATCTGATGCCCAGTCCGTTGTTTAACCACGACATCATTGTGATGGGCGGCGTGATGTCAGGCAAGTGCAAGGAATTGATGCAGGCTTTTTTCCGTCGTAAACGATCGCTGCAAAGGAGGCAGAGACTGCTTGGTGTGGGCAACAGCTGATGGGACATCAGTGGTGAGCGTCCATTGTCGCAGAGTGATGACCGACTGGAGATATGATGCGCTTGTTCGGGTGTCAGGATAGTAGCCGCACTCAAGTGGCTACCATACTGTCTGAATAATTAACTGTCATCGCCTAAATCTGTTATGAAACAGTTTCTGTTCAGCTTCATC
>JAPORB010000182.1 GCA_026710425.1 Gammaproteobacteria bacterium
GGTATTTCCAAATATCCCTTTATACCGCTGAAAAATGCCCACTCGCAGCAGCCTTACTGCCCAGTTTACTCACTGAAAACTTGGGATCATTTATTACTGAGGGACTCGACCTTGAATGTGATTTCAAATTTTTTTGTCAATTCATCTTTATCATGTTATTAAACAAATAGTAAAAAAATAGAAAAACGATTTGTTAGTACTCACAATAAGACCGCTAATCAAAACTAGATTTTGACAATCATCTTGCCAAAGTTGTCCCCGCTGAATAGAGCCAGGAAGGCATCAATGGCATTTTCAACTCCTTCTATGATGGTTTCCTTTGACTTGATTTTTCCATCCCGAACCCATGCTTCCATATCAGCAAGAAACTGCGATTGCATGTCACCATGATCGGATATGATGAAACCGCTAATGCGCAGCTTTTTACCGACTATAAGCATCATGTTGCGGGGTCCGGGCTGTGCCTCGTTATAACCACTGATCATACCGCAAGCTGTGATACGCCCAAAAGGGTTCAACACATTGATAGCTGCTTCCAGGTGCTCGCCACCGACATTTTCAAAGTATACATCAATACCTTCCGGTGCGGCTTGCATCAGAGCTGGGGTGAGCTTGCCACAGGTCTTGTAGTTGATGACAGCATCGACACCGCATTCCTCCTGCAGCCACTTCGCCTTGGAATCGCTTCCAACACTGCCAACAACACGGCAGCCCTTGAGTTTGGCAATCTGGCATACATTGGCACCTACAGCTCCAGAGGCGGCAGAGACGAACACGGTTTCACCTTCCTTGGGCTCCCCGAACTTTAGCAGTCCGACATAGGCCGTGAGTCCGGGCATACCCAAGGTACCGAGGTAAAGGGAAAGCTGTTCCGGGTCGAAGGGTTGGATTAATCCCAAGGTCTTGTCTTTAGCTAGGATTCGGTCACGCCAGGCCCCACCATTGAGCACGATGTCTCCCGGCTTGAACTTGTCCGAACCGGATTCGATTACCTCACCAATGGCCCCTCCATACATTGCGTGGTTAAGCTGATAGGCATCGGCATAGACTGCATCTTCGCGCATTCGTCCGCGCATATATGGATCCACTGACAGAAAGCGCTGATCGATCAGCACTTCCCCTGGTCCTGGTGGTGATAATTCGGTTTCAACCAGTTTGAAGTTTTCGGTGGTGGGTAGTGCTGTTGGTCGACTGACCAGGTGAATTTCCTTTGCGGTATAGTTACTCATGAGTACCTCCGTTATTCAGTTGTTCTAGAGAGTTGTTTTGCTGACCATGATCGGCGGCATGATGATCCCGCTTTTCTTGTCGTTTCTGCCAGACCACAATACCGATCAGCAGTACCGCTCCGGACAGATGGCAGTAAAAGGGAAGAGGTGCCCACATCAGCAAGCCTGCACAGACCGCCAAAACGACTGCCACGGATATATTGATACGGGATTCCAGGTGCCATTGCAATAACCCCGCCAATGCATAGAGGCCAAGGCTGGCCCAGACAAATACTTCAACCCGTTCCGGCCAAGTGCCCGATATCAGCGGTGAATAGGCAAACAGGACTGGTACCAGGTACAGGCCTTTGGCAATCATCCAGCTGGTCATCCCAGTGGCCATGGGCCTGGTACCAGCGATTCCGGCCGCTGCAAACGAGGCCAAACAAACTGGTGGTGTGACATTACTGTCCTGGGACAGCCAGAAAATAATCAGGTGGGCACTGAGCAGCATGCCAGTGAGCAAATCGGTCGGCAACATCTCCTGACGGATCAGCTGTTTCATCTGGAGTGGCATTTCCTGCAAAGCCAAAGCTGCATCGCCCCCATACAGGCCGATGGTGGCTGCCACGTTGCTTGGCAGGTCACCGACCTGTAGTACTGCCAGAAGCTGTGACTGGCTGATCAGGTCGAAGATCAGTGGTGCCGACAAAGTGGCCAACACGATATAAGATGCGGTCACCGGCAACCCCATACCAAGTACCAGCGAGGCAAGTGCTACCAGCACCAGTGTGATGAACAGGGAGCCTTGCGCCCATTCAACGATCATCAGTGAGAAGGCATTGCCCAACCCGGTGGTTGTGACCACATTGATGACAATTCCGACAGCCACCAGCAACAGTGCCGTTGTCACCATATTGCGTACCCCATCGACTATTGCCTCGACTATGTCATTGAAACTCATGGGTTTGGACGACAACCAGGAAGCAACGATTACACTGATGATGGCAAAGGCTGCAGATGTGGTTGGTGTCCTGCCGATTACCAGAAATCCAATCAATACCGCCAGCGGCAGGGTAAAGTGCCAGCCCTGTTGTAATACCTCGCTGATGGATTCACCCGACTGGTCCGAGGCTGGCTTTAGACCTAGTCGCCGCGCCTCAATACGCACGAAGTAGGACACGGTCATAAAGTAAAGCAATGCTGGCAGCACAGAGGCAGCGATGACGGTGAGATAGGAGATTTGCGTATAGCTTGCCAGCACAAATGCGCCTGCCCCCATTACTGGCGGCATCAGGGCACCACCCGTAGAAGCTGCGGCTTCCACGCCTGCCGCAAAGCGAGGCGGAAAACCGGTTTTTTTCATCATGGGTATCGTAATAACGCCAATCGATACGGTATTGGCAACCGCAGACCCGGTTACGGAACCCATCAACCCGGAGCCTACCACTGACACCAGGCCTGCCCCTCCGGTCAAACGCCGTGTCAGACAATGAGCCAGACGCACAATAAAATCGCCGGCACCTGACTTTAGCAGAAAGGCACCAAACAGTATAAACATGAAGACAAAGGTGGAAGAGATATTGGCAGTCAGGCCAAATAGTCCTTCGCTACTAAAATAAATGCGGTAGAGTACGGTTTC
Source organism: Gammaproteobacteria bacterium (assembly GCA_026710425.1). GTDB lineage: Bacteria > Pseudomonadota > Gammaproteobacteria > Pseudomonadales > Pseudohongiellaceae > UBA9145. The sequence continues at coordinate 2,851 of JAPORB010000182.1, forward strand.
CAGACTAAGTCCAGGGAAGGCAAACACGCCACCGATGTATCGGCCCAGGATCAGGATATAGGACAGACTGATCAGGATCAGCAACGGCACGAACCAGCCCGTGGTACGGCGGGTGAACTCAATAGCAAGACCAATGGCGGTCAGTGCAAATATATAGTCGCTGAAAATAAACTCGGTTTCCCTAGCGTACAGGGCATCTTCGAAAAGGATAAGATAAGCGGAGGTGATCACTGCCAGCAGGGCCAGTGCGATATTGATCAAACGGGACAGAGTATGGTTAGCTGTACGCTCGTTTTCATTGGCCATTAGTGCACACAGAGCGCAAAACCCACCAAAATGAATGGCGGCCAGCCATAACTCCGAAATGCTGGCGAAGACATTGCAGTAAACATGAAACAGGCCAAAAGCCAGGGCTGCTCCGCGCAACCAGGGTGATTTCACTGCACCGTTTCCTGCGCTGCGTCGGTATCATGCGGGGTTTGGGTCGTATTCATGTCAAGTATCAGTCTGTCTGGAATATCCAGGCCCACTTCACGGTAGTAGCGCAGCGCACCCGCATGCAGCGGTGCTGCCAGCCCCTGTACTGCAATTTCCATGTGCATATCCCGGGTGGCACCGTGAATCTCCTGCAGGATGGCGAGATTTTCCCAGATCAGCTTAGTAATGTTATAGACAGTATCTTCAGGGATGTCCTCTCTGGTCACCAACACATTGGGTGAGGCTATTGTGCGCACCAGCCGCTCTTGATTCGGGTAGGTTCCAGGAGGAAACTCATACCAGTCCCACAGCGGGAATCTGGCATTGAGCAGGTCAAGTTGTTGTTGCGTCCAATTGAGAATGGTAATGCGATTTCCCATCTGGGCATAGGCACGAGTGATGGCACTGACCGGGGCACCGGCCGGGACATTCATTCCCACAATATTGCCATCCTGAATTGCACTGCTGGTAGGGCCGTAACTCATATATGCCAAAGTGATTTTTTCCTGCCAAGGGATCCCCAATGTCTCCAGAATAAAGCGTCCGGTTTGCTCAGCACCAGAGTTGCGGGCCCCCAGCACATAACGCTGGCCATCAAGTCCCTGTAAATCCATCATATCGCCCTGATCTACCAGTTCTGTCAGCAACACAAAGTGCTCCACATTCTTCCACAGGGCACTGACACTGCGTATGTAGGATTGGGGATTGCTAACGGGACCTTCACCGGACCATGACCAAGCACCAAACTGTCCCTGCAAAATTGCAAACTGCGCTTGATTATCCCGCAGCAACTTGATGTTCTCAAAGGAGCCGGCAGAACTGATGGCAGTCAGCGAGATGCCTTGTGACTGGGACAGCTGAGCATGAACAATTGTGGCCAGTGCGACACCGACAGGATAAAAGGTACCACCAGTGGTTCCGGTGGTAAGAACGTAGGGTCTGGTGCGGTTTAATTCGTCGCTGCAGGCGGTCATCGCCAGCAAAAGGTAAATGGCAAGCAGCGATAACCAAAGATTTGGAGGATTTGATGTCACTTTTATGCAAGCTACGCCAGGTTGATTCTAGGTCCCGCATTTGCCTGGGCAGGACAGTTAGTCAACTATTCAGAAATAATAAGGTTTGAGTCTCGTAAATAACAGGGAGACGGACTACAAGCAATGAATTTCAAGGATGGGGGAGGGTTTATCAACTCTCCAAGCCCAATCTCCAAATTAACAGAGTGTTGTACCAATAGTCGAACCCTGTGACTCTATTTGCAAGAGTTTCATTGTTGCTTGTTCTCAACAGCCCCAGACTACTACCGTTGGATTGTTCTCCGCCTCTTCACGGCGATAAATACGCTCCTCCCAGGTTTTCGAGACATCGGACTCGAAGACAATCAGGTGGCCCTCGGCGGTGCCGCAGTTGTCCATATAGCTGCGAATTTGTTCAAGACCTTGCGCGATGACCGATTCCATTGGATTGCGTTTGAGGCGCACCTTGCACTCAATGACAATGCGCAGTTGTTCGCCATTACCGAGCGGCTAGCTTACCAACAGGTCGGTGCGGCCCTCAATAAGTACATTGCAGGCGATCACTATCTGGCCGCTCGTTGAGACCGCAAAAG
>JAPORB010000016.1 GCA_026710425.1 Gammaproteobacteria bacterium
CACCGAACTGCATTATCTGGAATATCGGATCGTATTGATCAGCATGGGTTAATTAACATGTCGTCTACTCGCAGCAGCCAATCCGGGACCCCTGGGAAGTATGCATAGGACGATCGATCAGATGAGACAGCCAAGCCGCCAAAGGCTGCCTTGGAGTGGCTGTCTGAAATATTGTCCGTATACCATTTTTAAGACTTTGATTACTTTCCATTCATCTTGGCCCGACTAGAGTAGGCGGACAATTCCATGGCAGACTGAACAAGCGACTAATAAAAAATGACAAAGCCGAAGTATCACCATTTCCTGTTAAATTTTTGAACTTTCGTTTAATTTTTGATCTTAAAAACTGCCACTGCTGCATTTAGGGTGATTTTCAGCTTATTGGCAGCATTTATCGGTACTACGGAGGCCAAGTCAGCTTCATTTTTGATCACAGGAATGTGCAGGTGCCGACAGTCTATGACGCTATCATATCCTCTGAACGCGTGCCAGCATCAGATTGCTTTTATTAACAGTCACTTCACAGTTCCACAAAAGCTGCATTGATTAACAGCTGGTCAACGGCTTAGGCTGTAAATTGAAAAATCTCCCATAGAACAACAGATGTTCAGGCTGCATAATGATTGTGAGTGCTCAATGCTTCACTTGCTTTCCACTATTATGGTTATCGGGTAACTCTAGAATTATTGAAGTATTAAAATGTGGAGGCCTGATTCAAAAACTTTGGATAGGTAGAGTTTTCTAACACAGAATGACATTACCCTGGCGGCTGGTGGTTATCCTTTCGGCTGTGCTTCAAGTCCGGAGATGATAGGCCTTACAGCTGTGAATACCTGCTGGTCGGCCATGAGGATAGCCATGGCACCGACCGGGTGGTCGCAGACCAAATCCGCAGTGCCACCTGCGAAGTCATTCGGCAGGACAAATATCTCATCCAGAAAGCTGGTAACTGTGGATTGTGACATGATGGTGAGCATGGAGTTTCCATATGACGGAACGGCAGTCCCATCCGACGCCATTAGCGAAACGGTGCATGCCGTGATTTCGCCGCTGTTTGCTGCCACTAGTGCCAGGCGCATCGGCGCGGACGGAGCGTGGAAGCGCATCTGCTGGGCTGGCTGGGCTGGACCCAAAGTCATCATAGCAGTGGGTGAGTCCGTGCCGTCGAGCACGATGAGGTTTTGCATGATCGCTGGGCCCTCACAATTTAGCTCGGCATGACCATAGGTAAGTATGTCCCCACCAAGGCTTTCCAGCACCGCCCATACTCCACGGTTCTCCAGTACCAGTTCAAAGCTGAAGCCATTTGCGGAACCAGTTCCGTCCATGTTACTTGGGAACTCGGTCAAATCTGCATCAATCAAAGTCACCTCTGAGAAGTTTGCGGCTGTGAGGCCGCCAATACCGGACAGCCGTAGCTCACAACGATTGACTTCTGTCGCCAGATTGACTGCCATTAGCCGGGAACGGAATCCGCCGCCATCCAGCACAAGGGGAAGCAGTGTATTGATTGCGCCAATTACGGTCTCTTTATGATTAGTCCCGGCCAGTGCTTCCTCCCCATCTTCGGGCAGAACGATGGCTGGCAGTGCTGTAAACGCCATGCCCCCAAGTGGCAGCATCAACAGCCCCGTCGGTTGCTCGCAGCGCACCGACACAGGACCGATTTCAGTGCCTTCCGGATGCGGCAGAATTTCGTCGAGTCGACGAAAGGTTGTTTCTCCCGGCGGCAGCATTACCCTCCCTTGGCTCCGGCTCTCATCAGATGCCTCCAGTATACAAGAGTTGTCCTGGATGCTGTCATTAGCGAAAGCTAGGCCAACACCCAATGACTGCGGCAGGGGCTGCAGGGAAAACTGTCGCGCCAGGTGCACACTTTCCTGATGCGCCATAGCAATTAAGCTGCGATCAGTCTCAAGGGTTATTAGAAGCTGTGCTGCCGCCAGTTCTTCACACTCAAGTCTGGCGTAACCGATTGTCAGCTCACCGGCACCTGAACTGGTTAGCATGATTTCGCCGCCCTGTGAATTGAGGTTAACGCCTTTGGCTTGTGGTGTTGCTGACTCTGTCGTAAATGCTATTGCTGGTTCAGCCGTAAAGCTAACCGCATCAACCCCAGAACCAATCAGCGTCAGCTCACAACGGCCGCGTTCACCGACTACATCGGTCACCAGCAGGTGGGAGCGGTAACCGCCGCCATCGGCGAATAGTGGAAACAGGTGACTGCGAGCGGCAGTGGTCGACTCCAACTGTGATTCATCATCGCCACCAGGATTGTCGTTGTCAGACACCATCACCGATGCGGTGACATTGCTGTCGGCGAGTGAGTAGCCGTTGCCAGTAAGAAGTGTAACCTCAATGTTGCCATCAGGCTCTTCGGTGGCATCGTCCACTGTGGAGACACTCACGATCGCACTGCCAGAGCGGTTAACTGACACCGTTCGCATTCCGGTCTCACCACTGGCCAAGAAGCTGCCGAACTCCGCTACCGAGATCTGCACTGACAGCGCATTCGAGGGTGCCGGGCTGGCCATCAGACTGAAGATTGCGGCATCGCCTTCAGTGATGTCGTCGCCCTTATTGAAAACGGTCAATGTTGGTGTGATAGGGGAGTCAACGTTAGGTGTGGACATGACTTCTGGGGATGGGTCGCTCATTGCTGATCCAGCCACAGCCCGCACCGTGAAATGATACTCCTTACCGTTAGTAAGGCCAGTCACAGTGTGGCTGACGGTGTCGGCACCACTGTCAGGGATGTCCGTCCAGCCCTGCCAAACATCTTCGACCCGCTGGTTGTACTGGTACTTGCTGATTGCACCGTTGTTGGGATTATCCCAACTCAGAGTCACCGCCCCATTTCTCGCCATGGAGGTGAGGCCAGTCGGGGTGGCTGGGGTAGACGAAAGCAGCGTAAAAATCAATGTTGCGATTGGCTGACTGGTAAATTTGCCACTGCCCCTCAAGCTGGTAATAACGCCTTGGGGTGAAGTTGGAGGATTGCTCAAGGAGAATTCCGTTCCGTTCTCGGTGCCGGCATCCCAGGGATACAGATCTACAGTCCGGGATGCTAGCCAGCCGTTGCTTCCTTGCAAAGACAGAGCGGAAATGCCGATAAACCAGTCCGGACTTGGGGCAACCATAGATGTTAATGTGACCAGAGGATGGTTGGAGGTTGTAGTGAACTCGAAATTATTTGAGGGCGTTGGTCCGCCACCCACCCTTGCCTGAAGCGTAAGATGGGCATTGGAACCAGCGGCTTCAATCTCTCTACTGAGAGTGCTAGTTCCCCCGAGCTCCGCCATAAGCTCAATGCCCGGACTTGCCGTTTCTCCGCTACGCCAAAATGAGATCTGGCTGTTATGAACAGCACCGATCAAGGTGGTGAAATGTGCGCTACCGGGTATGCCCCCCGGTGTCACAGCGGTAGTCCATTTAGCCTCAAAGTTCACCCGATAGGTTGCGGTCGATTGAGCCATGGCCGGGTTAGTGTGGACCATGATGAGCAGGATGCTGACGAGTGCATGCAGTATGATTTTTTTCATGTGCCTACCAATAAATAATGATGTTCGGGTTGGTCGCCTGCAAGAGATTGAATGCTTGAGACAACCTCTACTGAACTATAATCAAAAGTGCCCAACCTGGCGATTTACTTCGTGAACATCCCCTCTATCATGGCACAATCCTGAGTCAGCTGCACCCTGCGAAGGGCATTGGGGTACGAACGCGAATTCGCTCTCCTGGCTTAGGAACAGGTTTCCAGCAGCATCAATGTGAGCCGTTGTGTCAGCGAGGAGATTTACTACCTTGATCCCTCGACTGTTCGAAGATATCGTTCTGCCTCAAAGTTGAAAACTTGCTCGCCGGGCAGGATCCTGAAATCCACTTGCCGACGCTGTCCATACCGGCGGTGAACATCGCCAAGCGGCTGTTGACGGAAGACGATCTCCTGGTGATTTCAGTTTCATCGGCAGCTCGTAACTTGTTTCCACAATCAGATCCGGCCTCTAGCTAAACCAGATCTTGTTATTGAGTCGGACCACACCGCTAGTATCCATTCTGTGCGTCTCATGCTTGCAAAGTCCGCATCCGGGTCCGAGGTTTCACTTTTCTTCGAAAATTTAACCTATGAAATGACTACCAATCGTCTTATAGCGATAGCCCTTGTACTTACCAAAATCCGTTAGCCAATCTCAAAGTTTTTACCATTGCGTTTCCAGCATCTCGGTCAAATAGCCGAGGTCTTGCTTCGCAGTCTTGACCAACTGGATAATGCAAAACCAGTTAGTTATAGGTGGTTAGTGACGACTTAACTGTTGTTGTAAACTCCGTGATGTTGGTGCCCCTCTCGGAATGCTTCACTATTTACCGGCATATTTTGGTCTGCTTCGGTGAAGGATTGAACCGCAATCTCACAGCAAATCCTCATTACGATTCAGTTCCTACATCGGTGGTCCGACCGAACTTCGTTGCAACATAAAACTGACAATCATGGTCTGCCATATCGGTTGCGCCGGATTGATAGTTGTCACGGCTAAGCTCCGACGGAAATCCAGCATCTTAATTCATGGGTTTTTTGGTAGCGATTCGGGCACCTACCCAGTCATTGCAGGTCTGACAGCGGTTAACTTCATCCCTGGAAGAAGAGCGTCTCCCTCGCCGATCTGCACGGGACATATAAAGTCAGATGTCCTGACCTCGTGTATTTTCTTTCTGCTTACGTTATGACAGCTTCAAGCCGAATTTCGTCTATCTTCAGACAGCCAGAAAGCCATGTGATGCAAGATGGCCAGTCGAGAAACTGTCATGGTAAATTAGCAGGAATTAGCAATGTTAACATCT
>JAPORB010000134.1 GCA_026710425.1 Gammaproteobacteria bacterium
AAAAATTGGGAGATTATGATGGGAACGTTAGCCGAACAATGGATAGAGGAAGGTATAGAGAAAGGTAAAGTGCAAGGTTTAGAGAAAGGTTTAGAGCAAGGTAAAGCGGATACATTTTTGCGTCTGGCGCGCCTTAAATTTGGCGAGCTTCCCGAACAGCGGATTGACGCCGTTCGCGCTGCCACTGTGGCTCAGCTGGACCAGTGGCTGGATGCACTGCTGGTTGCAGACACGCTGGACGACATCTTCAACATGGGCCTGCCCGGCTGAGCCGATGCGGTTTCTCCGCATTGGCAACAGCATGAATCCTGGACCGCGAGCAGTGCCGGATTTTAATCTGCGCCAGCCTGGTTGACTGCGGTCACCAGCCACCCGATAAACACATTGGCATCAGTGTCAGTAGCAGAAACATTCAACCAGACATCAGAACATCCGACAATGCCCATTGGCGGCCCTTCACCGGGCCAGAGATTTTCCGGAAACTGTTTCTCACACTCCGCATCTGCCCTGGTGTGCTAAGATTGCGCCTTAGCTCGGATTATGCATGAAAATTAATTGGTTATGGATGAATACTAGGAATCAGGTCTGAGGGGCATGAGCAATCACCCAAATTGCAATAATCTGCAAAGTCATTGCTGGCGGCAAGGTTTCGGAACGATTTTGTAATATTGCTGATAAAATTCCCACTTTTACAGAACTAAATATGAAAAGGTCATATTCCATTGATGGGTGGTTAAAGGTTAATTTTCAAATTATTCATTCCAGAATCGCTAATATACTCTCAACCACATAGTCAACATTATTTTCATTGATACTGGCAACATTGATACGACTGGAATTGACCAGATAAATACTGTACTCATTAATCAATTTCTTTACCTGCTCTTTGCCAACACCTAGAAAGGAAAACATACCCTTCTCTTGTTCAATAAAACTGAAGTCAGTATCAACTTCAGACTCTGCCAGACGGCTAACTAGCATTGAGCGAAGACCATTAATGCGGTTACGCATTTCAGCCAACTCTTCTTGCCAGTCAGCATACAATTCCGGTGTACTCATCACAGTTTGCACAATGGAAGCACCATGGTCGGGCGGCATGGAATAGTTTGCACGGGCAGCTGCCGCCAACAATGTGATCGCAGCTGCAGCGGACTGATCACTGGTACAGGTTACCGTGAGAGCCCCGGTGCGTTCCCGGTAAAGACCGAAGTTTTTCGAACAGGAACTGGCCACAATCAGTTCTGGTAGTGACTCTGCCAGCAGACGGATGCCATATGCATCCTCTTCCAATCCATCTCCTAAACCCTGATAGGCAGTATCAATAAATACGGTAAAGCCCTGCGACAAGGCAATGTCCCTTACGCTTTGCCATTGCTCCCTGCTGAGGTCAGCGCCACTGGGGTTATGACAGCAACCATGCAATAGCACCAGATCTCCGACTGGAATCTGCTGCAGAGTATCGAGCATCTCATCAAAACGAACGCTATGCTTGTCGTAATCATAATAAGGGTATTTTTCAATGCCGAGACCAGCCGATCCAAGCAGAGGAACATGGTTGGCCCAGGTGGGATCGCTAACCCAAACCGTAGCTTGCTTGTTAGCCTTGCGAATAAAGTCCGCTGCCATGCGTAGCGCACCACAACCGCCTGGTGTCTGTACAGTAACCCGGCGTCGCCCCAGGCTTCTCAAGAGATCTTCTCCGAGCAGCATTTTGGCAACCGTTTCATTGTATTCTCCTAAACCGACAGGTGCCACATAGGCCTTAGTAACCTGTTCCTGGCATAGATGTTCTTCGGCTTTCTTTATTGCACGCATAACTGGTGTACTGCCAGCTGCGTCTTTGTAGACACCAACACCGAGGTCTACTTTCTTTGGGTTGGTGTCAGCGCGGTAGGCGGCTGACAATCCGAGGATCGGGTCGGCAGGAAGTGGCTGCAGAGTTTCAAACATAATGGGCACCTTGATTTTGCCGATAGGCCTTAAGAGTATTTTGTAAAAGAGAGGCGCGTGTCATAGGGCCAACGCCTCCGGTCACATAGGTGATGAATGAGCATTTGTCCTTCACATTGTCGAAATCAACATCGCCGACATTACGAAATCCAGATTTCCGGCTGGTATCTGATACTCGGGTCTGGCCCACATCAATAACCACGGCACCTTCTTTCACCATGTCTGCGGTGACAAATTCTGTTTTGCCGACGGCAACCACTAAAATATCTGCACTGCGGCAGACTTCCTTGAGATTGACAGTGCGGCTGTGAGCTAGGGTTACGGTGGCATTACCAGGGCTGGCATTCCGTGACAACAGGATGGCCATGGGAGTACCTACAATGTTGCTGCGACCTAAGACTACACAATGTTTACCTTCGGTGGTGATGTCATAACGCCTGAGCAACTCCATGATGCCATTAGGAGTAGCAGAGATGAAAGCAGGAAATCCCAGACAAAGATTACCCACATTTTCCGGGCAAAAACCATCCACATCCTTGCGCGGGTTGATGGCAAGAATCACCTTTTTTTCATCAATTTTTTTTGGGAGAGGCAGTTGTACAATAAAACCATCAATGTCATTGTCAGCATTCAACTCATCTATTTTTGCCAGGAGATCAGCTTCGGCAATATTTTCATTCAGGTGTAGCAGGCTGGAGTTGAATCCAATCTCTTCGCAGTCTCTCACTTTCATTCCTACATAGTTGCGAGAGGCACCATCGTTGCCCACCAGTACTGCTGCCAAATGCGGTGCTCGTCTTCCCTCGGCCTTAAATGAAGCCACCTGTGTGGCTATTTCCAGGCGAATCTGCTGAGCGCAGTAATTACCATCAAGTAATTTCATGATTATTGGGGTTGATGTATGTTCCAAAAAAGTCTTGAATTGTAATATTCAGGACAAGTTCATAGTCAGTCCTACCAATGGCCGCAGTTTTCCATGCTGCTCCAAGGCTCTCGGGCAGGAAGTGCCTCACCTTTTTGCAGCAGTTCGATAGAGATGTTATCCGGTGATCTGACGAAAGCCATGCGACCATCACGAGGCGGTCGGTTAATCACAACACCGTTATCCTTCAGATGCTGACAAATCTGGTATATATCATCTACTTGATAGGCTAGGTGGCCAAAATTTCTTCCTTCGCTGTAGTTCTCTGGATCCCAATTATAAGTGAGTTCTACCTGAGCCTCCAAGTTTCCAGGTGCGGCAAGGAAAACCAGGGTAAAGCGGCCTGATTCATTGTCATAACGGCGCAATTCTTTGAGGCCAAGTTTGTTGCAATAAAAGTCCAGTGAGGCGTTAAGATCACTGACGCGAACCATTGTGTGCAGGTATTTCATTTCGTTTACCGATGAGTTTGTCGTAAGCAATGGCTTGGCAATTTGAGGTTTTGCTCTAAAGGGATTCGCACAAGCTTAATTCACCTTACTGAACATGGTTGTGAGATTCTGATCGAATATGAGACGCGGACAAAAGTTGATAGCGAACGAGGCTATCTGTAATATTTACCCTTTTTGACTCCTCCTCAGAATCTTCGCCATTGGAGTCAATCGCTATTTTATGAAATTCAGATGCTAAAGGCTAATCTGTCTTTGACGACGTCATATGCAAGGAACAGCCTGATTCCCAACTTGAATTGGCCGTGGTTTTTCTATGGATATCGCAATTGCTGGCGCAGTCATTTTCTTTGGTTCCTTTGTACAGAGCTCCATAGGTTTTGGTCTGGCAATCATTGCTGCACCCCTGCTGTTTTTTATCGACTCGACCTATGTGCCCGCACCCATCACTGTCTGCGCCCTGACTCTGTCTTTGGCCAATGCCGCTCGACACTGGCATTCGATTTCCTTTGCCGGTCTCAAGTTTGCGATTTTCGGCAGGGTGCCTGGAACCATCGCTGGAGGTATGCTGCTGTTCTGGATTGACCAGCATGCATTGGCTCTGGTTCTTGGCCTGTCGGTGCTTTTGGCAGTGGGTCTCAGCCTGTCCAATCTAGTGCTTCGGCCTACACGAATTGCATTGTTTTCCGCCGGATTTTTGTCTGGATTTATGGGCACCAGCTCTGCCATTGGTGGACCGCCCATGGCTCTGGTTCTGCAGCATCAAGCTAGTGACTTCATTCGAGCCAATATGGCTGCATTCTTTGTCGCAAGCTGCCTTATGTCGCTTATCATGCTGTATACAGTCGATCGCTTCGGCTGGAAGGAAGTCAGACTGGCACTACCACTTATTCCGGCCACCATGGCCGGATACTGGGTTGCCATGCAAACTCTACATTTGATTTCTCATCAAAACCTGCGACGTGCATCATTGAGCCTATGTGCAGTGGCTGGTACTGCCGCAGTTGTTTCCTATTGGCTGTGACTCCCATCGGACTTGCAGACATAAAATATCCATTGAAAGGCTAGTCTTTGGTCAATCAAAAAAATGATGGGTGAACACGCTTCGGCCTAACTTGCTGCCTTGCAAATCAGAGCATGTGAGTGATTCCATCTATACGACTAATATCCATTGACTTGAGACTAATAGCACAAAACTACTGGCTACCATCTAATGAGGAATTCTTTGGCAGATTTAAGACAGTTGCAGTGGTCAATTTTCTATCCTAGAATATAAGACATAGACTGGGTCAATACATTGGTGGCATCAATGAAACAGGATGAGAGAGAAGTTATTGAAGAGGCTAAGGCAAAGAGTTTTCATGTATTTAGTAATGGTCAGATGGGAGTATTTCTGTCAGTAGCTGCCATCTTGATCAGCTCGATTT
>JAPORB010000128.1 GCA_026710425.1 Gammaproteobacteria bacterium
CATCAGTTTGTTGGGAGTGCATATTACCACAGGATCGTATCCCGCTTGACGACATATATCCTCGATCCGTGCGCGCATTGCGGCATTAGCGATATGTCTGAAATTCCAAGTGACAAAATAATCGACTCCGCTAGTAGCCGCGATAGCGATATGGGTCACATCCCCTGCCGCTTGACGAGGAATTACGCTATTTGTGATCAATGACTTAGAGAGTTCCTCGACTTCCATGGTGGCATCAAGCAGGGAGACTCCCTCAAGCATCGCCACCCTTAATGCTGCGGCATCCGGATCGCCAGCACTGTCCTCCACGGTAACGAGTACCAACGCAACCAACTTGTATGTCCCGCGCGCGTTGGCCCACCATGCTCGGATAATTTCTTGATAGGTGGCCATGTCAAGGTCCCTCGAGGATCTGGCAGTCAGATAACTGATCACTGAAGTTTCGACGTAGACTATAGGTTTAATTGTATCAATTTCCATTCAATTAGTTTGATCTGTCTATACAGAGAAAAGTAAGTATGAAACAAATTGGTTTCATATGAGTCCGTGATGATGGTTGATGATGTGTGGAGTTCAATCGCCGGAGGGTAGAGTATGACATTGGATGATCTTCACGCCTCCCAACATTTCACAGAATCTTGTCGGCGATGCGTACATCCTCCGTATGGACCGTGTAGCCGCGGTAATCTTGTTTCGCAGATTTGAGGTGCAGTAAGGGTTACTCTTTCCACCCATTTTATACATCTGGCTTCTTTCAATCGGTGGTATATAGTCCATACCTTACTCAACATTGCTGTATCTTTATTTCTCTTCCTTGTATTGCTTGATTCATAAAATCATTCAAGTCAGCTTGTATCCATTCATGCTTATTGGGGAATACATCGTGAATGTGCTTTTCAATCTTCTTGAAATTCGCTGTTTCTAACTTGAACTCAATCTTTGTTGCCTGTCAGGATCAGATGTCTGAAAAGTATTCAATCGTGACATCCAATCTTTTTCCGTCCATGTGTGAGTCCAGTGTTTAGTTGTAGAATCAGCGCATAGCACTGAACTGACAGGGCAGGGCAGATTGCTACTTGATGTTGAGATTGGTGTCGGATCCAAAATGAAAATGAATATATATTCAGTATATGTTTATTCATTTGTAAATTCAAGCGTTCTAGCGATTTTTCACTGCCGTAAGGAAATTGATTGAGAAGTGGCTTCAGGCGGAAACCTGAATACTTGATGTCGACACATTGGTAGTGTCACCTGGCTCATAAACTAGTAGAATAAAGAACTTAGGTCAACGAAATGGGTAAATTGCCGAGTGCTCCCTAGGAGGGCATGATGAACTGGTTGGCAGTCAGGTCCGTTTTGCCGAGATTATCATAACCTCAAGGCTGGCAACGCAATCAATGAATTTACCGGTAGTAATGTTAAGTCTAAAGCCCAGCTTGGGCTTCGCCAGCAATGAGACTGTGAGCATGCTAAATGATATGAGGAGTCAGCTGTGGCCCTGAATGCAGTAGAAGAGGAGAATATTGCAGCAATCAAAACCTGGTGGGATGAAAATGGCAAAGCCCTGGCGGCTGTTGCGATCATTATCTTTAGTGGCTATGGAGGCTGGTGGTTCTGGAGTAATTCGACAGCTAGTCAGTCCATGCACGCCTCTGACCTGTATGAGGAGATTCTCACCATTACCCGCGAAGCACCCGATGGGATGATTAACGAGGCAGATAGGGAGCGGGTTTTGGAGACAGCACAACAATTGAGAAGCGAGCACAGCGGAACCATCTATGCAAAATTTGCGGCCCTTTTTACCGCCGCTCAAGCAGTAGAGGTTGATGATTTGGCGACGGCCGAGTCCGAACTGCAGTGGATACTGGACAATCGTCGGCAGGGCTGGTTTGGTGAAATAGATGAGGCACTAGTATTGACTACAAGCTTGCGACTGGGTCGAATCATATTGGCCAGAGGAGACCCGGAACGAGCCTTGTCCCTGATTAATGGCATTGACCCAAAATCCTATGAACCGGGATTCGGCGAATTGAGAGGCGATATTTATCTGGCCATGGACCGCCTTGTCGATGCACGGGATGCTTATATTGCGGCACAGGAATCAGGGTCGAATAGCGAATTACTGGAGATGAAGCTGTCGAATTTGCCTGAATGACTAACAGACTAACGTCTGCTTTAACAAACAAAACCAGGCAATGCCAAGAAAACTAGTGATAATTTGAGCGTTATGCATTTTCTAAAGCATTATCAGTTTCACTTTACGGCATTCGCAAGCCTTACACGCTTATATTGGATGGTGTTGGTTCTTCTATCGCTCACAGCCTGCTCGTCTCTGAGTAGCCTCAATCCGCTAAACTGGTTTGGCGATGAAGAGGTGAATCCCCCAAATGAACTGATGGTGATTGATAACGAGGTGCAGTTGCGCAGACAATGGCAAGTTCGCGTGGGTAACGGTCAGGGCGATAACTACACGGAATTGACACCAGCGATTGATAATGGTGTGGTATTTGCCGCAGCCGAAAATGGTACAGTAGTGGCGGTGTCGCTGGACAGAGGCAATGTTCTGTGGCGCCAACGTCTTGATAACGCCACACTGACTGGTGGCGTGGGTGCTGGAGGTGGACTGGTAGTCGTAGGTACAAGGGATGCAGAAGTTTATGCCCTTGATCAGGCGGATGGGACTATTGTCTGGGTTAATCCAGTAACTTCAGAAGTGGTTTCAGCACCTATAGCTAATGATGATCTGGTTGTGGTACAGACTGTGGATGACAAGGTGGCAGCCCTTGAGGCGAGCAATGGTGAACGCCGATGGATTTATGAATCCACCCAGCCTGCTCTGACTCTTCGTGGAACTTCCCGACCCGTATTTACTCCGGTTGGTACGGTGGTGGCAGGCTTCAGTAATGGCACTCTGGTGTCGGTTTCTGCCGCCGATGGGGTATGGCGCTGGGAAGAGCGGGTAGCGGTGCCGGAAGGAAACTATGACATTGAACGAGTAATTGATGTGGATGGTGATTTATTGCTTGATGGCAATCGGATACTTGCAGCCAGCTATCAGGGCAATCTCATGGCACTGGATACCTTGAGTGGACGCATAGTCTGGGGGCTGGAAGGTGCCTCGAGTTATCATGGGCTTACCCAAGGCTTTGGCAACCTCTATTATTGCAATGATCAGGGCCACATAATTGCCGTTCGGGATAATTCAGAAGATGTGGTGTGGCAAAACGAAGATCTGCAATTCAGAGCGTTGACCGCACCCGCTGCAATCACTAATTACATTGCCGTAGGTGACTTTGAGGGATACCTGCATTTGCTATCACAGATTGATGGTCGCATAGTGGGTCGGGTCAGGGTGGATAATGAGGGCCTGCGCGCCAATTTGCTCGTTGCAGACGGGCAGTTGATTGCCTTCGGTAACAGTGGTCAGCTTACCGTTTACCGCCTTCAATAAGCACAGCCTAAGATTTAATCTGCTAAAACTCAGGCTGTTACTGATGATATCTGAGCTTAAGCTTGAAGTGTAATCCCCGTTGTTGCCGACGAGTGAGCGGTCATTTAGCTGTAAAGTTCAGCAAGCCTAGTCGATCCTCGGTGATGCGGTCATACCCAAAGTTAATCAATTCGATTAGGCCAATATGAGTGCAAATGGGCCAAATAAGTGTAAAGATTCAGAATACTTTCTCAGAGCATAGGCAGATTCGCCATTGCATCAGGCTCAGCCCTGCATTACCTTGAAAACCCACCTCCTTCTTTCACTCCAAAGACCGTCATGCAAGCTGTTTTCGCCCTGGTGGGCCGTCCCAATGTTGGTAAGTCCACTCTCTTTAATCGCCTGACTCGCACCCGCAATGCTATCGTAGCTGACAGCCCGGGGCTGACTCGCGATCGTCAGTATGGCGAAGGCCGGTATCATAATCAGGGGTTTATTGTCATTGATACTGGAGGCATTACCGGTTTTGAGGCAGGTGTTGATGCTGCGATGGCATCTCAGTCCCTGTTAGCCATCGAGGAAGCCACTCTGTGTTGGCTATTGGTGGATGCCCGGGATGGTCTGGTACCGGACGATAGCAAAATCCTTGAACAATTACGCAAAAGCGGCAAAGACTTTGTGGTCATAGTAAACAAGGTTGATGGCAATGACCCCGAGCAAGCCTGTGCCGAGTTTTACAGTCTTGGCGTGGAAAGGGTATTTCCTATCACCGCAACCGAGGGCCGTGGTGTCAAGTCTCTGCTTGAGTCCTGCCTGGGTTCAGCAGGTTCTGAGGCATCTGCACAGCAATCTTCGGGTGGAATAAAGATTGCCATAGCCGGTCGTCCCAACGTGGGTAAATCCACATTGGTTAACCGGATATTGGGCGAGGAACGGGTGGTTGTATATGATCAACCGGGCACTACTCGGGACAGCTTGTATATTCCCTTTCGAAGGCAGGGCAAAGACTATACACTTATCGATACAGCTGGCATTCGCCGACGAGGCAAAACTGTTGAGACGGTAGAAAAATTTTCAATAGTTAAATCCCTGCAAGCAATACGGGATTCTCATGTTGTTCTGTTCCTCCTTGATGCACATACAGGCATAGTCGAACAGGATCTGCATCTGCTTGGTTTTGTGATTGAGACTGGGCGCGGACTGGTAATAGCGATCAACAAGTGGGATGGCATGAAGGCGGGAGATAGGCAAGAAGTACGCAATGAGATCAGACGGCGCTTCAGCTTCGTTGATTTTGCCAGTATCCATTTTATCTCCGCCCGGCAGGGCACCGGAGTTGGAAATCTTTTTCCATCCATCAACAAGGCCCATGAGTCTGCCATACGGGACTTGAGCACCAGCATGTTGACACAGATTCTTGAGGCCGCTGTTACCAATCATGCGCCACCTGTAATTAACGGACGTCGCATTAAGCTACGATATGCCCATGCTGGTGGCCAGAATCCACCACTTATTATAATTCACGGTAAACAGACTCAAAAGCTGCCAGCCCACTACACCCGTTATTTGGCCAAGACCTTTCGCACCGCCTTACAGCTAGAGGGAACACCCGTGCGAATTGAACTCAAGAGTGATGGCAACCCCTTTACACACAAGGAGAAGTCTTTGAGTCCTAGGCAGGTGGCCCGCAAGCGCCGTCTCGCAAGAGACCGCAAGGCGGTCAACAAAAGGATGCGTTGATGAATGTAACTTTGCCAACCATAGAGCAAGCCGCAGCCAGACTGCAGGGAGTTGCCGTTCGAACACCGTTGCTGCAATCAGCCGAACTTGATGCACGAACCGGAGCAAGAGTATTGCTCAAGGCGGAAAATCTGCAGCACATTGGGGCTTTCAAGTTCCGGGGTGCTTTCAATCGTCTTTGTCAGCTGAATGAGCAGGTCCGAGCAAGAGGTGTTGTGGCTTTCTCATCGGGCAATCATGCTCAAGGTGTGGCCTTTGCGGCAAAACGGTTGAATATCCCAGCCAATATTGTGATGCCTGACGATGCACCGATGATCAAGCTTGAAGGTACTCGCAGACTGGGTGCAAGTGTTAGGCTTTATCGACGCCACCATGAATCACGAGAGCAGATTGCAGCTGAGCTGGCCGAGAAAACCGGTGCCGCCCTGGTACCAGCCTTTGACGATCCTTTCATCATTAATGGCCAGGGCACTGTTGGCCTTGAACTGATGGAGCAGAGTCAGATTTTGGCCAGACGACCGGATATATTACTGGTCCCTTGCGGTGGAGGCGGGTTGTTGGCTGGTGTTGCCACTGCTATCAATGGTATCAATCAACAAACCGCAGTCTATGGGGTTGAACCAGAGACCTATGATGACCATTGGCAATCTCACCGAGCAGGGAAGAGGGTAAAGATTGATGGCACAACCCCCACTCTTTGTGACGCACTTATGGCTACCTCACCTGGGGAGCTTACTTGGTCGATTAACCATGAATTAGTTAGTGATTATCTACGGGTAAGCGAGGACGAGGTTCGTCATGCCATCAGTTTTGCTTTTCGTTATCTAAAACTTGTGGTGGAACCCGGTGGTGCTGTGGCACTGGCTGCCCTGCTACAAGGAAAACTGGCTTTTTCAGGTAAGATTTGCAGTCTAATTATCTCAGGTGGCAATATAGATGCCAGTGTATTCGCTGAATGTCTTAACCGCTTTCCGGAACCTTAGGTAAATAATCTAATACCTTTGTTTTGAGTGGAATCGATATCGTGTCCTTGACTATACTCATCATCAAAACTGGCTCCACAATTGCCTCAATCAAGGCGTGTGGCATTGATTTTGAAGACTGGTTTATCAAAGGCATGAAGCTGATACCTTCACAGGTAATAGTATGCAATGCCCATCTTGGTGAGCCACTTCCATGTCTTGATACTGTCGATGGGATAATCATCACTGGCTCCCCAGCCTATGTGACTGATCTGGCTGACTGGAATTTTGTAGTGGCTGACTTTTGTCGAAAGGCGGCGAATGAATGCATACCGATTCTAGGTGTGTGCTATGGACACCAGCTTCTAGCTTGGGCCTATGGGGGCGTGGTGGATTTCACGACTGCCGGTCGGGAAATCGGTACAGTGAGTATTCGACTCACTGCCGCCGCTGGGAATGATGCTCTATTCTGTGGATTACCAGAGGCTTACCGGGAGTTACAAGTTCAGGTCTCTCATTCGCAGTCTGTTATGGCACTGCCACCCGGGGCATGCCGACTGGCAGATAATGAACATGACCCTAACCAAGCTTTTAGAATAGGCGAGTGGATTTGGGGTATCCAGTTCCACCCGGAGTTTTCGGCTGAGGTTACCCGTGCTTACATCAAGGAGCGAATGAAGGAAATCAGGGACGAGGGGCTAGACCCGATATTACTACTCCGCAAGGTGGTGGCCACGCCAACTTCTGCCAGTCTTTTGCATCAGTTTGTAGAGATAGTTACCTCAGCAAAATCCGTTAAATCGCAGTCTGCGGATGCACAGGCACTTACAGCAATCCTCTGATGCAGCTGGAGGTTGATGCGTGAGATCAGTCACCGCTAAGTTCGGCGTATTCCTCATTCACTACTTCACGGATCCGTTCCCGGGTGGGTCGATTCAGTTGACGTCCGTTGATAAAGACGGCTGGTGCACTTCTGACACCGGAGGCATTGCCTCCTCGCTGATCATTGCGAACTTTTGTAGTCACAGCCTCTAATTGGAGATCAGCATGCAACTGATCCAATTCCAGATTCAGCTCCAGTGCATAAGAGTCAAACTGCGCCTCGGCCTCAGATGAGTTCAGGTTTGTCCAAGCACGCTGGGTTTGAAACAGGTAATCATGCATAGCCCAGAATCCATCTTGTCTCGCTGCGGCTTCGGCATATAGCGAGGCAGTCCAGGTGTTGCCATGTACCGTAGTAATGGGATAGTGCCGGAATACCATAAATGCCTTATCGCTGATCTGTGGCCAAAGCCTATTCATATCTTCAAATTCTGTGGCGCAGGCAGGACACTGAAAATCAGCATAAACAACGATGCTGACCGGATTATCGATATTGCCGCGGATGTGGTCGTCAGTGGCAAGCTCAATTGGTGAGTAGACAGGACCCTGACTAAACATAGTATAGATCACCCAGAACAGCAACAACGGAGCGACACCGAAAGTAGCTACTTTAAACAGCAGCTTTCTGTTATGTTCCCGCTGTCTCGCTTGTTGTTGTTTTTGTTCTTTGATTTTGCGCTGTTGTTCTCGCTTGTTCATTTATAAATTCCTATAAATACTTGTTCACAAAGCCGGTAAAGTCCAGATGAAAGTTTGTTATATTTGGCCAAAAAGTTTAACTGATAGCACTCGTTTCTTTTCATTGAGTTGAGCGATGATATTTAGCAGTCTCTTGATGAGAATGAGTTAATCCAGAAATCAGTCTATTGATGAGGGCCTAAAAACCTATCACCATTGTAATGGATCATATGATCAGGGTTGTTTGCAATCCAAACCTCAGTGTCCCAAGCAATATTCGCTGCGTTTTTACGAAACTCGGCTCTATCGGGAAATGCAGTAACATAGACAATGCTTGCCCTGCATTGCCTGAATGATTCTTCCAGCTCAGTCCATCGTTTCGGAGAGATTGGACCATGGCTTGTTACGGCTTCTATAAGAAATAGCCGCTTGCGTCGCTCATCGTATACAACAATATCTGGTAATTTATCATGCGACAATGGAGGTATGCCAAGATTTTGAAAGTAAGCCTGATCCAGGTACATCAGTTTTCCTCCAGCTTCATTACTACTGGCTGTATCTCCAATATACAATAGTCGGCCATCTTCTCCGATAAAGCGGGAACAGAACTCATGGACTATATCGGCCTGCAGTTGATTATGATTGCCTGGTGAAAGTTTTACTTTTTCACCATCGGGCAGGGTTATTGGAATCTTATTCAGATCTAGCCTGCGCAAATATTGATCATTGAGTTCTGGCACTACATATTTGAATTTTCGTAATTTTTCCTTCCAATCTCCATCAGGATAGTTGGCTAAAATATCCAAAATAGGTTGATTTAACGAGTAATTGTTATCTTTGCTATTTGTCGGCCTTTTGGGGTCATCCCGGTTTCGGTCAATAATACGAGCTTGCTCAAATTGATGCAGCGTATGTCTGCGAATTGTTTCACGGCTGTTTGGTTTATAGTTTTTGCCATATTCCTTTCGGATGAATTGCATAATTTCTACAGTTGGTAGCAGCGATGAAGTAGCTTGATACCATTCGTCTGCAGGTCTTACCATTGCTAAAGCCAAAAATTCCCACCCCGAACGATCGTTGAATTGTTCTTTGGGTAGGCCCAAGACTTTTAATAATGCTTTTGCCTATACAAGCTTTTCTTTTTGGTCCTTTGTATATCCCATTCACTGGACCTTATATTTATTCATTATCCCAATAGTTGAATTCACTAGATCTTCAATAGAAGTAGTATCAGTAATATTATGTTTTTTTACTATAAGGCCAATCTCTTGCACTTGCTTACGGGAAGGAAAATGCATAACTCTTATTTCAGTCGCATTGACTTGCGTGTTGCCAGAAATACATCTGAAATATGAATCCATATATGATGAATTAAATATTGCAGCAATACCATAGGCTTCTACTTCAGTTAAATTACTATTTGATAACCCTATATAATTTATTTTGTTGCCTAATCCAATAAATTTGGATTCATTAATGTCACCTAAATGAACGCCAGCCACTAGACGGCGTTGCTCATCCTTAGTCGAAAAACGTTTAAGAAGCACATAATTACCATCCAACATTGTGTGCTTTTCATGACCTTGGTTCAGCAAGAAGGAGGCATCTTTTTTGTGTTTACCCGTCCATAATGTAGTCATTGGAAGTACATTATGCGGGCGATATAAAGGAACGGTATTTCTAGCATTGGTATTAGAGGTAATGAAAGAAAGAGCTCTATGCTCAACTACCTTACCAGTTGAGATAGTGAATCCAGCACCCTCGAAAGTATTAGGTAATAATTCGGCTTGTTTGAGAATGCTGGCTTCATAAGCAGTTTCAGGAACTCTAATTATCTTTTCTTTGTTACTACTGTCTATAATCAAAGATGAGGAATAAATTTGCTCATTAGACCGATTTATTGAAATATCACAATCACTTGATCTGATGGCAACATCTTGTTGATCCTTGCCCTTTGTTAGACTACAGATAATATTTTCCTGTAATACTGAGGTGTTCTCATTATTAAAAACTTTGTTTCTATGTTTGAAAATATGTATAAGATCGAGAGATGCTTTATTTAGCAAGAAAGTACGAAACCCCTTGAAATACAATCCATTAGTAAAACTCCGTGGTGTGATGCTAACCATTTGCCCTCCAGATTTCAGGCATGCAATTACTATAGCCATAAAGGTGGCATATATATTTGGATCACCATGAAAAAGATCTGACACTACTTTGGCATAGATAGATTCCTTAACGCTGTACTTAAAGTAGGGAGGATTGATTATGGAGATATGAAATGGCTGGACAGAACTATCCTTATCAGGCCTAGCCAAAACAAAATCTTCACATCTCAGTTCATAGCTAAACGCTGCATTTTTTTCTGCAAAAGTGTGCTGAAGTGACTTTAAGGAATGTTCGAGATATGGAAGAGCTTCATGATCAAGCTCATAGAGTACCGTATGCACCTTGCAATATCCCAATTCTAGACATCTCAGCGCAGCCGAGATCGACAATATTCCTGTACCTGCACCTGCATCAAGGATACGTACTTTATTATCACTCGGTCTGTTCAAAAGCGAAGCCATGTAATTAGAAACAGCAGCTCCGGTAAAGAACTGTCCAAGGTTTTTACGCGATTTCAGTGATTTGGATTTTAGAAACTCGCCTTGCAGGGCAAGGATGTCCTGAACTGGATCAATAATTGATAACTGTTTGAGCATAGTGAAATTCTATTAATAGTTAAGTCATACCCTTATTGAGGCTCGAATAGAATCCATTTTATTGATGCCTATAACGGCGAATATTTCATCTAGCTGCTCAGATTCATAGCGAGACAACACAATCAGCAGCAGTTTTACTTGCCCTGCATTTTCTATTCCTAATGTCTGTTCTTTGTCACTCTGCGGTTGTAAGGTTTGTATAATTATCCTTATGATTGTGCCATCATTACATTATAATGAAAAACCATAAGGTCAATACTTAAACCGGCAATTCATGTAAACTGTCAATAGTTAATCCTGCTCACTGTGCTCACTGTGCTCATTGAGGTTACTAACTGTTGCCTAGTGTCCCATTGTCTGAACGATGCTGTAATACGAGATGACATAGCCTCATATTTCAGCCCATCCTTTTAACTGCCCTTCAGTCGGAAATTTTATGTCTTTAACATTCTAAATATTCATTGGTGATGCAAGATGGTTTTCGACAGACATATATGTTGTGTCAGGGGCAGTTAAGCTGCTTAGCTCTGGTTTCCCTTTTGTGTATCAGTCCCTGATTCCGGATGCACAGCAGTCACAATAGAGGTGAGGTGACCATCAGCCAATCTGGTCTGAATTCTGTCATCCAACTGCACCTGCTTACTGTTGCGCAGCAGCGCATTGTTATCATCGCTAGTCAGGCTATAACCTCGCGCCAGCACTGCCAGGGGACTGATTGCATTGAGATTGCGCACTAACTGCTCCAACCTGCCATTTGCTTGAAGTAATTGCGACTTTATGGCTGCCCGCAGTTGGTGTCTCCCCGACTCCAGACGCCGGGTGCTGTCTCTGAGCAGACTTACCGGTGAGTTGGCAGCAAGTGTACGTTGATATAGATTGAGTTCGGTCCTGTGGCGTTGCAGTTGATTTATCATGGCGTGCTTGATCTGGCTTTCCAGCCGATCCAAGGTCTGGGCGTTTTCCTGCAAACGTCGGTCTGGTCGCTTGAGTTGTCGGGTCAACCATTGCAAAGTGGCGTTTTGATTCGCTATGGTGTTGGTCACAGCTGTGAGCAGTTTCTGCTGGTAGTCAGTTAACCGGTCAAGATAATGCTGCTGATGCGGACTCATCAATTCTGCCGCCGCCGATGGGGTAGGAGCCCGCACATCCGCAACAAAATCGGCAATGGTGAAGTCTGTTTCGTGTCCTACGGCACTGGTGATCGGCAACTTACTGGCAAACATGGCGCGTGCGACAGTCTCTTCGTTAAAGGCCTGCAGGTCCTCAAGTGAACCGCCGCCACGCCCCACAATCAGTGCCTCAATACCCAATTGTGGTCCAAGTCTGTTTGCCCGGTTGATGGCATTGACAATTTCGGCTGGTGCCTGTTGACCTTGCACCGCTACTGAAAAAAGAGTGAGCCGTATTGAAGGGAAGCGGCGCGCAAACACGCTCAGCATGTCCTGGATGGCGGCACCTGTTCTGGAAGTAATAATTCCAATGTGGCGGTAGTCATTGCCTATCGGCTGTTTGTGTTCGGGAGCGAACAGGCCTTCACTCCCCAGTTTTTTCTTCAACAAGTCAAAAGCCAGACGCAAATCACCCTCACCAGCCTCACTCATATTGTCAGTAATGAGTTGATAATCGCCGCGCCCCTCATAAATACTTAGTTTGCCCCTCACCTCCACTTGTATCCCATTGCGGGGACTGAAAGCAACGCGCTGATTATTGTGACGAAACATGGCGCAGCGCAGCTGCGATTTTTTATCCTTGAGTGTAAAGTA
Source organism: Gammaproteobacteria bacterium (assembly GCA_026710425.1). Classification (GTDB taxonomy): domain Bacteria; phylum Pseudomonadota; class Gammaproteobacteria; order Pseudomonadales; family Pseudohongiellaceae; genus UBA9145. Next base: position 12,161 of record JAPORB010000128.1, read on the forward strand.
CCAATGTCCGGAAGCAGGCATGGCAAGATTGGAGATCTCACCCTCGACAATGACGCTGGCAAATTTGCTTTCCAGCAGGTTGCGTGCTTTACGATTAAGATCGCTGACCGAAAGTACTTCCCTGTTGACTTTTAGGTCAGATGTACTAACAGATAATGTCATGTTTGGAGGTTACTCAGATGAAATTGCGTGAGACAATTGTTTGAGCATATTATTGAATATATGATTTATATTAATAGTCATATTCAGCATTATCGTTTTGAATATTGGTCAGATTAATGAAGCCAATTACTCAGCTCATAAAAGGGAATAGGTATTTTAAGAATGCATATTCGTCAATTAAAAAATGGATTACCCATTGAGATCATGGGCTTATATCTTGATCCGCTTATTAAGGTCAGTTACTTTGCTTGCCATATCAGGAAAGTAAACTTGATCATGGTATACCAGAAATCAATTGGCCGTGCCTGTGGTCAAACTTAGCAAAAAAGCATAGCAAATTAAAATCAAAGTTAATGCAGCAGCAACGCATTGTCAATACTGGCAGGAAACCTCATTCTTAAATTCATTTTTTCCTGGACTCTGATAAATTTTCCGTGACCCAAGGCTCAGAGCTTAATCTGGATAAAATGTCCTGGATGGCCGACTGTCTAGGGTCACCGGAGAGCAAGCATGATTTACAGCAGGCACAGTCGTTGGCTGGCACTGGTAAACAGATAACCGGAGAATTCCTTGCACACCATGAGCTGTTTGTCTCCAAATCACAGAAAGAATTGGTGAAGGCAATGTCCACGGAAAAATAGATTGCTCAATTCAGCGGTAAGTTCTGGTCGGTATATGTCTTACCTTTACTATCGTCATCTATTCCGGCAGACTTTTCCAGCTGAAGGTAGCTAGTAGAAAATTGATATGAACGAGCAGGGCAATCACCCACTCAAAGGCATCTTCAATATCTCCATAATTACTCATAAGTACATCAAGAAACAGTGTTAGTATCCCAATACCTAGAATCAGCAGACACAGGCGCAACTGCCATTGCATGACGACATTCTTCACACCTAAGACATCAAGACGCTGTATCACCAGCAACTGGCAAAGGTAGGTCAGGGTGAAGAAGAAAATGATTCCAATGCGGCGAATTAGCTGAAAATTGTCTCCGACCGCACCCAGAGAAAGGGTGTAAGTGATCAGTGCCGCCACCGCAAACACACCAAGATACAGAATCCATCGCTGGCGATTATTTGATGCTTCAAGCCGAGCAGAGCATTGTAACCAGTAGTGTAAATAGAGCAGGGAAATAGGTAGCATGGTGGCCTTGAAGAAGTAAAAGCCCGTACCATGGCGACCGGTAGCACTAATTGAAGTGCAGCTGTCCCAATAAGGGATACACCAAGGCACGAAACCTTCGCTGGCTGCAATCAAATAGTTGATATTTATGGCCACCGTTGGAAGGATGAATAATAACGCTGCCGTGGTAGCGATGTTCGGGACACATTTTTCGTAAAGTGTTCTCATTGTTCGCCTGGAGACTTACTCTCATGCCTCATCCGATGACAGACCTGAATCATATCAATAATTTACTGCCGCAGGATCTGCCTACCCGGGATTTACACTGTTAAGCAACAGGAGTGGGCCTGATGCACAGGTTGGTTGAGCATGTAGTCATTGCTGCCATATGGATGGTGTTTGTTACAAGCAACATGGCACAGACCACAGTGGCAGATCCGGCTTGCCGTAACGAGTTTATTGCGGCTGACGGTACCTATCCTTTTCTCAGGCAAACTCCCCTAGTGGAGATGGTGCCTTCTCCAATACGGATTGCCGATATCCGTTACAGCCGCCTGGCCATCTTCAATGAAAACGATCCAGAGGAAAGCAGTGGCTTTTACCGGCTGGCTAATCGCTTGCATTTTCTGACCAGCGAACAAACCTTGTCACAACTCCTGCTGGTGCAGCCTGGTGAGCTGGTGGAAGCCCGGCTGCTGGATGAATCCGGGCGTCTGCTTAGAGAACAGGATTACTTGTTCGATGCAGACTTGCGAGTGGTCAGTCTATGCGACAGCGGGGCTACAGTTGAAGTCATCACCAGAGATAACTGGTCGCTGACCCCAAATCTTTCCTTTGACCGCTCAGGCGGAGACACTAGCTTCGCTGCGGGTTTGCGTGAAGGCAACCTGCTGGGTATGGGTAAATTGCTAGCTATCTCCAGAGGCGAAAACCTGGAGCGGCAGTTTACCGAGATTATTTATGAGGATCCCAATGTTCTGGGCTCAAGGGTGCGCAACAAAACCACCTTCGTGGACAGCAATGATGGCCAGCAGCAACTGTTTGAATTGTTGTTGCCATTCTTTGCTTTGGACAGCCGCCGTAGCTGGGGTGTAAGCATTAATCGCGAGACCCGCGAAGATACTCAATATCGCCTCGGCGAACCAGTAAGCGAAGTACTGCATGATTTGGAGACAGGAGAAATACTGCTGGGCTGGTCGACAGGTCTTATTGACGATCGGGTTACCCGCTGGTCAGGAGGTATTCGCTATCGGCGAGATCGATTTAGAGCGATTGAGAGACTGCCACCACCAATGCATAGTCCCAGATCACTCCGGCTAACCTATCCATTTGTGCAGATTGAGGTCACTGAAAACCGTTTTGCCACGGCTTTTAATTTCGATGAGATTCTGCGTACCGAAGATCTTTATATCGGGTCACGACTGGTGGCCAGTATGGGCTATGCAGGCAACGACTGGGGTTCGGAACAGCAACGAATCATTATCAATGGAGAAGCCGGGAGTACCCTGCATTATGACAGAGATCAACTCTGGCAGATCAGCCTCAGTTGGGAGGGTATGCTGAATCTTGACTCTGGTCATACGGAGGATGCGCTGGTGAGTTTTTCCAGTCGGTATTTTTCAAGGCAATCCCGTCGTTGGAGTTTTCTATCCAGCCTGAGGGGGAACTACAGCCTCAATCTGAGTGCCGAGCGTCAGTTGTTGATGGGGAGCGAATCTGGAACAAGGGGGTATGACACACGCTTTCAGGCGGGGGATCGCCGTATAGTCCTTACGCTAGAACAGAGGCTGCATACGAATATCCATCTTTTTAACATGGTCAGGGTTGGTGCGGCAGCCTTTGTTGATATTGGTCGAGCTTGGGAGACCGGAGTTGACAGCGGACTAGAGGATCCCTGGCTGGCCAATGTCGGAGTCGGTCTGCGACTGGCATCATCGAGGGCGGCATCCAGCCGCGTAGTACACTTTGACTTGGCGGTGCCGGTAACCAATCGGGGTCATCCGGGAGTTGATGCCCTGCAGATTGCTTTCAATGTCAAAAGCAGGTTTTGACATTCATGGACCGGATAGATCTTCAGGGTTGAGGGGCTGACAACCACTTGTCATCAGTGGCCAACGGTGCAGTCAGAGTATGCAGGAATGCCTCAAGTTGCCGCAGTTCCACCGGGCGCAGTCCGAGCGGTTTGGCCTCATTATGGCTGAGCATGGAAATCGGTGCTTCGTTGTAATGGCGTAGCACCTCAGTAAGCGTTCGCATCTGGCCGTTATGCATATAAGGCGCAGTTGTGGCCACATTCCTCAGACTCGGAGTTTTGTGGGCTCCCACCAGTTCATTGCTGTCTCCGGCGAAACGAAGTTCGCTGCATTCGGCAGAATCGGCATCACTGTACTCGCCTAGACAGTTAAACTCATCCTCTCGTGCCAGACGAATACCGTCAAAGCGGCCCATTGGAGGTAATTCTCCGGTAAGAGACTGCACGCCCGTGTTGTGAAAATCATGATTGGTGAACTGCGGGCCATTATGACAACTGACACATTGTGCCTTACCTATGAATAATGCCAAACCTGCGAGTTCGGTGGCATCAAGGGAAGTGTTGGCATCAATCTTCGCCGAGTGCTGCAGGCTATCGGCATAATCGTCGAAGCGACCGGCACCGGGCATTAACTTGCGTTGATAGGCGGCCAGAGCCTTGCCGACATTGCTAAAGACTTGATTGATTGTTTTCTGTTGCGATGCTGGCAGTGTCTGCCAGTTCGCCAAGGCCTTATCACTGGTCAGTGGTGAGGCAGTCATTGGCTGATCGGGAATCGTCGGTACAATTCCGAACACAGACTCATACAGTTTGCGATATTGCGGGTCCGAGGTCACCAAGCGACTTATCCGGGTGCGGTCGGAGTTATGCTCATGGGGATTCTCCAGTGGTGCCAGGGCCTGTGCCCACTGGCTGTCTTTGCGACCATCCCAGTAAAACCAGGGACTGTGGGACACACCAGCCAGTCCGGGCGTATGGCGCTGTCCTGTCGCCGTTCCGACAGCCAGTGCCAGGCCATCAGTGAAAGTCAGTTCAGGTCGGTGACAGCTGGCGCAGGCAACGTTGTTGTTTCCACTCAATCGTTGGTCAAAATATAATCGGTGGCCCAGCGTTGCAGCCGCCTCCAAATCGGCCACCGCATTGCCCGGGTCCGCAGGGAGGGTTGGCAGCTGACTCAAGGCCATGGACCGGATCAGAATACGATCTCTTTCGCTCCAGTTTTCTGGCAATGGAAGGCTCAGCGTATGCCAGGCAATGACACCTGAGCCTGTTAGCAAGGCAGCCAGCAGCAAGAGATATTTCACAAGGAAAATTCCAGTGTGGCAGAGTCGGGACCAGCCCCGGACTCAATACTGAACAGAATTTTCCATTTGCCGGGCATGTGGAAACGAATGCCTTCAACCAGATAGTGACCCGGGTCCGATTGAGCGGTTACCTGGGGTTGTGTTGGTAGGCCATGATCGTGTTCCGGCATGCCACCTACCAGGTTAATTTCGGCATCAGTCAGCGGATGGCCGTCTGCTGATAAGAGAAGTAGCTCCCAGCTATGCAGACGGTTAATGACAATCGGTTTAAGTTGGCTTTGTATCAGCAGGCTGCTGCCAGCCCTAGTTGAAATCACAAAGTTTGATTCTTGGGCAATGATCTTAGCCGGGCTTGCTGCACCTAGGATTAATAACAGTAAGAGTGTCATCATGGCCAATTGCAGCAGTTTGATTAATGATTGAGGCATGTCTTTGTGTGCAGTGAGGAGTGAAACACAAAGCAGTGATACAGAAGATTCAGTTAATCTGGATCACATACATTGGTTGAGGATGAAAAAGAAACCGGATAATACAATAAGTTAATGATTGGCAGCTGCCACCACATAAGTCTCACCAACTGGCTGTTTGCTGCCAGCTCTGTCGATGGGCGTGACTAGCAGTGTCGTCCTTAATGCCGGGGTCAGCAGTTCCTCAAAGATCTGTGTCTCCTGTTGCTGCGGAGACAGCCACACATCATACATCTCCTCTGGCAACCACAGTGGTGTTGACTTGCGGTGAATGTTTTCCAATGCCGGATGCCCCGGTAAGGTAATAATCGAGGCGGAGAGCACGCATTCGCCTGTGCACTTGTCCGTCCATTCCTTACAGAGCCCACCAAAGGCCATGACACTGCCGTCCCGCGGTTTCAGTAGATGCGGATTCTTGCCCTCCTGGCTTTCCACGAAGGCACTGACAGGAATCAGGCAGCGTGAACGGCGGTATTCAGTTTTTCCTGACAATTTGGCATGGTTGGTGTTGACACTGAAATATTCCCGATGGGGTTTCAGGCCATCCGGAGTTTGCCGTAGGTACAGCCACCAGATGGCCGGGTTGACCAGCCGTGATCCATTGGTTTCACGCACGATGCTGATGGTCGCTCCCGGCCTGAAATCATGGCTGTAGATTAGGGCCGCCGCATCCACTCCCAGCCGCTCAGCCAGCCTTACGCTGCCATCCTGCTTGACTAATGCAAAATTAGTGCACATAATACTGCTAAAGAATACAGTATTCTATTATGTCCATTATCAGATTATCCAGTCACGAGAGCAGGACCGTCTTGCTCGCTCCATGTTTCGCCAGCCGGGTACCGGCAGGTTTTCCAAGCCCTGCTGATGATTATATGGATAAGGCACTTGATCTCAATGAGTACCTGATCAAAAACTCGGCGGCCACTTTCTATTGCCGTGTCTCCGGTCAGTCCCTGACCGGTATCGGTATTTTTGATGGGGATTTGCTGATTGTGGACCGCTCGCTGAAGCCGCAACAAGGGAGTGTGGTGCTGGCTGTCATTGATGGTGAGTTAACCTGCAAGATACTTGACCTGAATCAGCAACAGTTGCTGTCGGCCAACAAAAATTATCCGCCCATTCCCATCAGGGAAGGGTCCATCTGCGAGATTGAGGGAGTTGTGATTAATTCCATACGTTTTCACCGGGCTGGCCTTTGATGTTTGCTTTGGTTGATTGCAACAGTTTCTATGCCAGTTGCGAGCAGGTGTTTCGTCCCGATCTGCGGGGCAAGCCAGTGGTGGTTTTGTCCAACAACGATGGTTTTGTGGTGGCGTGTTCGAAAGAGGCCAAGGCACTGGGTATTGGTGATTTGCAGCCGTTTTTCAAGATTGAGCATGCGTTGCGGCAGCACAATGTGACTATTTTTTCATCCAACTACCCGCTCTATGGAGATCTTTCACGCCGGGTTATGACTATTTTGCGTGAATACAGTCCCGAGGTTGAGGTTTATAGCATTGATGAAATGTTCCTGCCGCTCAGCGGGGGAGAAGATGAACTTCAGGCACAGGCGCACCGCATCCGTAGTCGGATCTGGCAGGATGTGCGCATGCCGACAGGGGTCGGGATCGGGCCGACCAAGACCCTGGCCAAACTGGCCAGTAAGGTCGGCAAGAAAATTCCCCGCTTGGCAGGCATTTGTGTTCTGGATGAGCCGCATAAGATGGAATGGGTACTGCGCCGGGTACCGGTGACTGCTGTTTGGGGTGTGGCTAAGCGTCTAGCGGCACGATTGGAGGTGCTGAATATTCGCACGGCTTGGGAGTTGGCCCAGGCCAATCCCAAGATGGTTAGGCGGCGCAGCACTGTCTGCCTGGAACGTACCATTGAGGAACTCAATGGCAGGTCGTGTCTGGCACTGGAAGAGTTGCCGCCACCCAAGCAGCAAATCTACTGCACCCGCAGTTTTGGCACCAAGGCCAGAGAGTTAAAGCCAGTGCTGGAGGCGGTATCCTTATATGCCACGCGAGCGGCTGAAAAGTTGCGTAGTCAAAATCACCAGGCCGCTACCCTGCATATCTTTATTCACACCTCACCCTTTGAACCCGGTTTCCATGCCGTGAGTGATATAGTGAGGCTGCCATACTTTACAGATGATACCCGCCTCATTGTCGGGCTAGCGCGGGACACCGTCAGACGGCTTTACAGCCCGGGTCATGCCTTTCTGAAGGCGGGTGTGGGGCTGATTGAGATACGCGACAAAAGGTATCATCAGCGTGACCTATTCCATCAGGGCCAGTCTGAAAAAGCCGACAGATTGATGCAGGTGCTGGATACGGTTAATCGACGAGAGGGGAAGGGCACCCTATTTCTGGCTGCACAGGGCATCAACAAACCCTGGTTCATGCGCCAGCAATTTACTTCTCCGCAATACACAACCCGGTGGCGGGATATTCCCGTGGCAAAATGCTGATCACGAATACCTAGCTCCGATGGTGATCAATAGTCAGGCGCAGGGGATGCGGTCGTTTTGCCGGGTGCTGACAGCAGTCCTTTGATTGATGTAAACTTGGCTTCTGTTTTGTTTCGGCGATCTGTCATAGTATAAACCTTGATATGAAAGCCAACATGCAGATTTTTTTGTTAATCCTGTCAGCTCCGAGAGGCGGCCCCTATGAGTACTGAAGAAAGTATCCAAGAACAAATTGATGATAACAGCATCTTGCTCTATATGAAGGGCAACCCGGAACAACCCCAGTGTGGTTTCTCGGCTCAGGCGACCCAGGTTCTGATGGCCTGTGGCAAGCGGTTTGCCTATGTCGATATTCTCAGTAATCCAGATATTCGCGCCACCCTGCCGCAGGTCTCCAACTGGCCGACATTTCCGCAGTTGTTTATTGACGGTGAACTGATTGGTGGCTGTGACATCATTGTGGAGATGTATGAAAAAGGTGAGTTACAGCCCTTGATTGAGAAGGCCGGAGTAGGAGATACCGAGGCCGAAGAATCGGAGTAGGATTGGCCTCGATCCAAATTTGATCGCTGTTGAAATCAGCTAATAACCCCTGCGCCGTTTGTTCAATACTGGTTGTAATCATTCTCACTTGGCGATCGGTTTCCATCGTTTGGGCCTGAGTGCTGTATGCGCTTCGATATCTTTTATAAGCTATACCGCTCGCTCTCTTGCTTCTATCTTTGAAATTACAGATAAACATCTGGGATGGCTGAAATCATTGGCAGCGATGATCCCGATACCTTGAATGGTACCGCTGAAGATGACGAAATCTATTCGTTGGATGGCAACGATACTGTTTACGGCAAAGAGGGTGATGACTGGATTAACGCTATCTATAGCGAGGAGGACCAACAAGATCTATTCCAAAGCTATTCTGGCACTCTGATTGCCTATGGTGGCTTGGGCAACGATCTGATCAGCGGTAAGACCGGAATCGACAGACTTTATGGCGAGGATGGTAATGACAGACTCTATGCCTGGGAGGGAGATGATTTCATAGAAGGCGGCGACGGCAATGATTTTGCCGATGGTGGGGATGGGGATGATGCCCTCAACGGCGGCGATGGCGATGACGCTCTGCATGGAAACCTGGGTGCCGATGAGCTCGTTGGGGGCAACGGCGATGATCATCTACGAGGTGGGGAGGGTGATGATGTTCTCGAAGGAGGTGTCGGCGATGATTTCACCGATGGTGGTGATGGGAATGATACTCTCAACGGCGGCGATGGCAATGATACTTTATGGGGAGGTCTGGGTACCGATGAGCTTATTGGTGGTAGCGGCGATGATCACTTGGAAGGTGGAGGGGGTGATGATGTTTTAAATGGAGGCCCCGGCGATGATACCCTATGGGGCGGCGATGGTGATGATACATACTTCATCCAGGACTTTGGAGATATTATTGAGGATAGTTCTGGCAACGACACGGCCATAGTTTCAGTATCATTCGTAAAGATACCTTCCAGCATTGAAAATGTAACTTTTGTCGACGGCGCACAACCGTTCCCCTACTGGATCGATGCCTTGATGCCTGGCATTGCCGCCGGATTCTATTATTTGAAGCTGCTGGGGGATGAGAAAATATTAAGGTACGCCTTTCCGTCAAGTGCCCCTACCTACCTTTCTGCGGATGAAGCTACAGGTTTCCGGCAGTTATCTTCAATTCAGCAACGAAATGTTGAAATAGCACTGAATAACATCGCACAGGTTATCGATATCAGTTTTGAACGAACCAACACCTCGGACCAGTCGAATACGATATCAATTGCCTTGAATCAACAAACAACAGCGGGTGTAGCTTTTTATCCTGGTGAGCGCAGAGTTAATTATGATGTTTTACTCAGTGACTATGATGAGAATGCCACTTTGAATCGTGGCACTTTCGGTGCCTATACACTGGTTCACGAACTGGGTCATGCCCTTGGTTTGAAGCATCCTTTTGAAGGTACAGATGGTGAGATTGGAGAGCCGCCCTATCTGCAAAGCTACGAAGACCGCACTCAATGGACAATGATGTCCTACACTACAACATCGAACGAGAACAAGCTCACCTTCAGTCCTCTTGACATAGCGGCATTGCAATATCTTTATGGTCCCAGCAGGCAGACACGCACCGGCGATGATACTTACATCTACACACCGAGTTTAGCCAATTTTATCTGGGATGGTGGCGGAGGTCAGGATACGATTGACGCTTCAACTTCCCCCTGGGGGGTCACCATTTATCTTGAGCCTGGATATCAGGGATTTAATTCGCGATCTGGTAAGACTGATCGGATAACCTCCCCCGGTCAAATTACGGTCAATTATGGCAGCGAGATTGAGAATCTAATCGGCACAGCCCATACCGACCAGTTGGTGGGAAATGATCTGGATAACGAAATCCACGGTCGGGATGGCGATGACAGTATCATTGGTGATGCGGGTGACGACATGCTGGATGGTGGTGGCGGAAACGATCGTCTGCAAGGTGGTGATGGTTGGGATATATTGATTGGTGGAGATGGTCTCGACTATGCCCTATTCGATAGTAATAGGGATGCGTTTATTATTTCTTTAACTGCAGACGGTGTTACCGAAGTTGCTGCCATTTCCGCAGCTGAAAACGGCACTGACATACTCAGGGGCGTGGAGCGTCTTGTATTCTCTGACATCAGTATTGCTTACGATATGGACGGTCATGCCGGAGTCACCGCTAAGGTACTCGGTGCCTTTTTGGGTGCTGAGGGATTGCTCCGAACTGATCTGGCTGGTCAGGCCCTGGAACAACTCGACAGAGGTACGAGCTTGGATGCGTTGCTGCTAAGCGCGCTTGACATAGTATTCGGCACTAACCGGGATGGGGCACATCTGGTCGGTCATTTCTATACTGCGGTAACAGGCGAGGAGGCTCCAGATGATGTGATCTCCTACTGGGGCGGCAGAGTTGACAATGGTGAACTGTCTGCACTCGAACTGAGCAAGCTGGTGGCTGAACATGAACTGAACCTTGCCAATATTAACTTCACCGGGCTTTACTCAACTGGTATTGAGTATTTGACAGCCTGATATTGTCTCAACTCGACATCATTCCGACCGCGCATCAACCTCATAAAGGCAAGCAATTGGTTACGCCTGTATACAACAAACTGGTGGACAATCTAACTCTGAATTTATTGGCTGCAGGTGGATCATCAGCTTTGCCTGCAGGATAGTCAGAAATACATCGGCCATAGTTTGCGGTTAAGATGTCGTTCTGAATGAATAAGTTATCTGGTTCAAGTTATTGGGCTGTCGCAACAGAAAAGCAGAGCAGTTGATAATCGTGGAATTACAACTTCAAATCCAGCCTGCAAATCAGCTGGTATGTAATACAAAGGACGACAATTGTTTGTGTTAATGCATTCTCACCTATTCTTTATGCTCAATATATTTAAAGAATGATCGTTCTATCTTTAGATAGCCGCCCCCAATAATCTCTAGCCGCCAGGTGGCTACCTCCAGTGCGGCATCGGGATAGGTATTGTAGCCACTGTTCTAAATTTCAGCATGCATTTACCCCTCCCGTGGAGCCAAATAGTGCTCTGGATTTCGCAATGTAGAGAAAACAGTCAAATCAGGCCAGCCATCATGCACAGTGAAAATGGGATCGGCCACTATTGAATACCTTTGGTTCTGGGTTGCTCTGACCATTCACCAGGAGAAATTAATCTAATAGGGTGGGGATTAGGATTTTTATATTGCTTTATTCTTTTATATTGTATAAAATAGAAATAAAGAGTGCTTTATAGATTAATTCGCAACAAATTAAATTATTGCTAGCGTACAAAAGGGCGGTAGTCTTCATGTCAAGTTTGATTTTCCCCAAGAATAGCAATCAGGCCAAACGGCTGGCTCGGGCGGTAAGCAATGGAGAACTCAAACGAATTCGTCGCGGGATCTACACTGATGCGGACTGGGATGAGATTCCTTTGTTGCTGTCAAATCAATGGCATGCTGTGGTAGCGTATCTCTATCCCGGTGCTATAGTCTCTTATTCATCAGCTGCCCTGCTTAGGCCACAAAACAAAGTAGTGCATATCACTGCTGATGTAAAAGTCAGAAAGAAGATAAACATCAGCAACCTGTTAATCATCGAAGTGCATCCGGGAGATTGCAATCGGCTCACAGAGCCGTTTATACCTACTTTACGTCGCAGTTCACCGTCCCGCTATCTACTGGAAAATCTGCAAATTACTCATGGTGATGTAGCAGCTCCCCGGGCTCTGGGACGAAAGTGGGTGGAGGCTGAACTCTGTAAACTGCTGGAGCGTAGAGGCGAGGGAGAAATCAGAAAATTACATAGCGAAGCCAGATCTTATAGCCATAGCGTATCTCTCAATAGAGAGTTTTGTCTATTGGATACTATTATCGGTGCGTTGTTATCAATACGTTCTGCAACAGCACTCGTCACACCCGTCGCAATCGCTCTGATCAACAAGCAACCTTTTGATCAAGATCGGGTTGTTTTATTTGAAGGGTTGGCTGCCTATCTCGATCAATGCAGTCTGCCATTAATCAACTATAGCTACAGCAAAGCAAACTGGCGTAACCTGGCTTTCTTTGAAAGCTACTTTTCAAACTTCATAGAAGGCACAAGGTTTGAAATTGAAGAGGCCGAGCAGATTGTGTTCGAGCATGAGGAGATTCAAAACCGTCCAGAGGATTGCCATGATGTCCTATCAGTCTTTGAGGTAGTGCATGACTACACCGAGATGGCAATGGTACCGGACACGACAGAAGAGCTATTTCAATTACTGAAGCAGCGACATGCATTGATCATGCGGGCAAGACCTCACAATCACCCCGGAGAGCTTAAACTGAAACCAAACAGAGTAGGCAACACACACTTTGTAGAACCCGACAAGATTAAGGGAACATTAAACCAGGCATTTCCTTTCTATCAACAACTGGCCCCGGGTATTTGGAGAGGTGTTTTTATGCACTTCATTATCGCAGAATGTCATCCATTTGATGATGGGAATGGTCGACTAGCCCGCATAATGATGAATGCTGAGCTGGTTAGTGCCGGACAACATAAACTGATTGTTCCGACGGTGCACCAAGACAGTTATCTTAACGGACTTCGACAAGCAAGCCGAAGTGGCCGATTCAGAACCATTACCAAGGTAATTGCAGATTTGCAGGGTTATTCCAGCCGTATTCCTTGGGAAGATTATGGGGAAGCCAGAACAACGCTGGAATCACACTGCGCCGAAAAACTACCAGATGAGGGAATAGGTTTGTTCAACAGGCAGATTTCGCAATTCAAGCTTGCCTTGCCTGCGGGATAATAAGAAATTTTGCCGCCATAATTTACGGATTAGGAATCACTTTGAATTGATGAGTTATGGGTCTATGCAATTGGGCTATTTCAACACAAAAGCAGAAAAGTTGATGATTGTAGACTTACAACTTTATATCCGGCTAGCAAATCAGGTGGCATGCAATACAGAGATCGATAATTACTTACACTAGTTCATCTTTCTCCTCTCTTGATTAATTTCTTTCTTTGCTTGTTTACCTTACCGAGTCCATCCACCTAGTTCCTTCCATCGATTAACTATGGCACAAAAAAGTTCAGCCGTTTTTTCAGCATCATAACGGGCTGAGTGCGCAGCGTTTTCGTCGAAATCAATATCGGCCGCAGCACAAGCACGGGAAAGTACAGTTTGCCCATAGGCAAGACCACTCAGGCTGGCAGTATCAAAACTGGAAAATGGGTGGAAAGGGTTGCGTTTCAGGTTATGACGCTCACAAGCTGCGCGAATAAAGCTGTGATCAAAATGAGCATTGTGTGCTACCACTATAGCGCGCTTGCACTCTTTATTCTTCACGGAATCGCGGATAAGCTTGAACATAGCTTGGAAAACTTCTTTCTCTCCTCTGGCCACTCGTAGTGGATGAAAGGGATTGATGCCAGTAAATTTCAGTGCTGACTCCTCCAGATTGGCACCCTCAAAGGGCTTGACATGATGAAAGAATGACTGTTCTATTTCCAGATATCCATCGTTATTCATCTCCAATAGTACGGCGGCGACCTCTAGTATGGCATCGGTGTGGGAATTGAAGCCTCCTGTCTCCACATCAATCACAACCGGCAGAAAAGAGCGAAAACGATCCGCCATCAGACCGCCCAATGAGAACTCTGAATCAGTCATGACTGCTCACTTTAGTTGCCAGCAAATCTTATCACCGCTACGCAGAGGGACTACGGTATCTTCGGCAGTGAAAGGATAGCTTTCTGGCAATTGCCAGTCTTGGCGGATAAGAGTGACTTGTTCGGTATTGGGTTGTAGACCGTAAAATTGTGGTCCGAAGACACTGGCAAATTTTTCCAGTCTGTCCAGGGCATTGTGCTGTTCGAATACTTCAGCATACAACTCCAGTGCAGCTGGTGCGGTATAAACACCAGCACAACCACATGCTGATTCCTTTTGGGAGCGCAGGTGGGGTGCGGAATCCGTGCCAAGGAAAAATTTGGGACTGCCGCTAATGGCCGCTTCAATCAATGCCGTCTGATGGCTACTGCGTTTGAGTATCGGCAGGCAGTAAAAGTGCGGTCTGATGCCACCTGCAAGTAAATCATTACGGTTGTGTAGCAGGTGGTGCACTGTAATGGTTGCTGCCAGTCCATCGCCTCCAGACTTGACATAGTCAACTGAATCCTGGGTGGTAATGTGTTCCAGTATCACCCGTAACTCTGGCAGGCGGTCTCGCAAAGGCGAGAGTACTTGCTCAATGAAGAGACGCTCTCGATCAAATATATCGGTATCCGGATCGGTCACTTCGCCATGAATCAGCAGAGGGATGCTCAATTCTGCCATTCGCTCCAAGGTTGGAATAACCTTTTCGATATCAGTAACCCCGTTTTGTGAGTTGGTGGTAGCACCAGCAGGGTAATACTTAACGGCAATCACATGTGGCGATTTGGCCAGTCTTTCCATTTCTAAGGGAGCCAGTTCATCAGTCAGATAGAGGGTCATCAGGGGAGTAAAAGTCTGCTTTGGCAGAACAGCAGCCAAGATTCGTTCCCGGTAGGCTAGTGCGCTGGCAACGGTGGTGACTGGTGGCAGCAAATTGGGCATGACGATAGCGCGGGCAAAGCAACGTGCAGTGTGGGGGACACTGGTCCTGAGTGCCTCTCCATCACGCAGATGCAGGTGCCAGTCATCCGGTTTGATGAGGCTGATTCGATTGGTACTCATGGGAATCCAGGTAAGGTACAACTAATTGATATTATACCTGAAACTGCAAGGAAGCTGAATCGGAATTGTCATTACAGCAACTTTTCAGTTTTACGGCTTGATCTTGGCAATGGCACTGCATTTCTCATACTGCATAAGCTATATATCTGAATCCTGGCATTAGACCAACCTCTTGGTGCTAACTCTGTGTACAGTAGGTAGCAATGCTATAATGAAGCCTACTAGGTGGCCTGTTAGCGCAATAACGAATCGAATCTCGGAACCGCAACAGGCTGATTTAACCCGACATGCTCAACTATCCATGGAGTGAATTGATGTCTGTCATAAATAAAGTTGTTCTTGCTTATTCAGGAGGGCTTGATACCTCGGTTATTGCACGCTGGCTTGCCGAGACTTATGAGTGTGAAGTGGTGACCTTCACCGCAGATATTGGTCAGGGTGAGGAACTGGAACCGGCTCGGACTAAAGCTGAAGCGATGGGAATCAGGGAAATCTATATTGAAGACTTGCGAGAGGAGTTTGTGGCCGAATATGTCTATCCCATGTTTCGTGCGAATGCGCTGTATGAAGGTGAATATCTTTTGGGAACCTCCATCGCCCGCCCGCTGATCGCTAAACGTCTGGTGGAAATTGCTGCCGAGACCGGAGCTGATGCCATTTCTCATGGTGCCACCGGCAAAGGCAATGACCAGGTGCGGTTTGAACTGGGTGCTTATGCCCTTAGCCCTGGGATCAAGGTCATTGCGCCCTGGCGTGAATGGGACCTCAATTCCCGCGATAAACTTTTGGCCTATTGCGAATCCCATGGTATTGGAGTCGAAAAAAAACGTGGCAGCAAATCCCCTTACTCTATGGATGCCAACCTGTTGCATATTTCCTATGAGGGGGGAGTACTCGAAGATCCAGCACAGGAACCTGAAGATTCCATGTGGTTGTGGAGTTGTTCTCCGCAGGCTGCACCGGATGAGCCTTGTGCACTTGAACTCGAATTCCGCAAAGGCGATATAGTAGCCATTAATGGAGAGACTCTGTCCCCGGCTGCTGTTCTAACTAAACTTAATCAGGTTGCCGGTGCCAATGGCATAGGGCGGGCAGATATTGTGGAGAATCGTTATGTTGGCATGAAGTCACGTGGCTGCTATGAAACACCCGGTGGAACAATCATGCTCAAAGCTCATCGAGCTATCGAGTCCATTACGCTTGACCGCGAACTTGCCCATCTCAAGGATGAACTGATGCCTCGCTATGCCTCTCTTGTTTATAACGGCTACTGGTGGTCAGCGGAGCGTAAAGCCTTGCAATCACTTGTCGACGATTCACAACAGTATGTGAATGGTATGGTGCGACTAAAGCTATACAAAGGCAATGTCATTGTGACCGGCAGGGAATCGACAGACTCGCTGTTTGACGAAGAGGTGGCTACCTTCGATGATGATGCCGGGGCCTATAATCAACAAGATGCAGAAGGGTTCATCAAGCTGAATGCCCTGCGATTGCGCATCGCCGCAGAAAAAGGACGGAATTGACGAGTCACAAATCCATTCATACATAACCATTGAAAAGTAAATCAGTTACTGAATGTCTGTTTTCTTTTTGAACTCGCACAAATCTTTCACCGGACAGGCACCACAGTGGGGTTTTCTGGCCAAACACACATAACGTCCGTGCAGTATTAGCCAGTGGTGTGCGTCCAACAGGAACTCCTCGGGTACCAGCCTCAGCAGGCGCCGTTCCACTTCCAGTACGTCCTTGCCCGGAGCTATGCCGGTGCGGTTGGAGACCCGAAAGATATGCGTGTCCACAGCCATGGCAATCTGGCGAAAGGCAGTATTCAGGATAACGTTGGCTGTTTTGCGACCCACACCAGGCAAAGCCTCAAGTTCCTCTCGCGTTTGCGGGACCGTGGAGTTATGTTTCTCTATCAGGATGTGACAGGTTTTGATGACATTCTCGGCCTTGGTATTGAACAGACCAATGGTTTTGATGTAATGCTTCAGACCAGCAACACCCAATGCATAAATTTTCTCCGGTGTATTGGCCACTGCATAAAGCTTTTCTGTAGCCTTGTTCACGCTGACATCCGTAGCTTGGGCTGAAAGAATCACTGAGATCAGCAACTCAAAACTGTTGGCATATTTCAGTTCAGTGGTCGGGTGCGGGTTTGCCTGTCGCCAGCGACTGAACATTTCTGTTCTTTTTGCCCGGTTCATGATCTTTTCGTCTCTAAATTCCGGTCCAGCTTGTCAGGTCTTGTTGAGCTTGCCGGTAAGCCTAGCGCGTTGCACCGGTAACTCGCTTCGATGCATCAAAGCTGGTTGCTTCAGCAAACCTGTTTTGCGTAGCAGGGCGACCAGTAATCCCAGCCCTATAAAAGCGGTTGATGGCAACTCGGCAAACTGAAATACGGTTTTGCGATCGGATATGATCGCCTCAATCGATTCTGGCACAGAGGGGAGCAGCAGTTGCCAGCCGTATAACACAGTGCCGCTCACCAGTAATTCGCGCAGCCCAGAAAACAGTACCAGTGCAAGCAATAGTCCCGTTCCCATGCGCAAGGCATCTGCTATCACAAAACGCAGCGACTCTGCTTTATTATAGGCATCAAGTTTAAGCAATAGTGCAAAATTACAGGCAATGAGTGGACCATAGATGCCTAGCTGTTGTTTCAGTGGCAAGAACGCATGTTGCATCAGCTGCATTAGCAAGCTAGCCACTGTGGCCAGCACGATCCCGTACCACAGAAGCCGATAGCGACTCCTTACCATAGCGGACATTGACTGTATTATGCATGCAGAAATCAGGCATAGTGTTAGGAGAGCGGTACCCAGTCCGATAGCCTTTACCATGGAATCGGAAATAGCCAGCAGCGGGCTGATGCCCAGCAAATGCACCAGTGAAGGGTTGCTTTGCCACACACTGCTTTCCTGGTTGCCATATAGGCGCATTTCGTTCACCAGTTTAAGTCTCCGCTGGCGGTTGACATTGCCGTAAATAAGGCCGGTATGGTCATCACTGATCTACTTCGGAAAGCGGATGTTGTTGTGGGCGGGTTTTCGGGGCCGACACCAGTAATCCAGCAAGGGCGCACAAAAATTGGCAAAAAGCACCGCAATGGCAACCGAGTCCGGGTAGCTGCTCCAGACCCGAATGCCATAAATACAGCAGCCAATAAGCAGGCCATACAACAGGCGGGCGGTATTGGATGTCGCCGCACTCACCGGATCCGTCGCAATAAAGAATGCCCCTACCATGGTCGCCGATCCGAACAAATGCCAGTAGAGCGAATTAAACCAGTCGGCTGAGCCGCCACCATCAAACAGCACTGACAAAATCACTACCGTGCCAATTATCGCCAGTGGAATATGCCAGCTGATGATTCTCAGACCCAACAGCAGCAACCCGCCAGCCAGCCAGGCCAGATTGGCAAGTTCCAGGCCAGTGCCGACACTGTGAGTAGTCGGTGGTAACTGCTGGTCATAAGCTTTCAATAAAGCACTGGTGCCCCCCATTTTCGTTTCGGCCAGTGGGGTGGCCATGGCAAGGCCATCAATGATTTGCTTATGTTCAGTTACTTTTCCGGCTGAGCCACTGATAAGGTTGTTGGCCGAATGGACTGTCGCAAGCTCTGCCGATGAATTTCCGGAACTTACCGTAGTCACCAACTCTTGAGAGTTCTCAGACAGAGAAGGAGTTGTAAGGTCCAGCGTGGCTCTGAGCACTGAGGTTATGCTGGCCATGAAGTCTCTCAACGGTGGAAACACAAAACCTAAACTCTGATTTAGGCTGAGCCAGTCCAAGGGTGAGCTATTGGTAGCAGCTGTTATGGCTGAGTCTGGCAATTGCCAACGACTCATAGCCAAGGGAAAGGCCAGTAGCAGAAACAAATAACCAGCCATGGCCGGATTGAATACATTATGTCCAAGTCCGCCATAGGCATGCTTGACCAGTGCAATGGCGAAAATCATCCCTAACATCAATAGCCACCAAGGAGTACCGGGCGGGACAGTCACGGCAAACAGCAGGGCAGTAACGAGGGTGCTGTTATCTGTCAGACCTGTCCGAATGGGTTTGTGCCGCAGCCGCAAACATAAGGCTTCGCTGGTCAGACCGATGATCGTGCAAAACAGCAAGCTAAGCAGTAAACCATAACCAAAAAACCAGCAGTGGACTGCAATGGCGGGTATTGCTGCCAACAGGACCCATAGCATTATCTGTGGCGTTCGCTTATTTGCACTCTGATTTTGAGGCGTTTCTGATCGGGCGGACAGCGTAGTCATTGAGGAGCGAATCAGTCTCTTTTTTGTTTGACACGAGCCACAGCAGCCGCAATTTCTGCTTGAGCCTGTTCTCTGGAAAAGCCAGCATGGGCATCATTCGTAACCTTATCCGACTTTGACATAACATTAGCCTTTTGCCTATTTGAGGGCACCAGTTTGCTCTTAGTCTCTGACCAGTCAGGTGTACTTCCAAGTATGGATAACCCGGTTGTATTGTCTTTGATTGATGGTATCCACACCTGCACGGCTGATTGCTGTCTGCCCCGACGTTCCTGGAACCGTTCAAATTGTTGCTGCCAGACTCTGCTGCGTTCGCTCACCAGTGTTTCATTGGTCAACACTAGTTTGCTATTCCGAAAATGTTCCACCAAACCAATGTTGCTTGGACATACCTGTTCGCAATCGCCACATTCAGTGCAGTTAATCAGACTCAGCTGCAACTGAGCTTCCATATCTCCTACTTTGGAGTGCGACAACAATTGTTGCGGCAAAAGATTTTCCGGGCAAACCTCAGCGCAGTAACCGCAACGGATACAGGCCAGTTCACGTGATGCCTGCGATAATTTTGTCTTAGGAATAGTGCTCTCTCTGTTGCTGTCATTGCCAGCGGGTGACATTACCATGTCAATACAATCTACTGGACAAGGCTCCACGCACAAGTCGCAACCGGTGCAGTGCTCGGCAATGACTGTATGCATTAGTTTGGGGGCTCCCAAAATAGCATCAACTGGGCAGGCCACAATACATTTGGTGCAGCCGATACACTCATCCTCGCGAATGCTGGCAATCATTGCTGGCACCGGTGTGTGTTGCGGGCTGCCATGGGCAGGGTCCAGTGCCTCTGCCTGCTCATTCAGTAAGCGAGATAAACGGCGAATGGTGTGGGTGCCTCCCGGTGGGCACTTGTTGATAGCCTCACCTTTGGCGATGGCGCAGGCATATGGCAAACAACCGGGGTAAGAGCATTGTCCACACTGGGTTTGCGGAAGTTCGGCGTTGATTAGCTCTATAAGACTATGCTGTTGTTGCAGCCTATGCATTATACCAATCCAGCGCAACAGCAAGCCCAC
>JAPORB010000012.1 GCA_026710425.1 Gammaproteobacteria bacterium
CTGGCAAGTATTCAGTAGATGTTTCATTTCATAATCGGATATTTTAATCTATTCTAAACAAATCAGGCAGATTCGACAGTATCTCAACGCTCGAAGGGTCTAGTCAAAGTGATTCATCTATACTGATGCTCTCGATCACTACCCTGATTTGTGGTCAGTCGCACTGCGTTTCCCGGACTTTGAATTGAATTTGTTAAAGAAGGTGTACCAATGTTAAGCTCACCAGATACGGCATAAGTAGTTTTTGTGGAGAGTATTGAAATGTACAAAAAAGTGGTTTACTTGCTTTTTGCATCAGCAGTATGGACAGTTTCCTTCAATGCTTCGGCGGCAGTGCCTGATGCCACTGTCACTGGCCCGATAGCGGCTGACCCTCAAGGCCATCCTTCCCGTAATTCAATATACAGTTCCTCGGCTATCAATCTGGAGGCCCAGGCATATATTGAGGAGGAGTACTTTATTGAGGGTACGGCCAACCGTTATACCACCCCGGAGATGGAAACCGGGGAAATAATTGATTCCGGTCATCCATACCGCACCCGTATCATTGTGCGCCGCCCTACCGACCATTCCCGGTTCAGTGGTATTGTAATCGTTGAGTGGATCAATGTTACTGGCGGTCCCGACAAAGATATAGATTGGTGGCTGTCTGGTGAGCATTTCATGCGCAGGGGTCATGCCTATGTCGTAGTCTCTGCGCAGCAAATGGGTATTGATACTATGCGGCAGTGGAGTCCTGTCCGCTATGCCTCTCTGGATACCACTGATGATGGTAACATCAAGGATGATGAATTGTCTTACGATATCTTTGCTGCCGCTGCCAAGACGATTCAACGTAGCAATGAGCAGTCACCAGCGGTTGCTATAGATATTCTGGACGGATTGCGAGCAGAACAGCTAATTGCCACAGGCCATTCTCAGTCTGCCAGTCGCTTGGCTACCTACATCAATCACATCCATCCCCTTGAACCAATTTTTGATGGTTTCATGGTACATGGTGGCGGCTTCAGGTTACGTGATGAACAGCCAGTGAAGTTGTTCAAGATTATGTCTGAAACAGACATGCAGAGGCGTGCAGCAGACCCCCAGCCTGATACCGACAACTTCAGACAATGGGAAGTGGCAGGTTCGTCCCATGTTGATGTCGACTTTGAGGTTGAGTTTACCAAGGTGCGATTGCAGCGTGAAGGTTTGCCCATTGAGGGAGCTGCACCTCGCCAGCATGAATGTGAGTTACCCACATTAAGCAGGGTTCCGTTTCGGAACGTTTTGAATGCGGCCTACGATCATCTCGTGACATGGATAGCGGAAGATCTGCCTCCTCCCGTTGCTCCGAGATTAAAACTCAGGAAAGCCATTCCGACGGTGGAGTTTGAGCGGGACAAGTATGGCAATGTGCAGGGGGGAATTCGATTGGCAGAGCATGTGGTGGCTACGGCCAGAAATACCGGTATGAATACTGGCAATACACTATTCTGCTTTCTCTATGGCTCTCATGAACCGTTTGATCAGGACACGCTTGATGCACTTTATCCTAGCCATGCCCAATATCTGCAGGCAGTAACGGATGTGGTGAAAGCTAACCTGGAAGCTGGTTATATCCTACCCCGGGCAGCGGAGCGGACCATACGCAAGGCAGAGGCCAGTTCCATTGGAAAATAAACGCATAACAGATGGACAGTTGTCTCGGCATGCTCAAGCAAAGTCTGATGGGTCCGAGGCCTTGCGAAGTGCTGATGTCTAGCAACTAAATAAGATCGAGTCAGTCAGATCTGCCTGAAAATCTCCGCTAGTCCTTGGCAGCGTGCGGCCCATTGCTTTTTTATTGTGTCGCGGTAACCGCTGAGTTCAGCTGGCAGCTGTACTGACATTTTCATATTGGTCTTGCTGGTTATCTCCTTGAAATCAACCGAGATCTGATATTTGGCCTTAATGTTGGAATCTTCTGTCCAACTGAAGCTGAGTTTGGATGGAATCTTCAATTCCAGAAATTTTCCGGAGTATGAGATTTCCTTGCCCAAGCGCAGCAGTCGGTAGCTGAAGCGACCATTTATGCGAACGGTGTTTTCCAGTTCCAGAATTTCATCACCTTTTTTGGCCTTACCAAATATCCATTCGTTGACCAAGACAGGAATTAACCAATGGTCACAAACCCTTTGCGCCTTGCCGTTGATGGTACGGCTGAGAATAAAACGAGTGGATGCTATGTCCGATTCTGCTTCTTGACCAAACAAGGACAGCTGATTGGCGTTCATCAGTCCAGTGTCCGATAGGGGTTGTCAGGCATTAAGGCTGGTGGCAGAGTCGCCCTACGGGTGGCTTCTTTCGGGCCATAATGAGCCGCAAGATAAGCAAGGATGATCTCTTCAGTGGCAGGAGAGAGTTGTGGCAATCCCTGTGTATCCTGCATCCAAAGAATACGAGACTTCCATACCGCCCTGTTACCAAAGTTGGAGGTAATCAGTTGAGCAGAATGGCAACTGATACAGTTCGTGCGAACAGTCTCCCAGCCTTCGTCCATGATAAGTCCGGTTTTGCTGTCGGTATCCTGAGCGTTGAGCGGCAGGACCCATCCAGCCACTAGCAACATAGTGGTAGTGAGCAACTGTTTCATGACTATACTGCTTGTACAGCTATCCGGTGGCAGGCATTATTCAGATATCCCCTAGGGTTCCAACCGGGAACCACCATTGGTTGGGAGACGCCGCGTTCGTCCACGGCACGTGCCCAGACTTCATAGTATCCAGTCTCAGGAAACTGCACCCAAGACTCCCATCTCTGCCAAGCCAGACGATTCGCAGCAGTAGCCAATGCAGTTGGTAACCAAGTTGCACCGAAGTCGATGGAAAGAAATACTGCACTCACCTGGTTGTCACCGGCCCAGGCATGACCACGGACGGTCATGCGTTGCCGAAAGTCATGACTTATCCCGGAGCGTGGAAAAGTTACCAGGGATTTCACCGGCATGGATTCAATTATGCGCATATCATCACCAGGTATCCGACTGCCGGGAGCTACCGGGACTATGGGCACCGAGTAGGAGGGTGCTGACATTTTCTCACCATCGTGAATGCGATCGCGCACCACCAAGTGCTTTAGCCATTTTCCTGATACCGATGCCGGCCAGCCGGCACAAACCAGGCGCAACGGAAATCCATTGTGCAGAGGGATATCTTCGCCGTTCATGGCCCATGCAATGATAGATTCCCGTTCCATAGCTTTGGCAATAGGTACTCCGCGGGAAATGGAATCCAGTTCGGGGTTGCCGCTGGTATGGGTGTCGGCTCCGTAATAGCCCAGATAGACTGCATCTTCGGACACACCACAGTAGTTAAGTACATCCCGCAATCTCACACCAGTGAACAACGGACAGCCCACTGCGCCTGTAGTCCATTGATTGCCACTGGCAGCTGGTACAAATTCACTGCGACCATTTCCGCCGCATTCCAGTTGCAATTGCAGGCTTACTTCTTCAAATCGCGCCCGCAAATCGGCGATGCTGAAACTGGCAGGTCGCAGGCAGGATTCACCGCTTATCTCCAGCGTCCAGGTTTCGGGATCAATGTTTAGGGGAGGGATACCGTTATTGCGAATGAACATTCGTTGATTCGGCGTTATATCATCATCAAGCAAATGAGCAGGGGTTTCCGCATTGACCGGTCGATCATTCAGTATCACTAAGCCATCCTTGCCGGTAATTTTACTGGGAGCGTTTTCGGCAGCAAAGGCTGCCGGAATCAGTCCGGCCGGCATTCTGGCGGCAAAGGGAATGCTCATACCCAATGCACTTGCCATGGCCATGAGGCTGCCTTTCTTAAGAAATCCGCGCCGAGTTATAGGATCGCTATATCGATCCCACAGCGAGACATCCGTGGCCAGCGGATTCTTGCTGTAAAGCTGGTTAATGCCAGTTCGGTTAATTGACACTGGCTGGGACGATTTTGACATGGGTTATTTCAATCCTGTGTGTTTGTCAGTAGGTTGTGGTTGTCAGTTGCTTTTTTGACAAAAAAGACAGCAATCACACATATGGTTACTACGAGCATCATATCAGAATTTTAACTAAATCCTCGGAAGAATTTGTGGGTAAAATCTCATCAAAACAAGGTCAATAAGGACAGTAAGGAAGAGGAGTGCTGGACCAGAAGTGGAGCCAGGTAATTGCTGGCCTGCCAATCTACATTGTCAGCGGAGATGCCGAAAGACTACATGAAGTAGGCTTATGGCACTGTCCTCCGCTGGACGATGCCAGCCCGGTGCGCACAGTGTCGATCTCAGATTGAGCGACAAAGGGAGATTTCAGTTGAGGAGACTTACCGTGATTGCCACATGGCTGGCTGCAAAACTCAATTCAGCACCGATTTATTCACCAGAAACCTGATAATGGCGAACGAAGGCAAAAGCGTAACTGCCCCGCTGGTGATCGGTATGGATTCTACCAGCCAACAGAAATGCGAAGAAACCGCGCCAGCCATTCTTAAGGCTGTTTTAAAGCAAGCACGCCGAAGCGGAATTTATCGAATGCGATAGTGCCAATTTTGACACATTCCCCAGATTTAGGGCTTGCGCAAAAATAATTTGGTATTCTCAGGACTGGCGAGATAATCAA
>JAPORB010000216.1 GCA_026710425.1 Gammaproteobacteria bacterium
AGCGCACCCCTGATAAGGGTGAGGTCGGTGGTTCAAATCCACCCAGACCCACCATTCAATCCCTGAATTCTGGTGTCCACTGGTTTACTTCTAGCGAAATCTCCAGCAAGCCTCATAACTTTCATAATTGAGCTTCATCCTGCGCTGGGTTACGAAAGAATCCAGCAGACCTTGCAGTAGCTGCATAATTTTTTTCTCGCCAGTCATCAGATATGGCCCCTGCTGTCTGATTTGCTCTATGCCGAAGGGTTTGACATTGCCGGACACGATACCAGAGAATGCTTTGCGCAGGTTGGATGCAAGGTCAAATGCTGGCTGGTCGGTATGTAACTTAATAGCTGCCATATTTTCATGAGTGGGCTGAAACGGCTCTTGCAGTTCGGCAGGAATATAAAGTTCCCAGTTGAAGCTGTAGGCCGCCTTGCTTTTCATACGCTGCTTGCGGCATTGAATCACATGATGCTTGGCTCTTCTGGCAGTTTCCTCTACATCCCCGATTACAATTTCATAGTGCGCCGTCGCTGCATGCCCCAGAGTTTCCCGGATAAAGGCATCAATCGCTTCGAAGTAGTCGTGGCTTTGCTCGGGGGCTGAAAGAATGAGGCCAAAAGGGTGGTCAGCATTACGCTCGTGCGCCAAGATGCTTAGGAGATAAAGCAATTCCTCAGCGGTTCCAGCTCCACCAGGAAAAACCACGATACAGTGGGCCAGTCGCACAAAAGCCTCAAGCCTTTTCTCGATATCCGGCAGGATGACCAGTTCATTAACGATGGGGTTCGGGGCTTCTGCGGCAATGATGCCGGGCTCGGAGATACCGATATAACGCCGTATTTCCTGTTGCTGTTTTGAATGACCGATAGCGGCACCTTTCATTGGCCCTTTCATGGCACCTGGCCCGCAACCGGTACCAATGTTGAGTCCTCGTAGCCCCAGCTGATAGCCCACCTCCTTGGTGTAGTCATATTCTGCGCGGCAGATGGAATGACCACCCCAGCAAATTACCAGGTCGGGACGAAGATTTGGTCGCACGATATCGGCGTTGCGCAATATGTCAAAGACCGCGTCAGTAATGCCACGACGACTATCCAGATCATATGCGCCACTCAGGGAATGATTGACGAAAACAATATCACGAAGCACTGAAAACAAATGTTCCTGTGTCGCACGAATCATATTGCCATCGACAAAGGCCGAGGCGGGGGCATTTTGGACAGAGAGTATCGGGCCACGAGACTGTGGAGATACTGTTATATCGAAGTCGCTGTAGCTTTCCAGCAATGCTTCAATATCATCCTGATCGCTGCCCGCATTCAACACAGCCAGTGCACATTGGCGAAACAGTCGTCTCACCTGATCATTCGATGACATCAGACCCTGGAGCTCCCTTGAAGACAACAAATTTAGGGTGCGTACAGGGCGCAGGTTATTGCGATTAATCTTAAGCATGGCTCACTGCTAAATCTTTAGCATATTAAAATCAGTAGGTTAACTGAAGGCAAAAATGGCTCAAACTTAACGGACATTAAAGTATGCATTACTCATGTCGTAACTTTGAGTCTGATGCCTCGAAATAATCAATTTTGAATCCTCCAGAATTATATTTTAAATCGAAGAAAAATCACAGATATCATTTAATTCTTACTGAAATATCATTGGAATTTCAACGATAAATAAATTATTGTGAAATCAATATCCAATATCAAGACTCTTCCGCAGTCTCAACGTGCAAATACTTAAAAAGACCAAACAGCTATTGACCTGTTCTGTGGAGCAGGCGTTTTTTGAAGATTTACGTCAGGCAAATTTCCATATCCTCGCAGGGAATGATATAGACCTGTTCACTGCTGAAATTTTTAAGCATAACTATCCAGGGACACAGTTTTTATTCAGCTCAATTGAGGAAATTTCTTCCGGCAATATATTAAAGGCAGCCTCTTTGATAAAAGGTGAGCTAGACTGTCTCATTGGCGGCCAATCCTGCCAGACATTTAGTATCTATAATCATCAGTGTGGCATCTATGATAAGCATAATGGCCTATTTTATGAGTATTTGATTATCGTTGATGGTCTTTAAACCAAATGGGTAGTAATGGAAAATGTCACAGGAATTACTTCAGCAGGTAATGGGCAAGCTATTAAAGGAGTAACGACTGGTCCTGCAAGCTTAGGCTATCGGATTGAATCAAAAATCCTTCATACTTAACACTTTGGAGTGTCACAGGAAAGGCACCGAATATTTTTTGGCAATCGTCTTGGATTATAAATCTACTGGCCAGAAACATCTCATGGTCCAAACTTACTTCCCTATGTAATGGTTTGGGATGCTATTAGAGATTTCCCATCACTGAATAATGGAGAGGCCATAAAAAGGCTCTGCCATATTTACATAACCCTCGAAGCAAGTATTAATCTGAACTTCGTATAGATAGCACTGAGGTTACACAACACATTGACTTCACCTTGCGCGTCTTAATCAGATGCGAATGAAGTATATTCCAGAGGGAGGGAGCTGGTGCGATATTCCTGTAGATTTACTTCCAGCAGGAATGAAGAGTGTAAGGCACTGTGACCATACTAAGTGCTATGGGAGACTGATGAAAGGCGGTCTCTCCTCTACTACTTTGAAGAGGTGCGACATTCATTGGGGCTTATATTAATCCGGAACAGGATTATGTGTTGACGTTTCGTGAAGCAGCACGACTTCAATCATTCCCCGATTCCTTCACTTTTGCGAGACCTCGAACAGAATAGTATGTTCAAGTTGGTAATGCTGTACCACCGATTATTGCTCGGAGGATTGCTCGCATCTTAATTTGTGCTAATCATTGGAAACACCATAGACGCAATAACAATGCCAAGCCGAACAAGAAATACACTCTCAGTTATTAATTCTGCCGATTTTCTCGGTGAGATCCTTGGGAAACTAGCTCAGAGAGTATTAAATCCAGCAGAAAGTAATTTCATATAACCTTATGTGAATGCCACATGCAGTAAGCATACTGCTACTTTGGGGAAAACCTTATCCAATATGTTCGGTTAAAAGAAAGAATCTGTAACCAGTTCATGTTGATTGGTATTTGCCTGAAGAGATTCTATTCTGTAAATTTCTTGACAGATGTCATTAACCACTTTTGGACTGGAGATTTGCCAGAGAATATACAAATTGGGCTTGAAGTCACAATGACTGGTTTTGGTAATGTGGATTTCGTAATTGCTGATGTCACTGGAGATGATGAAATTGCAGAGTTTCTTTCAGTAGAGTTATAGGCTTTTGATATTACTGGTTTGGTAATGTCGGCATATAAAGCATTACGAGACGACCTGAATCTTGATAGTCCACCCAAATATGGAATTAATTTTGCCAATGTTTATAAACGCTATAACACACGACTTATTTGCAAAAGATATTACCATCATCATTGGGGAACCAAGGCTGTTGCTGTTATGCAGGATATAGTTTACTACTAAATTCGGAAATAGGCAGACTTCATTTGTTCAGAGGATGTGAAGAATAATAGTATTAATACAATTTTCATGGCTTACCACTACGTGAATGACACTGGTTGTCCGGATGGGCAAAGGCTTATCTTTGATACTGTAGAGGGCACAAGTCATGCAAATTTGCAGCAGGCAGTCCTCTATAAAGAAACACCATCTCGAAGTGCCTTCTGCGGGCTAGTTTGAGTTGTTATTGTTGGTGAGTGAAAGTAGAGGATTTTCCTTTGGACCATGCTGAAATTAGGAAAGCTGCTGATATTTCTTGAAAGAATCTATTCGCCGACCAATGTGTGTAGACTTCACTATCAATATTAGAACTTGTCTGGGCTTGTCTTATACTTTGCGTCACCTCAGCTGCTACTTTGCCAGAATTGCCTCCGCCAGCAGTATCAGTAAGCCGATTTGAATTGAAACATGCCCATCAGCATTCTCCCACCACTCATAAGGCGAATGGGAGTTGCCGCCCTGACCGCCACGACTGATGGTTACGGCAGGTATGCCTAGAGATAGTGGTAGGTTGGAATCGGTCGAGGAGCTGAGTAGCACAGGTTCAATCTCAAAAGCTAGGGTGGCGGCGATGGCATGCTGTACCAGTTGGCTGTATCGATCACCTTGCGCAGCTGGTCGCGTGCCTACCCGTTCAATAACTACTTCAAGTGACGGGCCGTACTCCCGCTCGCGATTCTCTTCTTCCAGGGCCTGCTGCAAGGCCAACTGAAACACTGCATCAATCTCATCAAGTTTTTCTTGAGTCTCCGATCGCATGTCGACTTCCATCCAGGATTCGAATGGAATTGAATTGATGGATGTGCCACCACCCATACGACCGATATTATAGCTTGTTCTGGGCCCCTCTCTGGTGACTGCCAAAGCGGTTTGGTCGAACAGCGAAATTGCCCGCCCCAGGGCATGATGTGGGTTGGCCATCCCAAAGGCCCCCCAGGAATGCCCGCCGGGGCCTCTGTAAGTAATTCGGTATCTGTGCGAACCGACTCCTCCGGTGACAATGCGACTGGCACTGCCACCATCGACTACAATGATCGAGTCAATCGGCTCAGCTCCTTGCCGAAACAGGTGCTTGATACCCCTGAGATCTCCTAGCCCCTCTTCCCCCACATTACCGATAAACAAAATGTCGGCCTCGGTCTTGAGGCCAGCGTGTTCCATGGCTCTCAGGACTGTAAGCACAACGATTAGACCTCGGCTATTATCTCCAATACCGGGTGCAAAATGCCGTTGACCCTCAGTACGCACCGTAACATCGGTGGTCAATGGGAAAACAGTATCAAGATGAGCACTAAGGGCAATGGTGCGATCACCAACAGTGCCAGGTCGTCGACCAACCACATTGCCAATGTCATCAATACTTACATCACTCAGACCAGCCCGGCGCAACATGTCGGCAAAATGCGCCGCTCTGTGCTCCTCGGCAAATGGTGGCGCAGGAATTTCAGTAATCTCAATGAGATCGCTCAGCGTTCGGGGTTCCAGCGTCAGAATATGTTCCAAGGCTGCTTGCACAGATAGATTTTCCCCAAGCGTAGCGATATTGGCTTGATACTGAGGGGCGGCAATTGCCTGTCTTGCATCCTCTTCTGACGCAAAAGCTGGCCGCTGGGAGAAAAAAGCTATCCACAGCGAAATCGAAACCAGTGCTGTCATCAAGATACAGATTTTCACGCAAGTCTCCCGATGCTTTATGGTTGTTAGTATCATAGCATGGAAAAGCTTGAAGACTGGATTTAATCAGGCAACACAAATTCAGATTTTCGGGTAGAATGGTGCTGATTTTTGATACAACTATCTGGAGTTTTAAAAGATGAAATTTCAAATTTTCCGCGGTTTAGTCGATTTCTTGAGCTTGTTTGGCTTGTGTTTTGCCACACTGATCGCTGGTACCGCAGTGGCTCAGGTTCCCATTATACAGCCAGGTGCACCAGGTCAGCAGGGCAGAGTGATCTCACCTGAGGAGGCTTCAGATCTGGCGAACATGGAGTATTCGCTGGGTGATATTCGTTTTCTGCAAGGCATGATTCCACACCATGCTCAGGCCAAGGAAATGTCAGCTTTGGCTGAGGAAAGAACCAATAATGATGCAGTACTTGCTCTGGCCGAGCGCATCACATTATCTCAGGACGACGAAATTGCCATGATGCGCGGTTGGCTAAGCGATCGCAGTCTGGAGCCTACGACTGAAGATGCACACCATAATCCGGATTTTGAGCGCATGCCAGGAATGCTCAGCGATGAGGAAATGGCGACACTAGCCGCCGCCAGTGGTCCTGAGTTTGATCGGCTTTATCTGGAGTTTATGATTGATCATCATCAGGGAGCTCTGGATATGGTAGAAATGCTACTGGATCAGCAGGGGTCAGCGCAGGATCCGCTTCTGTATGAGTTTACCTCTGATGTGACCTCGGACCAGACTTCTGAAATTGAGCGCATGGATGCAGTTCTGGCCAGCCTCAATCTGGATCCGCGGGTAGGACTATCGGCTGGATTTCGAGATGCCGGCGAGGCGGCACTGAATCTGAGCGTAGTTGCTTCACTACCTAAGCCTGCCGGTTTCTTTGATCCAGATCGTCCTTCCGGTCTATCAGCTGCCCGGCTTGAAGAGCTTGAGGCGGAGGCCGCAAGGGATGGCAATGCACCCGAAACACCCACCGAAGAGGAGGATGAAGATGAGAATGATGATCCTCGTCCAGCTCTGTTGAGTTTCTCGAATACAGATTTGCTGTTTTCTGGTGATTATCTGGTCGCTGGAAATTACCACGGTTTCAATACTTATGATATCAGTAATCCGTCTGCTCCAGAGCATATAGCATCAGTGGTTTGTCCTGGAGGTCAGGGTGATGTTTCTCTGGTAGGCGATTTGTTGATTATGTCAGTCCAGGAAGTGCGCGGGCGACTAGACTGCGGCCTGGAAGGAGTCCCGGATCCGATTAGCCAGCAACGAGTGCGCGGGATACGAATTTTTGACGTGAGCGATTTTACCAACCCAATCCAGGTAGCAGCAGTGCAAACCTGCCGTGGTTCCCATACCCACACGGTGGTACAGGATGCCAATACAGATGGCAATATTTATGTCTATGTTTCTGGTACCAGTCCGGTTCGTGATGATGAAGAACTGGCAGGCTGTTCCGATGACTCACCCTTCGAGGATCCTAATTCAGCCCTGTTTCGCATAGAGGTAATTGAAATCCCAGTCGACAATCCGGCAGAGGCTCAGATAGTCAACCGCCCATTCATTTTTGCCGACCCCGATACAGGCACTCTAGCAGGTCTGTGGGATGGCGGTGACCACGGCGAAGGCACCCAAACTACACGGGAGACCAATCAATGCCACGATATTACCACCTTTCCTGAAATAGGCTTGGCAGCAGGGGCTTGTTCAGGCAATGGCATCTTGCTGGATATCTCGAACCCGGAAGATCCCCAGCGACTGGATCAGGTAATCGACCCAGGATTTGCCTACTGGCATTCCGCCACTTTCAACAATGAGGGAACCAAAGTTATCTTTACTGACGAATGGGGCGGAGGTGGCCGCCCACGTTGCCGAGCCCAGGATCCACTTACCTGGGGTGCCGATGCTTTCTACGATATTGTCGATGGTCGATTGCAGTTCCGCAGCCACTACAAAATACCAGCACCGCAGACAGACACTGAAAACTGTGTGGCACATAATGGCTCGCTGATTCCAGTACCAGGGCGTGATCTTTTTGTGCAGGCTTGGTACCAGGGTGGTGTTTCAGTGGTTGATTTTACCGAAACCGCTAATCCCGTCGAGATTGCCTACTTCGACCGGGGACCCATAGACAATGAAGAGTTGATCACCGGCGGGTATTGGTCAACCTACTGGTATGCAGGAAGAATCTACGGTACGGAAATCTCACGGGGTCTGGATGTCTTTGAAATGCAGCCCAGTGATTACATCAGTGAGAATGAAATAGCTGCCGCATCTCTGCCCGAACTAAAGGGAACAGTCAACGCACAGACTCAACAGCTGATCGAGTGGCCGGATGTTCCAGTAGTGGCCCGCGCATACCTGGATCAGTTAATGCGTGAAGAATCTATTGCCCCCGAGCAATCACAGACACTTACGTCGACTCTGGATGAGGCACAATCCTTGATAAACAATGGTAGAACCAGCCGTTCTACTGCTGACGTCCTGATTGAATTGGCGGAGACTTTCGGGGCAGAAGCTGAAACGCGCACTGGCAACACCCGTATGCGTTATCTTGCCCTATCAAAGACTATTGATGGCATAGCCGTTACGGTTCAGTAGCTACATTAATTCCGATTATGATTTGATTTTTCGATTCGAAGGTTGGGAGAGACTAGGTAGAAGCACAAAAATATCCCTTGCCTTAATTTGTTACATAGATCCGCTTTAGCTACAGCGTTAGATTATTACTACAATTTCATTTAGAGAATCTGAATTGGATTGATTACTATAATGGAATTTACCAATTAAGGGAGCAGTGACTGTTCCCATTCTTTAATGAAAGTCAAAACAAAGTTTTGGAGCACAATGAGATACTTAATACCGATCTCTTTTTCTAAAGGCATAATATCGTGAACTACTTAGCGCAATGAAACTTATTTTTTCAAATCACGAAGAATGGCCAGCGGCTTTTTGAATTAAACTCAGGCTAAAGTCAATTGATTGGATTAATATGATGGTGCCTCTAAGTTTGACTAAAATAACTTTTTCTCAAAGTTTCAATGCTCCAAGTCTTTACTGTTATCAAATAATTGACGATGTTACAACATAGAAAGCCGTGTCGACAATATATCTGTTCAAGCTAAAATCTGAAATATGCTATGTAGCTTCAGGTCTGTTGTGTATTAATTCAGCACTCAATGTAGTAATAAGAATCAATTAAACAAAGGTACTGTTGCTATGACTGTTTCGTTAATAAATCCTTACAGGGCCAGAGTCTCCTTTGTCCTACAAGCTTTGTTCTTTACTTCTTTCATTGTCGGCTATGCAGCATTCAGTCAAGCACAGTACTTGCCTGGAACCCAGAATGGTGAATGGCGTTATCTGGGTGGTGATGCAGGTCATACACGTTCTTCTCCACTCGATCAAATTAATGCGGAAAATTTTGAAACTCTGGAGCAGGCCTGGATTTGGCGGAGTGATAATTTCGGCCCCAATCCTGATTATTTCTCCCGCTCTACACCCATCTATGTTGAAAATACACTCTATACCGTTGCGACACCGAGGCGGCAGGTCATCGCCATCGATCCTGCTACCGGAGAAAATCTGTGGACTTTCCGCGAACCTGAAACCATACGGCATCAGCGTTCACCAAGACAGGCCTATGGCAAGGGCGTGGCTTATGCTGAAATCAATGGTCGGGGGGTCATTTACATCACCACGCCTGGATTTTTTCTCTGGGCACTGGATGCCAAGACAGGTCGTCCACTAGAAAACTGGGGAAATGAATTTCCTGTTGGCCAGTTTCCTGAAACCGGAGTAGTCGATTTAATTCCGCATCTGGTGGAGGGATGGGGTCCTTGGGAAGACTATGTCGTCGCAGGCGGCGAATATGATTCGGATTATGGAATACCAAGGGAACTGGGTATGGTAACGGCCTCGGCCCCTCCTATCGTGGTGAATGGAGTGGTTGTGGTGCTGGTAGGGCACCAACCCAGCTATGGCCAAACCCGAATAGAGAATGTGCCGGGTGACATCATGGGGTTTGATGCCGCTACGGGTGAGAGGTTATGGAAATTCCATGTTATCCCCAGGCCCGGTGAAGTTGGTCATGAGACTTGGCACAACGAAGCTTGGCGATTCTCTGGGGATATGTCCACTTGGGCACCAGCCTCAGCTGATCCTGATCTGGGACTGGTCTATCTGGTAACAAATGCCTCTACAGTTCAGGCCTACACTGGACATCGGCCAGGAGACAATCTGTTCGGTGGCAGTCTGCTGGCACTTGATGCAGCAACAGGTGAGCGACGATGGCATTTTCAGATTCATCGCAGCGATCAGTGGAACTATGATCTGCCAACACCGCCTATGCTGATGGACCTGACAGTCGAGGGTACGCGTATTCCTGCGGTCATTCAGAATACCAAGCAAGGGTTGATCTTTGCGTTCAACCGAGAAACCGGTGAACCAATCTGGCCCATCGAGGACCGAACCGTAATTCAAACCGAGGTGCCAGGCAATTACACTAGCTCGACTCAGCCCTATCCTGCTTGGCCGGAACCGGTTGATCCCATTATCCTAGATGGCATTACAGAAGAATTCGTCATTGATTACACGCCAGCTCTTAAGCAACAAGCATTGGATCTGCTGGAGGACTTTCGAATAGGCGGTCTGTACGTGCCGGCACTGCCGAATACTTGGGAGGGGGATTACATTAACAATGTTGGATGCCTCGGTGGCGGCAACATCATACCTCACCCTCCTGTCGCTGACCCTGCCACAGGCTTGATG
Source organism: Gammaproteobacteria bacterium (assembly GCA_026710425.1). Classification (GTDB taxonomy): domain Bacteria; phylum Pseudomonadota; class Gammaproteobacteria; order Pseudomonadales; family Pseudohongiellaceae; genus UBA9145. Next base: position 9,953 of record JAPORB010000216.1, read on the forward strand.
TTCAATTCCCATCGCCGTAATTGCTTTGCACCTGGCTTTATGCGTCCTACCAATGGTAGGGATCGAGATAACCCCAATTATCCAGAACCCGGCGAGGGTGGTGCCACGCCCAACAGCACTCCGACTACAGGAGTTACCGTTGCCGCCTGGTTACCTGGCGGTGGCGGAGGATTGCCAACCATCGACGGTTTGCCCGTCTACAAGCGTATGAACAACCAGCTCACGGCATACAATATGAACGATGGTGCTAAAGTTTGGTCAATACCGATAGGCGAAACTCCTGAAACCATCAAAAATCACCCGCTACTCGAAGGGGTCGATGTGCCCAACAGTGGTGGTGCGGGTTGGTCTATTCAGATGGTCTCCGGTGATTTGTTGATTCAAACCCGCGCCCTGAGTGAAGGTATGGCACAAATGGTGCCGGATGCTCCTCTTACACTGAATGCGCGTAACAAGTTCACCGGAGAGCTACTGGGACAGGTTTCACTTCCCGCACCGGGTCAGTATGGGATGATGACTTATTTGCATGAAGGCAGGCAGTACATCGTGGTGCAAATAGGCAGCTCCCGAACCGATTTCCCCGGGGCATTGGTGGCTTACCGACTACCGAATTAACCCGCAGCACCTGCAAAGGTAAGTGTCGCAATCACTGCCTTGCTGGAATCGAATTAGTGACCAGACCTTTTCTTATAATTCAGCTACGTCCGGAAGATGAAATCTCGGATAACGAATTTGAGAAAATCAGATATTACGGTGAATTACAGAATCATGAGGTAGAGCGTTTTCGCATCGAGAAATTTAAGTTACCGGACATGGATCTGGGTCGCTACTCTGGGGTAATTGTGGGTGGTAGTCCGTTCGACCTCTCAACACCTTCAAGGGATAAATCAGCATTACAACAGCGAATTGAAGCTGACTTCAGGTCTCTGTTTGATGTATTGGTGGCCGAGGATTTTCCGTTTCTAGGTTGTTGCTCGGGGAGTGGGCTGCTCGGTAGCTACTGCGGTGTTCGCATTTCCACCCGCTTCGGGGAGGCGGTGAGTGGGGTGGACGTAACCATCACAGAAGCGGGTAGACATGACCCATTGCTCAAGGGCATGCCAAAATTCATTCGCGTGTTGCTGGGTCACAAGGAAGCCTGTGATGAACTTCCACCTGAAGCCAGTTTGCTTATTGAGGGGAAGGAATGCCCGGTACAGATGTTTCGCCTAAAGAGCAATATCTATGCCACCCAGTTCCATCCAGAGGGCGATCCAGAAGGTTTTGCCGTGAGAATCAATGCCTACAAACATCATGGATATTTTGCACCGGAGACGGTGACTACACTGATAAACCGACTTAGTAATGAAAAAGCACCTCATGCTCAACAAATCTTGAAACGTTTTGTTGCCCGCTATCGACGCTAGACGAATCCGTTATGCATAACATCTTTATGCTTCCTGGACTCCAGGTTGTCCGGCTTCAACTATAAAGCGTTTGCGGACACTGATCGGTGCACCAGGCTCAGTTACCCGTTCCAATACCTTGTACTCACTCAACCATTGCTCGGGCGACAGAGTGGCCTTAACGTAACCGCGCTGAGCATTATAAAATTTTACATGAGGGTTGTTGGCCAGAAGGGCAGCACCGTAGTCGGTCATATCCCGGCCATCTCCTCCAGAGGTGATGGAGGTGCCAACGAATTCACTACCAACGGTTGCCGACCCGGGGTCATCAAAGTCAAGCTTAAGATCAGCAGCCCAGTTAGAATGGATATCCCCGGTAAGCACAACGGGATTGGGAGTACCAACGGTGTGCAGAGTCTCCAAAAGTTGCTGCCGTTCATGGGGATAGCCGTCCCAGATATCCATGGGCCACAATTCATTACCGTTTTCATCTCGGGAGCGCAGAGAGGCCATCATTACTTGCTGGGCCAGTACATTCCAGGTGGAGTCGGTGGTAGCAAGGCTGCTGTACAGCCAGTCTTTCTGAGCGGCTCCCAATAAAGTACGGCTACTATCCTGGTGAGTACTGCAACTTGGTTTGCGGCCATCGCCACATGCTTGATCACTGCGATACTGCCGAGTATCCAGGACATGCATTTCCATCAGTTTACCAAAGCGGAGACGGCGATGGATTGGCATGGCCGGGCCTTGTCTGCCCACTGGCAAGCGAATGGGCATGAACTCATAAAATGCCTGATAGGCCGCAGCCCGCCGAGATAGCAGTTGTTCTGGTGTCTGATCATCCTCTGCCACTTCGGCTGCATAATTGTTATCCACCTCGTGATCGTCCCAAGTCACAACCCAAGGAGCCGAGGCATGAGCAGCTTGGAGATCCGAATCAGACTTGTAGGTTGTGTAACGAGCCCGATAGTCGTCAAGATTGAGGATTTCGGGACCCTCATGTGCCCGCACAAGGTTGTCGCCCCAGCTGCGTTCATATATGTAATCCCCCAGGTGCACAATCAAGTCCAGTTGTTCGACTGCCATATGTTTGTAGGCACTATAAAAGCCATGCTCATATTGCTGGCAGGAGGCAAAGGCAAAGCTGAACTCCGTATTATCAACATCGGCGGCGGGGGCGGTTTTGGTTCGGCCAATAGGGCTGGTGACATTACCAATGTGCCAACGGAAATAGTAGACGCTTGCAGGGCTGAGGCCTCTTACCTCGGCATGCACGGAATGTCCCAGTGCTGGGGAGGCGGCAATGATTCCGCTGCGCAATATTTGGGAGAAGTTTTCATCTTCCGCCAGTTCCCAATGTACCTGTAGGACATCATCATGGGCACCTACCGTTGTCAGGACTTCTTTTGCCAACCGTGTCCACAGTACCACCGAGTTTCCGGTAGGATCTCCGGAAGCCACACCCAATGTAAACGGGTCATCAGGCAGGGTACTTAATGACCGTGCGGCACTGTGGGCCAGTGCAGGCAGGGCCCCCATGGAGAGAGCCATACTCAGCTTGCCCGCTGTACTCAGCAACTGTCTGCGGGTTAGTGGACGGTGCCATTTGCTTTGCTTCAATTGTGCTGTGTTATGTAATTTTTGCATGAGTGTCTCTGCTCTTTAAACAACAGTGTATGAATGTTATTAAGGTATTAAAATGGAACAACCAGTATATATCATATAATTTTCAATGGTTAAATATATCAAGGTAAAGGCATTTCTTTACTGTCTATGTCTCTGGCTGGCGTAAATGCAGGTAACGGTGACGCTGAGCGAACCTGTTCCAGCCAGAATACACCATCATAGGGAGCACTGTTACCTCGTGTACCTACAAAGTCAATATCACCGTCGCCATCAAGATCCCTCGCCAGAAATTTATCAAACATTCCGCGTTTGCGGCGGGAAATGTCATGACGAGTCCAGGGTTGTTTGGCATCACCAGGATTCTCAAACCAGCCCAGTCTGCCAAGTGGGTCATTGCGGCCCACTTCACCGTCGCCATCACGCGGGCCTCGACTGTAACTTCCAACCATCACATCTATGTCCCCATCGCCATCAATATCGGCTATCTCCAGACCAGTGATACTATCCGGCATAAAGCTGCCAATAGTATAGCTGTTCCAGGCATCTCCCTTACTTATGGGTTGTTCAATCCATCCGAGATCGTCGCCAGCAGCACCGATGATGTCGGGAAGACCATCTCCACTTAGATCTGCATACTCAAGATTGAAGCCAGACATGGGTTTGCCGACGATGCCTATAGCCCGCTCTACAAACTCAAGTTCACCCGTACCATTATTCTCAAACCAGAGCAGACGATTTTCGCCACGGCTCCCAATCACCAAGTCCAGATCACCATCACTGTCGAGATCAACCGGTTCGCTGTTTTGCGGTATACTATAGTACCCCAGCGGTATCTCGTTCCAGTTTTCACCATTGAGCGGATCATCATTTACGCTAAATATTGAGACCGGGGTGGAGCGAGCGAAGTCCTGCGGTCCTGGTCTTTGTGCACCTTTGTTTACGGTGATGACCTCGGGATAACCGCGGCCATCAAGGTTGTTGGCGAATACCCGGATGTAGGAGCCGTTCCCCTTGGTCATGGGAAGAATTAGTCGTGCCCAGACTGAGTCCCGGGCAGCGGCACCTGGGTTCTGCAGGTAAATGACATGAGACAACTCTGCTGCCACCAGCAGATCGGGATAACCATCAGCATTTATGTCGTCAATTGCAACGTCCTCTGGTGCTGGAGCATCCTGGTCTGCGGCTACTGTAATCGAAGTCCAATGTGCTGGATCGGCACTGCCGAAGGCAATCCGTACATATCCGCGAGCCAACGGAACGAAATCTGGATCATGGGAAGCTGAATCGTAGGCGGTATCATATTCGTGGACAGAAACAATATCTTCGAAACCGTCCTGGTCGAGATCGGCCATTTCCAGACCATCACTGCCACTAAGATCGAAGCCAGCAATAACGGAGTCATCAATAATGTGTTCTTTCCAGCTGATGTAATGGCCCGTCATGCTCTGGGCCATTGAAGGTGTTTCTCCTACCAGTGGCTGGGCCGATACTGGCAAAATGAGTAAACGAGGCAACAGGAAGATAAATGTTATCAGAACACAGTTGTCTAATCGCCGAAACAGGTGGCTTATCATTAGTCAATACCCCAATTTGATTAAAAATGCCGGCATCGTAGACCTTGTGGCAAGTTGCTGCCAGTATTCAATTCGGACCTCCTGATTCACTTAATGCTTCCCTAAAGAAACCCTGAAAACCTATCGACCCTTGGAGTCGGGCTAACAGTAATTACCTTTACCCAAGAATTATGGGGCAATGCTTTTATTCGTGCAAATAGGCACTTTCTTCGATCCTTCAGGAGAATTTTTCAGTACCCAGGGGCAACCTAAAACAGGAAATAATTGGGTATAGGTGGTGGTTGAGTCTTCTTTTACGCAACAGTGTCCGCTGCCAAAATCTAGTCTATTATTGAAATCAACAACCCGTCAATATGGCGGAATTAATCAGCATCGAATGGACATTTTGTGGATTAGTGCCCACACTAATTGGCGAAGACCCAAATTTTGTTGATCGCTTCCTTGAGACTCATCATTCAACTCCTTGAATTGAAATCAACGGCTTTACTCAGCTGAGACTATGGTATATTGACCACCGTAAAACGTGAAGACCCAAAATTTTCAACTGCGTTGCTTTGCTGATTTGTTTGATGATGTAATGAATTTGGTTTCCATGGTTTATTGCCGCTCAATGCAGCTGCAATTATTCCTTACACTGCTGACAATTATGGGCGTTGTCAGTGCACAAGATGCATCTGATCCTCTCGTTGCCCAACCGGGAGACAGAATAGTCTTCGATCGGTTGTGTGCCACTGAGGAGAGACATCGGTTGGGAAGTTATGCCATCATGGCGACCGAAGATCAGGCCACCCGCGCTCTGGTTCAGGTTTTTGCAGGTTTTTACATGCCAACGAATCCGCAGGTGTCTATCGGATTGCATATGCTTGAATTTGATTTAAAAGGCGGTGCTGAGTGGGCTTCGGTAGATCTCTCCCTGCAATTGCTAGCCAGTGACGGAGAGTTTGAGTTGGCCTCGCAGAGGCGGAATTACTATCACAGCTCTCTGTCTGGCGATATACCTGAAGAGCTGATATTCCAAACCAATGAGAGTGGTCGGTTACGCTGGCATAATTTTGCAGAACCCGGAAATACGCAAACTAAAGGTGATGACAGCTATAATTTCATAGAGGGTTTGACCGTTCCTGCCAGTGAGTTGGTTCAAAATAATGCCAGTGCTGAGTTTAGTCTCAACTTAAAATTGCTTCGTAATGATGGCAAGGCTGAAATGCTGCTGGCGGGCCCTGTCATTCGGGTACCTGATGCCGTGTGGGAAATAGAGCCGCCGGAATTCCGAGTTCTAGGTTTGCTAGATACTCTCAATCCGACCCATCAAGGTGGCCTGTTTGACTGGCTGGGAAGTGGCTTTAAGTACCGCAACTGTATAGATGAACGCCGGGAAGCCAGGATCAGTTACAGCAAAGATTCTGTCTAATCGAATCAGATCGGGTGTTGATTGCCCCAGGTGGTAAATATGCGTTTTTTTCTGTTCTTTGTTCTTGCACTTGGCATTGGTCACAGTCAGGCTCAGCAGCTGAGTTTTGTCGAGTGGCTGGAGTCGTTGCGGGCAGAGGCGCGTTCAATGGGGGTCAGCGAGGCAACTCTGAGCACACTTGATACCATTCAGCCACTTGAGCGCGTTCTGGAGTTAGATAATTCTCAGCCAGAGTTTGTACAGACCTTTACCCGTTACCTGGACATAAGGGTTACACCTGCTCAAATCAGTCGCGGTCAGCAGTTACTGCAGCAGCATTCGGTGTTGCTGGACCAGGTATACAGCCGCTATGGAGTGCAACCACACTACCTGGTGGCTTTCTGGGCGATGGAGAGTAATTATGGACGAGCCACTGGTGGTTTCGGCGTATTGGAGGCTCTGGCCACTTTGGCATATGACCCGAGGCGTGCCGACTTTTTTAGGCGTGAACTGCTTACAGCACTTCGCATAATTGATGCAGGTCACATTCAGGCCTCTGCAATGAGCGGATCCTGGGCCGGAGCTATGGGTCAGTTGCAATTTTTGCCTAGTGTTTTTGACCGCTATGCTGTAGATGGTGACCGGGATGGTCGAATTGATATCTGGAACAGTTTACCGGATATTTTTCATTCGGCCGCGAACTTTCTATCTGAAGTCGGCTGGCGTGGAGATCAACGCTGGGGCAGGGAGGTGGTGCTGCCATCAAACTTTGACTTTAGCCAGACTGGCACGGGGATTCGCAAGCTGCTTCAGCAGTGGCGCGAACTAGGGATTACTACCACCAGTGGTGAGCCGGTTCCTGTTGTTCCGGGCATGGAAGCTTCTGTTATTCTTCCAGTCGGCGCACAGGGCCCAGCCTTTCTAGCTTATGCCAATTTCCGTGCCACCATGGCCTACAATCCCTCAACTTTTTATGCACTGACAGTAGGCCACTTGGCTGATCGCTTTACTGGTTCTCCAGCCATTATGTATATGCCAGTCAATGAACAAGCTATGAGTCTGGCGGATGTGCGAGTTTTACAGAAACTGCTTAATGAAAGAGGTTTTGATTCTGGCGAGCCTGATGGTCGGGTAGGTCGACAAACCAGAAGTGCTATCCGAGCGTATCAACAGACGCAAGATATTCCGATGGATGGACATGCGTCTAAGGCACTGCTTGATATTCTACGCAACTAAAACTTTTTCACCCCCACATGAATCCCGATACCTACCCGGCTGCTGCGCTGCTGCGCTATCGTCGCATTGCCACTGCTACCTTGCTGGCTGTGTATTTTCTCATTTTGGTGGGTGCCAGTGTGAGGGCATCAGGTGCAGGTATGGGTTGTCCTGACTGGCCCACTTGTTTTGGGCAATGGATTCCGCCAACCACCGAGAATCAGTTGCCTAGCAATTATCAGGAGATTTATGCAGATCTTGGTTATGCAGAGACTCGATTCAATGCCGTCAAGACCTGGATAGAATATATCAATAGACTGATAGGTGTGACTATTGGAATCTTGATTTTTGCTACCGCGATACTGTCTTGGCCGTTGCGTCGTTACAGTTTGTCTTTGGCCATTGCTTCCTTTGCGGCTTTCCTTATGGTGGGACTTCAAGGTTGGTTGGGAGCCAGGGTGGTAAGTTCCAACCTGCAACCGGGCATGATCACTTTACATATGCTGATGGCATTGGCCATTGTTGGCACGCTTTTGTTTGCCCTTTCCCAGTCTCGACGTCAGATTATGGCAGCGCAACCAGTTCTGGGTATTGATTCCCGGTTTCCGGTTTGGCTAGCAATCGTGCTGTGTCTGACGGTAATCCAGGTGATAATGGGAACTCAGGTCAGGGAAATGACCGACATTCTCAGTCGTTTACAAGGAGAACAGAGTCGTTCCCTATGGATTGAGGCAATGCCCTGGTTTTTCTATGTACACCGGAGTTTTTCCGCTTTGGTATTGCTGGCCAATGTATGGCTGGCGTGGTTGCTGGTCCGCTCGTTGGGTTGGCTACACACTTTGACCCGACTGACTTTGACCATGCTGGCGGTGATCGGTATATCGGTACTGTCTGGAGCCACTTTAGGGCATCTTGGAATGCCAAGACTGATTCAACCTCTGCATTTGGTGGCAGCCACTTCCCTGTTTGGTCTGCAGTTTCTAATATGGATGAGCTACCTACATTCGCGTAATAGCCTGATCCATTCCCGAGGCTACATTGCATGAGCTTCACTCCGCTTTGCACGAACATTAATTAATCATGGTTGAGTAACTAAGACATTCAGGACTGGAATTGGTCATGCTGAACACTCGTACTGAGGCCCACGGATTTGGTTTAATCTGGTGCTTATTATTTTGGTAGTAACTAAAGTATCTTTATGACCAATCTGCGCAGATCCTGCCAACGGTCGGGTAGTTTAATCAGATTGGGTACAGATACCAATTAGCGGAGCGAAATCAGGGTTTAAGGCTGGTCGATCAGTTCGCCAAAACATGACGGTCGAGATCTATGGTTACAAGTCACCTAGCGAGTGCACACTTAGATTGGGGTGGTCCCTGCTATACATGGTAATGCGCCAGTTCCTGAGTATGAACCAAGAAGTTGCTATTTATTCGGTATCTTCAAGGCATCAAGTATCTTTGGGAGCTATGCCAAAAAATCACACACCAATTCCGGCAATTTCTTGACTAGGCTTACTTGTCTAGAACTTCTTGGAATACAAAAATGGCATAGGCCTTTAAAAGCTTCTCGGCGGAGATCGTAATTAAGTGAAGCACGGTCTCATAGTTTTAAGAGTGGCACCGGCCCAGTTTTTGCTGATTAGGTTGAACAGGCGTTGTTCGATGTGACTCTACTTAAAGGAGCCGAATGATTAGGGTAAATATGGAAATACTCCTGTAATTCCCTATGTTTTTAACATGCAGGCTCAGGTCGGCAGTCCTAGCTTGAATTTAGGATCAGAGATATATAAACTTCATAATAAGTTAGGTGATCTTGATTTGACCCGTCACAGAATCTGGTGTGCCCTAGCATTGCATCAGTGGAGAATCATGGCATGGATTGGAAGTTAATTCTTGACTCAAACATCAGATTTGTTCTGGGTCACCCAAAGCTAACTATTTTCCTCAGCTTTGTGGTGCTGATGATGTGCGTGGCGAGAGCGGGTTATTTGACCAACTCTCAAAACTTTCGTGACCTTTTGAATGATGACAATCCGGAACTGGTTGCCTTTGATGAACTGGACAATGTTTATGCACAGGCGTCGTCAAATTCCATTTTGATGGCAGTTGTACCAGAGAGCGGCAATATTTTCACGCGCAAGGCTCTTGGTGTCATTGAGGATTTGACCGAGCGAGCCTGGCTACTGCCCTACGCAGTTCGAGTTGATTCCTTGACGAATTATGCCCATAGCAGTGCGGATGGAGACGACCTGATTATTGAGAATTTAGTTGAAGATTCCGCATCACTTACGGATCAGGAACTCCAACGCATTGCCGATATTGCTCTTGGTCAGCCGGAGTTGAAGAACCGGCTGTTGTCCGGAGACGGACGGATTGGCGGCATGCTGATCAATTTTGCGCTTCCGGAGGAGCGATCCGAACCAGTCCGTGAGGTGAATGACAGCCTTGATGCTCTTATCGCTGCAATGCAAGAAGCCTATGGCGACACGGCTTTTTATGCGGTGGGAGAGATGGTTTCTAATCGCGCATTGACTGATACCACCGAAAGTGAACTCGCCTTTCTGGTTCCGTCCACCTTAATCATCATTCTGTTGACGGCGTTGCTATTGACCCGCTCTGTGGTATGCACGTTGGCGACTTTTTTTCTGATGCTTATTAATGTTGGGGCGGTAATGGGGATCATGGGTTGGTTTAGCATTGTTCTTACCCCCATCAGTGCCTATACCCCGATAGTTATGATGGCCTTTTCCGTAGCCTACTCAATCCACATTATTAATGGAATTCTTGCGGGCATGCGACGCGGATTGGTAAAAGCAGAAGCCATAACGCATTCGATTGAAGATAACGTCTATCCCATTTTACTAACATCCATCACGACAGCCGTTGGTTTTCTTAGCCTGAATTTCTCAGACCTGCCTCCGTTCAGAACCCTCGGAAACTTTGTGGCGATAGGCATTGTTTTCAACTTTATTTTTTCAATGACTTTCCTGCCCGCAGTCCTGGCCATTTTGCCACTACGTCCACCCGCCGAACGGCGCAGTGTTCTGCAAGATCGTCTTGTGCGTCTAGGTGATTTTGTGACAGAAAAAAGAAAGCCATTGTTTTTAATTATGTGTGCAATTGCGATAACTTGCTCCACAGGAATTTTTCGCATTGAACTATCGGATAACTTTGTCGAGTACTATGGAGAACGACACGAATATCGGCGCAAAATGGAATTTGTCATCGACAATTTTACTGGCATGGACACCCAGGAGTATTCGCTTGATTCCGGGGAGGAAAATGGCGTCACTGATCCAGAGTATCTGGCCACCATTGACCGGTTTGCGGAATGGTATCGACAACAGCCCGGCGTTCATCATGTCTGGTCATTTTCTGACATTATGAAGCGATTGAATCAGAACATGAATGGTGATGATCCAGACTACTATCGACTTCCGGAGGAAAGAAACTTGGCGGCTCAGTACCTGCTTCTGTATGAGCTCTCGTTGCCTTTTGGTAAGGAATTGAACAACAGCATCAATGTGTCAAAGTCAGCAACGCGCATGGTCGTGACCCTTCGTAATCTTTCCAGTACCGAACAACTTGAGCTGGCAGAACGCGGCTATGGCTGGCTGGAAACCAATGCGCCTGATTTGCAAACACGAGCGTCCGGATTTTCACTAGTGCTCGCCAATTTGTCCAAACGAAGCATCAGGTCGATGTTGTCAGGAACAGTCATTGCAGCAAGCATCGTGTCGTTGCTGCTTCTCCTGGTGTTTCGCAGTATCCGTTATGGCCTGGTATCTTTAGTGCCGAATTTCTTACCGGGCATTATGGCCATTGGTTTGTGGGGGTATTTTGTTGGAAATATTGGGATAGCGGCAGCGGTTTTTGTAGTAATTTCATTCGGAATAATTGTCGATGATACTATCCATTTTATGTCGAGATATCTGGCAGCAGTCAGGCGCGATGGGGGGTCGCAGCAGGTGGCGGTGCGAGAGGCTTTCTCCAAGACTGGCGGGGCTTTGTTGTCAACGACTGTGGTGCTGGCACTGGGATTTGGGGTTTTCGCTTTTTCGAGTTTTCAACCAAATTGGTCTTTGGGTGGCTTGGTAACCATGTCCATTGTTCTGGCACTGATAATGGATTTTCTGCTGCTCCCACCGCTCTTGATGCTGGTCAGTAAAACCAGAGCCGAAGTCAGCCAAACTGGTTCTGCCGCGTCGATAAGTGCGGTTGATTGACAACTGGCTGTAAGCTAACAATTTTTTGAAAGAGGTGATCTGCGATGAACGATAGAAGGGTGGTAGTTGTGGGAGGTGGCACAGCTGGTCTGATGGCCGGATATACCCTGAAGAAGCGGGGTATAGAGCCTATTGTTCTGGAAGAAAAAGATCGGGCAGGTGGGCGCCTGGGCGGGGATCGTGTCGATGGTTTCTGTATTGATGAAGCCGCGGACTGGTTCACCACAGCCCATGATGTAGTCCTTGATCTCTGCGACGAACTGGAGTTGCCGATGATGGCAGCGGAGCAGACGGCAGCCTGGCATCGCCGGGGTAAATATCTGGTCACTCGTCATGCCGATGTGAAGCCAATGACGGTGTTGCGCAACATGGTGTCAGCAGCACAAATGGGCCTAATGTCCCCGCGTTCGATTCTCGCACTACTCAAGATAGTTAATCAGATATCGAAGTGGAAAAACTTTGCTAGCTTCGCTAGCGATGCGACCCCGGTGGAAGCGGATACTGGTGAGCTTTTCGTGGATTACATGGCCAGGATCGGTGCACCGGAGGATCTGGTGATGCTCATTCGTTGTTTTATGGAAGATGCCATGGGTGATTTCCAAAGAATGAGTAGCGTTCAGGTTTTGGCATACGTAAGTCAAATACTAATGAAGGGTCATCTGTTGCGCGTTCCTGAAAAGGGTATTGGCTCCATCGCCCATGCCTTGAGTGATCGCATTGGAGATGGTCTGCGCGTTTCTGCCCCGGTTCGTCATATTGAAATCCAGGATGGAGTGGCATCAACTGTCAATATTGAAGGTGAAAATGGCGAGAGTATCAAGGCAGATGCGGTGATCTGCGCGACCACCAGCACGATTGCCACTCGGATTATCCCTGGATTGCCGCAACCGATTGTCAATGCCCTGGGCAAGGTTGAATATTCTGTTGGGTGTCGTATTGTGTTCGGTCTTGAACATAGCCCGTTACCCGATGGTTTGACCGCAGTCATGTTTCCAGAAGACGAAACCCCGCTTATGCTGGACCGTTCTTCCTATCTTCGGTCTTGTGTTCCGCCAGGAACGGCAACGCTTGATCTGATGATCGGGCGCGTTCGCGCCAGAGAGTTGTTGCCGTTAGATGATGATGAAATCAAGAGTCAGGCACTAGCGGTTGCGCGCCGGATGGCACCACCGGGGTCGAAAATTCCCCAAGATGGTGAAGGCATATTTTCCCGTGTTTACCGTTGGCCTGAAGCAACAGCCATCACACCTCCCGGTGTACAAAGAGCGGTCGCAAACGCTCTGCATAAGCATGGGGATGATATACCCAACCTATTCCTCGCTGGTGAATATACCCGCATGCCCTCCATCAATGGGGCCATCACCAGTGGCAGAGATGCCGCCAATGAGGCTGCTGATTATTTGAACTCGCTGCCAAATGATTGAGAGTTCAAGCTATCCAGATGAATATATTCCCAAACTAATGCAAAAAGCTACTCACACAGGGGGCCTCAGTAAATAGGTAGTGGTAATCAGAAAGGGCATGCTTCACTAGGATGGGTTTGCCGGACTGGCCAGATAAATTCACCACCGGGTAGCCTTTGATGATATGCCCGGAAAGTCAGTGAAGTCTGGCCATAGGTCAGTAGACTAATGCATGCTCTGCCAAGTGTAGATTCCTGTTGCTTTCGGCGATTTTCCAGTTCCTGATGAGAGTGTCAGGCAGTTCCTATCCGTTCTATGCTTGCCAAGTATCAAGCTTAACAGACAAATATAGACGTAAAAATCCTTTGCCAATTTCTCCAAATATCCCTATCTAATATCATTAAGATTAAAATATTCCAAAACCTACGGCTTACCGGCAGTAAGCTAATAAGTAAATTGCTATAGCAATTTCAAAAGTATGTCGGAATACCTGTAATGATTGTTTGTTGCAGGCGAGTGATAGGTTCTATGGTGGTTGCTGCTATCCAGATGTTTTGCCGTAATTTTGGTATCTAATCATGAGGGTCGACCATGAAGTGCGGCTACTGCAATAGACAAGGGGGTGTTGAGACCATAGCGGATGCCCCGGGGCTTGCGGTATTCAGAAATCTCGCTCAATAACGCAAACAGGCTGCGTAGCCGAGGGGCCTCCATCGGTTGCGGCGTCTGGGTCGGTTTGGCAGTCCGTCGGCAGTGGCTCCTGACACAAGGCCTTGGGTTGACCGTGATGGCGAAAGCGGGCGGGGCCGCCGGAAGCGCGGGAGAACCCGCGTGTCAGGCCCAGCGTGTGCCAGTTGGCGGCACGGTAGCAGGTACCGTTGAACTTTGAGATATCAACAAAGGTCTCGGCGAGGAAGACCGGATAGCCATGTACCGCCTGGATGTCTGCCGACAGCCGACGCAGGCTCAGTCCCAGCACACGGGAGGCCAGATTAGGCAAGGTCTGAGGCGTGAGGATAACGAAACGGGAGTTGTTGCCAATCAGTTGCAGCCGCCGGAACTACTGTTCGGGTGACCACCCTATCCAACTGTCACGGCACCAGCTTGAAGGCACCGGGTTGCCAGCCAATCAGGGCCAACCAGGTCTCACCGACCAGTGCCACATGGCGCAAACCCTTGCCGATAATGCCATGGTAATGCAGGTAATGATGCTCCTCGACCAGACGATCCCAACGGCGGTGCTCAGCGGCACCATGAGTCGGGCGCACGGTCACCGAACGCAGATCGATGGAGGAAATAGGGGGACAGACAAGTCATGGCCGAGACGTTGCCACAACAAAAAACGAAATGGTCAGCACTAATCTTAGGGGGGGTAGAATACTGTCGCAAGTATAGATTTAACCATCATCAGTCAACAGAGCGGACTTTTGAAATGTCCTAGGCTAACAAGGCTCATAGTTGACTGGATTTGAATGGCAAGATGCTGAGCACTTGTATTAGAGATGTTTGATCCTTGCAACTGTATGGTGAACGCGTTAATTATGGACTCCCAGCATCTTCTGGATAAACTCCCCATGCCAAGGCTGCAAATAGTCGCTGTCATTCTCTGTATAGTGCTCAATGCTTTCGACAACTTCGATGTGCTGGCAATAAGCTTTTCAGCTCTTGGTATTGTGGCTGAGTGGGAAATTTCCAATGCCTAGCTGAGCATAGTGCTAACCATGGAGATGGTAGTAATGGCAGTTGGTTTGGTGCTACTTGGGAGTGTCGCAGATACTCTGGGTCGCCGACCTATCATCCTTGGCTGTCTTGTCATAATGTTTTTGGGCATGTTGCTGGCCGCATCCGTTAGTAGCATTGTTGGCCTGTTAATCGTAAGATTTGTAACAGGCTTGGGAATAGGTGGCATGCTGGCGATAACTAATGCCATGGTTGCCGAGTACTCCAGTGAGCGGCATCGTAATTTCAATGTGGCACTAATGGCCGCTGGTTATCCTGTCGGTATCATGGTTGGTGGCTCAATTGCATCTGCCTTGCTTGCCTGGTTTGATTGGCACTCAGTTTTTCTGTTGGGTGCAGGCATGACAGCACTGCTTATTCCTTTGGTCAGGGTCTTCATGCCGGAATCAATTTTGCATCTTGCGTAAAAAGGGGTTGAGACTCCCTTCAAAGGATCAATGCAATTCTTCAACGGATGGGTGATCGGCCTCTGGATACACTGCCGTTGCCAACAGGAAACAAGTAAGGTTATGGGTGGCCAGATCTGTTTCCACCGCAACTGTTGCGTACAACTATCTTGCTGATTATTTCCTACCTGACCCATATAGTGACTTTTTATTTTATACTGAAGTGGATTCCTTTGCTGGTTGTGGATATGGGTTACTCTCCAGCCTCAGCCGGTAGTGTGTTGGTCTGGGCCAATGTTGGAGGTGCGCCGGGATCTGTGATATTGGGATCTTTGACTCATCTGTTTGGAGTCAGGGTTTTAGTGATGGGAGCCATGGGAAGCTTCGTATTATTGATCAATGTGTTCGGGCAGGGTCAGTCAGACCTAACCAGTCTGGCGGCTATTGCTGCATCGCCGGATTTTATATTAACTTGGTGGTAGTTGGCTTGCATGCCTAGCTGGTAGCTTATTTTACGATACATTTACGAGCGGGTGGAACTGGCTTTGTGATTGGAGTAGGTAGGGGCGGTGCCATAGTTGGACCTATTGTCGCCAGTCTGCTTTTTGACGGTGGATTCGGTCTTTCCCTTGTGGCTTTTGTGATGGCTTTGGGGTCACTGGTAGCCTTCATCATGCTGATCATATTGGGTAGGGATCGGAGAGGGCAGACATTCTGCTCTCGCCAATCAGCTTGTGTCGGCCCAACTTTGATCATTTAGGGTCTAGAGCCGACAATAAGTCATTCGTACCGACAAAATTAATTCTAAAGTAGTGTGGCAAGCAGTGTTATAAGCGTATTCATAATTACAGGTAATAGGTGTAAGAGCTTGTGCAAAATTTTGGCACTTAATTAATCAGTTCTTGTTGTTGTCGATACGTTCACAGGCCATATGGATAGTCAAACTTTGGGAGAAACCAGATGATTTTTGAGCGAATCAATCCCAGGACTGGAAAGGTTGTCAGCAAGTCTCACGCTATGCAAGTGAGCGATATCCCTCCAATATGTGAAATGGCCAATGCCGGGTATCTAGCTTGGTCGGCGATAGGACCCAACCTCCGGCGCAATATGCTGATGGCGGCCATTGATGGGCTGGAAACGAGGCGGGAAGACTTCATTGAAGCTATGGAGTCAGAACTTGGCACTTCCAAGGAGTGGGCGATGCATAACCTTAGACTTGGCGCATCCATACTGCGTGAAGCTGCTGCCCTTACCACGCAGATTGGTGGCGAAACTATTCCTGCTGATAGAACTGGTTGCCTTACCATAACTCTAAGAGAACCGGTTGGGGTAGTTCTTGGTATTGCCCACTGGAGTGCACCAATTATTTTCGGAATACGAGCGATTGCCACACCGCTGGCCTGTGGTAATGCTGTCATTTTCAAGGCATCCGAAATTTGTCCACGCACGCATCAGTTGATTATGAATGCTTGTGCTGATGCGGGTTTTCCTCCCGGCACAGTAACGCAAGTCACTCATGCACCGGCTTCTGCTGGTGAAGTGGTTGGGGCACTAATCGACAATCCGACAGTGAAGCGCATTAATTTCACCGGGTCTTCAGAAGTCGGACGTATTATCGCCGAGCGGGCAGCAAGAAACCTCAAGTCCTGCATTCTGGAGTTGGGAAGCAAGGCATCGATGCTGGTTCTGGAGGATGCTGATTTGGATGAGGCAGTCAAAGCGGCTGCTTTTGGTGCCTACATCAATAGAGGTCAAATTTGTATGTCTACGGAACGCCTCATAGTTGTTGAGTCGGTTGCTGATGAGTTTGCTGCCAAGTTAACAGTCAAAACGGATCAGATTCCGATCAATGATTACATGGGAGCAATGGTCGATCTTGAAGCTGTGGAGTATGTCAATGCACTAATTCTGGATGCCGAGGCTCAAGGAGCAACTATTTTGGTGGGTGGATGTGATGATTCTGTGCATATGCCAGCAACCCTGCTGGACCACACAAATCCTAAGATGAGAATTTATAGTGAAGAAAGCTTTGGTCCCGTTGCAGCTATTATCCGGGTTAGGGATGAAGCGCATGCCATTGCCGTGGCCAATGACACAGAATATGGACTCAGTTCATCGATATTTACTCGAGATATTGCTCGCGGACTGAGGGTGGCACGGCAGATTCGATCTGGGATGTGTCATGTCAATGGGCCCACTATACATGACGAGCCACATATGCCTTTTGGTGGTGTTGACCACGCAGGTTACGGTCGCTTTGGAGGCAAAGCTGGTATTGATAGTTTCACTGAGCTGCGAAGGATTACTGTAGCGACCGAACCAGGGAAATATTCCTTCGAAAACCCCGGCTTCTAATGTATTGAGATCTACTTTATGTAGGGTAAGTTTCGTCCTGTCTTATTACAGCTTGGAATACAAGGCTGAATTATGAGTGCACAGGCATGAACTGGCAAAATCACGACTATGACTCAATACCCGGCACTTATGTTTTTGACGGGAAAACCGCCAACTGTACCTATGGACTGAATATAAGTTACTTTTCTCATTTAACAACGCCTCTGATAGAGAGGCATTCAAGCATAATCCAGCTGGCTATGCTGAGAGCTCCGGGCTAAGTGCTGAACAGAAGCAGGCATTGCTGAATGGAGACTTTTTGCAGCTGTTGCGCCCAGGGTCAACATTTTCCTTATGGCTAAATTGGCGGTTCCGCGCGGTATGACTATGCAAGACATAGGAGCTGCATTTCGCGGAATAACATGTGAAGAGATCCAGATCAGGCTTGATGCTCATGCAGAGGGCTTTATAGAAAAACTGCAGGCTCAGAGTGGATTCTGGAATGGCTAGAATAGTTGGCGGTGTGACTACCTCCCACATTCCGGCCATTGGCAACGTCATGAATGCAGGAAGAGTATCTGTGCCTTATTGGAAACTTTTTTTGATGGATATGAACCAGTCAAGACTTGGTTAAGTGAGGTAAATCCGTATATTGCTACTGTTGAATACAACGATCATGGGCTGAACTTTTTCTTGATAAGCTTGCGTCAATTGCGCTTGGTTGCGCAGATGTTTACAAAAGTGCCGATGAGGGTTGGGTCTTGCAGAGTATTCAATCATTTCAGGAGGATGTCCATTTTTCCTGGCATCTTGCTGAATATCTGGTCTATCAGGAATTTGATATCGCCACCTGCCAGGAAATGTTGGTTGATCATGGTTTTGTGCCAATGTGGTTAATTTGGTGGCATCTGCCGACGTGACCAGTCAAAACTATTCCATTGGAGATCAATACGATTCAGCATCCAATACCGCGGGCGAGTAAACTCTACCAGCTGGGGTAGGGCACTCAGCAAAGCCATTGACACTTATCCCGAAAACATAAAAGTAGTCATTCTTGGCACTGGCGGCATTTCTCATGAGCTACAGGGTGAGTCCAGTGGCATAATTAATATCGATTATGACCTAGCTTGCATGGAAAGCATCATCAGTAGTCCAGATTGGTTTGACTGCCAGTCAATTACTGAAATCATGGAAAAGGCAGGAATGGAGGGTGTTGAGACTTTTATGAGGTTGGTTATGCGCGTTGCGTTGACAGAGAAGGTCAATGTGACCCACAAACATTACCATCCACCTATTTCAAATACAGGAGCAGGGTTGCTGGTACTGGAAAACGGATCGTAACGTAATAAAAAACTGCGGTGAGGCATAATGATTACTTATTGGTTGCGAGTAAACGAATACCAGGTAGATGTTATGGCCGCAATTTGGATCTTTTGATTTTCAATAGCGGAGCTCGTTATGAACCATGAATATTCCAAAAAGAATTCAAACCATGAAGGGATATGGTTTCAGATAAAGCGTTTTATCATTTTTCAGATCAAGCTTTATGCCGATGCTAGCCGGGACTTTATCCTCAGTTTTATTGCCGTGTTTGCGTTTTTGCTTGATGTGATCTTGCAGCGCAAGGGAGACGATAGTCTGTTTGAAGGATTGTTGAAGATTGGAAGGCGTACAGAAAGGATGATTAATTTGTTTAATCAACATAGTGTCTCTGAACAAGGTATGGACTCCATTGATGGGATTGTACGAGAAATGGAGAACAGTCTTCGCCATACGCAAGACAAGTAATGGAAATTAATTGAAGATGTTGTGCCAAAAAAAACGGTGCTGATTTCGCAACACCGTTTTTCTTATTCAGTCTGACTGGCCTAATCGGTCAGAATTGCCACAATGCCCGTGCGTACCAGCGACGTCCTCTAGAATCAAATACCGTTTGATCGAAAGTCTGACGTCTATGTAGTGGGACATCAGCATCCAGTGCATCAATGACACCGACAGTGAATACAGTGGTGCCCATGCTGTCATTACCCCACTGGTGGGTGTAGTTGTACTGAATATCCCAAGTATCATAGCTGACAATCTTTGGTTTGGCTAATGCAATATCGAACTGATTTTCTCGCGGATTTTCAATAAAGTCCTGATGTCCGAGCACTTCATAGGATCCGATGTGTCTGTTGAAAACAGTCACTGCATGGTTATTACGTAACCAACTGAAGCGTATATTTCCACGGTTGTCTGGCACGGAACGAACAATGGCCTGTTCACCATCTGTGCCGGCCGCATCAAATCTTCCGGTTTCCTGAATGCCCAGTTCCAGACCCGGTACATCATTGACCAGATACTCATCAATGTGTGTATATTCAAGGCCCACATTGAAGTTGCCAAAGTCAGTATCCCACTGATAGCCCATTTTCAGATCAATGCCTTGCACGGTAATATTTCCGGCGTTAACAGCTGGTAATACGATAGTCACCAGATCAGCATCAAGGTCGCCGGCGAGACGGTCTATTTCTGGAATGATGTCATAAAGGCGCGGGTCGACCACACAGTTGCGGCGTTCGTCAGAGTTACGACCGAACTCGGCTTCCACTTCACTGGGCACGCATTTCTGGAATCGAGGGGTGGCATCGAGGGCATAAGAGGTGTTCAGGATGTAATTGTTCTCATCTTGAGCAACCTGTGAGAAGAGATCAATTTGTGGCTGAATGGCGGCTCTGGGCACCTGCGGCAAAACCCGATCCGAAACCTCAAAGCGCCATGCATCTGCGCCAATTCTCAGTCCCTGCAGATCCCCTCCAGGTGTCCACTGAAAGCCCAAACTATACGTGTTGGCTGACTCATTGCCAAGATTAGGATTGGGAGATCCCACGGTAAAGGAGCCCTCAGGCTCAGCATTCTCATTGGTGGGTGGTAAAAGGCCGGCACGGACTAACTGGTTGCTGATGGGGTCCTGGACAGTAGTGCCGAAAGCTTCGAACGCTTCGTAGACGACGCCAATGTTGGGTGCCCGAAATGACTGTGAAAAGGAGCCGCGCAGCAGCAGTTCGTCAATCGGTCGCCAGCTCAGGGCCACCTTGGGTGTCAACTCACTGCCGATGTTTTCACCATAATCCTCCCAGCGCAACGCAACCTGGGTTTCCACATTCTCAGCGAATGGCAGAGAAAGTTCGAGGAAAGCTGCTCGAACCGTGCGGTCATGGTCAAAGTTGAATATACACTGTGAGCATTCAAGATTATTGGTGAAGTTTTCAAAGTATTCATTCGGCATCCCGAATAAGTCATAGTCGGCGATGACTCTTAGGCCAGGTTGGTTTTGGGTTGGTGCAATAGAGGCTGCATTACGATCCCGATACTGTAGACCAGTTGCAAACTGTGCCGTACCACCACCCATCTCGAACAACTCGCCGTTGATCACGGCATCAATCACCAATAGTTTGTTTTGCTTGTCGGCCCGCAGAATGTCTTGGGTCATCCAGTCCTGTAATTCCTGCGAGTTGGCCAGATTGGGGTCGGTCAGAGCTGTCAGGAATGGATTGTAGAATTCACAACCACCCTGACCATGGTTATTGCTTGTCAGGGCATAGGAGAATGTTTCCCGGAGATTCAGGATGTAGCCAGGGAAGGCTATGTCATTGAAGTTGTTGGAGAGACTAGTCCAAACACCAAACGGATCAACCGCTGGATTGGTAAAGTCGAAATCTGGCACGCCGTTTGGCACACAGTTGGGGCCGCCTAGACCTTGCAGGGCGAGTTCAGTTCGGTCACGCTGCAATGTCAGGTAGCTTTGTTCGACACTCGAATAACTCCAGGATGCACTGACATCGTAACCAATCACCCGGCCTGCTGCCTCGAACTCACCACGAAAACCTGCCTGCAAGCCGGAGGTTACGTTTGTTGTGTTGAGGGTATTGCCTTCTCGCGGCCAACCTGTGGCGATAATATCTGTGGAAAACATGGCTGTTCCAATACCGCCATTGGCTGCTGACAAAGGTGAATTGGTAATGGTGGGTCGCGCCATACCCAATACGGGGGCAAACGCACCCAATTCAGCCAATGCGAAAATGGGCTGTGCCGGGCTGGGTGGTGCTGTCCCGGGAGGCGGCAGCATATAATGCGCCGAGCGTGAACGGGTTCGGCCGTCACCTTGCCGTTCCGTGTCGGCGTCGGAATGTTGAAAGAATGAATAGAATTCAACGCTGTCGCTGAACTCATGTTCAAAGGTGCCGGCCAGGCTCAGGCGTTCGGCACCCACAGCAATGAAGCTGTGATGCACAGTGCCCTCACTGCACTGGCCGCTTGGATCGCCAAAATCGGCGAAGCGATTGTCGATATAAAATGGTCCGGCCGGACCGCTGAGTGTCTCGCACAGCGGGTCTGACAGCGTCAATGCAGCAGCACCTGAAATGGAAAGCCCAAGCGCACTGCGTTCAACCGCTTTCTGAGC